>NZ_JADEVZ010000145.1 GCF_015207875.1 Dolichospermum sp. LEGE 00240
GAGCAGGGGGCAGGGGGAAAAAGGATTTAAGCCCTATTTACCTTTCTTTACAGATTTTGGTTATCTCACGTC
The DNA here is from genome assembly GCF_015207875.1 of Dolichospermum sp. LEGE 00240. Lineage (GTDB taxonomy): Bacteria > Cyanobacteriota > Cyanobacteriia > Cyanobacteriales > Nostocaceae > Dolichospermum > Dolichospermum gracile. The sequence goes on from NZ_JADEVZ010000145.1 coordinate 73, forward strand.
CACCTACTTAATTGCGAATTACCAATTATCTGGACACCTTATGTAGTATTTTTAATAGTTAGATATTATCTCTGATTCCAAGTTGGCATAGTTTTTTGATTTCTCCAAAATCTCAAATCTCAAATCTAAAATCCAAAATTGGTTTTGCACGACAGCACACGCCTAATATATCACTCCATGTTTGGTTTAATTGGACATCTGACTAGTTTAGAACACGCTCAATCAGTAGCTCAAGAATTGGGATATCCAGAATATGCCGATCAAGGGCTAGACTTTTGGTGTAGCGCCCCGCCGCAAATAGTTGATCATATCACTGTCACCAGTATCACCGGGCAGAAAATAGAAGGAAAGTATGTAGAATCATGCTTTTTACCGGAAATGCTGGCTAATCGCCGCATTAAAGCCGCAACGCGCAAAATTCTTAATGCTATGGCTCATGCTCAAAAGCATGGAATTGATATTACAGCCTTGGGTGGATTTTCCTCAATTATTTTTGAGAACTTTAATTTAGAGCAGTTCAAACAAGTCCGCAATATTAACCTAGAATTTGAACGGTTCACCACAGGCAACACTCATACAGCTTACATTATTTGTCGGCAAGTAGAAGAAGCTTCCCAACAACTAGGGATTGAATTGTCCAAAGCAACTGTAGCTGTGTGCGGTGCAACGGGGGATATTGGCAGCGCAGTCACCCGCTGGCTAGATAAAAAAACAGATGTTCAAGAATTACTATTAATTGCGAGAAATCAAGAACGTCTCCAAGAACTACAAGCAGAACTAGGACGGGGTAAAATTATGGGGTTACAGGAAGCATTACCCCAAGCGGATATTGTCGTCTGGGTGGCGAGTATGCCCAAAGGCGTAGAAATTGAACCAACAACATTAAAACAACCCTGTCTATTGATTGATGGTGGCTATCCTAAAAACCTAGGCACAAAAGTTCAGCATCCGGGAGTATATGTACTAAATGGTGGCATTGTGGAGCATTGCCTAGATATTGACTGGAAAATCATGAAAATTGTCAATATGGATGTGCCAGGGCGGCAATTATTTGCCTGTTTTGCCGAATCAATGCTGCTGGAATTTGAGAAGTTATATACAAACTTTTCTTGGGGGCGTAATCAGATTACCGTAGACAAAATGGAGCAAATTGGTCGTGTGTCCATTAAACACGGTTTTAGACCATTACTAGTTTAGTCAAGAGGTAAGAGGCAAGAGGCAAGAGGCAAGAGGTAAAAGCAAAGATCAATATTCTCCTCTTCTCCCTATTCCCTGTTCCCTATTCCCTATTCCCTATTCCCTATTTCCTTAATATGGCAACCACTGAGCGCAAACCCCTACTGTTAGATTTTGAAAAGCCTTTAGCAGAACTGGCCACTCGGATTGACCAAATTCGCCAATTGGCTGAAGAAAATGGTGTTGATGTTTCTGGACAAATTCGCCAACTAGAAACGCGGGCGACGCAATTGCGGGAAGAGATTTTTAGTAGTCTGACACCATCCCAACGATTGCAGGTAGCTCGTCATCCTCGCCGGCCTAGCACTTTAGATTATATCCAGTCTATCAGCGATGAATGGATGGAATTACATGGCGATCGCTGTGGCGGCGATGATCCAGCTTTAGTTGGTGGCGTTGGTCGCATAGCTGGACAACCAGTAATGATGTTAGGACATCAAAAAGGTCGAGATACTAAAGACAACGTTGCCCGCAACTTTGGTATGGCTGCTCCTGGTGGCTACCGGAAGGCTCTGCGCCTCATGGAACACGCCAATAAATTTAGTATGCCAATTTTGACCTTTATTGATACTCCTGGGGCTTGGGCAGGCATCGAAGCCGAACATCAAGGACAAGGAGAGGCGATCGCCTATAACCTGCGAGAAATGTTCAGTTTTGACGTACCCATCATTTGTACAGTTATCGGTGAAGGTGGATCCGGTGGGGCTTTGGGTATTGGTGTAGGCGATCGCCTATTGATGTTTGAACACTCAGTTTATACAGTTGCTACACCCGAAGCTTGCGCCGCAATCTTATGGAAAGATGCCAGCAAATCTCCCCAAGCTGCTGTAGCCTTGAAAATCATCTCCCACGACCTCAAAAACTTGGGCATTATTGACCAAATCCTCCCTGAACCCTTGGGTGGCGCACACTCAGACCCCTTAACAGCGGCTACCAACTTAAAACAAGCCCTAGTGGAAAACTTAGACGAACTCAACCGTCTCACCCCAGCCGAGCGCCGCCAACTCCGTTATGATAAATTCCGTAATATCGGCGTTTTCACAGAACTTGCCCACTAAAAATACTCAAGAAAATGGTATAGAATAATAGCAATGCTATAATTGCCTATGGCTGCTTAAAGATTTTTAACAATCTTCAAGAGCTATAGGCATTTGTATTTACTTGATTTTATGAATTCTGAGCAAAAAAGACGCGCCTTAATTACTGGTGCTAGTAGCGGAATTGGCAGAGCAACAGCTTTAGCATTTGCAAAAGCTGGAATAGATGTAGCATTAGTCAGCCGTTCTCAGGATAAACTAGAGTCTGTAGCTAGAGCCGCACAGGAGTTAGGAGTAGAAGCCCAAGCCTTTTGTCTAGACTTAGCTGAAGTTACCCAAGTTAAATCCAAAATTCAAGGAATAGCTGACAAATTTGGCAACATAAATATTCTCATTAATAACGCTGGAATTGGATATACAGGCAACCTGAGTGAAACACCCTTGGAAGACTGGCAACAAGTTATTGACTTGAACCTCACCAGTGTCTTTCAGTGCATGATGGGAATTTTGCCAGGAATGCGCCAACAAGAGCAAGGCACAATTATTAACATTGCTTCTATAGCAGCCAAACAAACCTTTCCGGGTTGGGGTGCTTACTGCGTCAGCAAAGCAGGACTTCTTTTCCTCTCCCAAACCCTCGCACAAGAAGAACGGGCTAATGGTATTCGCGTCATTGCCATTTGTCCTGGTTCTGTGAATACAGCAATTTGGGATACTCCAACCGTCCAAGCTAACTTTGACCGTTCCCAAATGTTAACTCCAGAAATTGTGGCCGAAACAATTCTCCACACTGTCTTATTACCACAAGAAGCAGTAATTGAAGAATTGACGATTATGTCCAATGCTGGTGTTCTCTAATTGGTAATTTCCTCATTTATCTCTTTAAATGATCAATTACCACTGACAACTGACAACTGACAACTGAAAAATTACTAAAATTTAATCATGACTATCGCTGGTTCAACCGGTTCTAATACCTCGCAATCGCCTCTCATTCCTGACTTAGCAGAAGCTATCAATGTCCGACCAGACCGCAATACCCATAATGGCAAAGAACCAGAAATACATCCACCGTCGGAAGAAACAATGGATGAGATGATGCAAGCTGTGCGGACAATGTTAGTGGGATTAGGAGAAGACCCTGAACGGGAAGGACTGCTAAAAACACCCAAGCGCGTAGCTAAGGCGATGAAATTTCTCACCAGCGGCTACAATCAATCTCTAGAAGACCTCATCAATGGTGCGATATTTGATGAAGGACATGATGAAATGGTTTTGGTAAGAGACATTAACTTCTTTAGCCTGTGTGAACATCATATGCTGCCATTCATGGGTAGAGCGCACGTTGCTTATATTCCCAATCAAAAAGTTGTAGGATTAAGCAAACTGGCAAGAATTGTGGAAATGTATTCTCGCCGATTGCAAGTTCAAGAAAGACTAACTCGACAAATTGCTGAGGCGCTACAAGCAGTCCTCGAACCCAAAGGTGTGGCTGTAGTCATGGAAGCTACTCATATGTGTATGGTGATGCGGGGGGTTCAAAAACCTGGTTCTTGGACAGTTACCAGTTCGATGGTAGGTATTTTCCAAGAACAACACAAAACCCGTGAAGAATTTTTTAACTTGATTCGTCATCAAGCGTCATTATTTTAATGCGGGATAGGGGTAGGGG
>NZ_JADEVZ010000026.1 GCF_015207875.1 Dolichospermum sp. LEGE 00240
TAATTGGTATGAAGTGCAAAGAAACTTATTCACTTTAGTTGTGCGCGACTACATTGTGGACAATCTTACCAATGCTTGTGCTGCTTCATCAACATAGATTCATTTTTTTGTCAATGCGTAAGTCCTAGATCATTGAAAATGACTGGTTAGAAGCGGTGGTTGCATTACCTGACCAGATGTTTTATAACACCGGAATTTTCACTTATATTTGGTTAGTTACTAATAAAAAAGCGGATCATAGAAAAGGTAAAGTACAGCTTATTGATGGTACAAAACATTACCAGAAAATGAAAAAGAGTCTTGGTAATAAACGCAATGAATTATCCCCCGCACATATTACCGAACTGGTGCGATTATATGGAGATTTTCAACATAATGGTATTAGTGAAGTAGAAACAGATGGACAAATAGAACAGCGAGTATGTTCTAAGATTTTTGATAATCGGGAATTTGGCTTTTTAAAGATTACGGTAGAACGTCCATTAAGATTAAATTTTCAAGTCAGTGAGGAACGTTTAGCGAGATTATGGGAACAAACAGCTTTTCAAAATTTAGCTACCACTAAAAAGCGTAAGGATGAAAAAGTACAACAGTTAGAAATATTAGAGGGTAAAAATCTCCAAGAACAGATTATTGATGCTTTGAAAAATATGCAATCTAATAAACTGTATTTATCCCGGACAGAGTTTGAAACTGACTTAAACAAGGTGTTAAAAAATGCAGGATTAACATTAAAAGCACCTGTGAAAAAAGCGATTTTAGCAGCATTGGGAGAAACTGACCCAGAAGCAGAAATTTGTACAGATGCTAAAGGAAATCCTGAACCTGATAGTAATTTACGTGATACAGAAATTGTTCCTTTACCAGATGATATTCCTTTACCTTTACCCTTGGAATATGGAGAAAAAGCGAGTGTCAATGAATTGATTAAGTTAGTAGAAAACCACTGTCAAGAATATTTAGAAAAGGAAGTTTTACCCCATGTTCCAGATGCTTGGATTGATTTTGATAAGACTAAGGTAGGGTACGAAATTCCTTTAAATCGGCATTTTTATGTATATCAACCACCCAGAAATTTAGATGCTATTGAGGATGATATTAAATCTTTAGAAACGGATATTATGGCGATGTTGGGGGAAATAGTTTAATGATAATATCCCCGATTTTTTTGATTACCACGTTAAATAAATTGGTTGATAATCTTACCTTTTTAATAAATTTTAATAAATTGGTTAATAAATTATCAATAGATGCTAGAAGTCGGGGATTTGGGTATGATGGGAAAATTGTTAATAAAAGTTTTCATCTTCCCTGGAATATGCTGTAAAATAAAAATACAAATTAGGGAGATTTTAAAATTATGCAAATCACAATAAATGTACCAGATAATTTAACAGATAAAATCCAGGATAAATTAGGTGATTTATCCGAAAAGATTATGAATAAATTAGCTTTAGAAGCTTTTTTAGAAGGATTGATTAATTTTAATGAATTTAGACAGATGTTAGGTTTTCAGGATGATGTCGCTTTCAAGGCTTTTTTATCAGCAAATTTTCCCCTACATTCTGGGGGGTTATTAAATTTAGCGGGGAGTTGTGCGGATATAGATTTTACCCTTGATGAACAAGGTATTACTGATGATAGGGATAATGATTTAGTAGGTGTTTTTGATGAGTAATTCTCCACTTATTTATTTACTAGATACTAATGCTTGTATTGTGTATTTAAAGAATAAAGGTTCTGCTATAAATCGCCGTCTTGACAGCATAGCAGCAAATAAGATTGCTGTTTGTTCTGTGGTGAAGGCTGAGTTATTTTATGGCTCAAAGCGTAGCAATAATCCTCAAAAAAGTTTAAATATACAACAGTTGTTTTTATATCAATTTTTATCTTTACCTTTTGATGATAATTGTGCGGAAATTTATGGACAAATTCGGGCTGATTTAACTAAAATTGGTACTCCTATTAGTTCCAATGATATACAAATTGCTGCTATTGCTTTGGCGAATAATTTAATATTGGTAACTCATAATGTGAGAGAGTTTAGCAGAATTGACGGGTTAAAGTTTGAAGATTGGGAAGTTAGTTAAATGGGTAAGTATCAGGGTTATGATAAGTATAAAGATTCTGGGGTTGAGTGGTTGGGGGAGATTCCTAATCATTGGGAAGTAAAACGATTAAAAAATATTGCATCTTGTAATGATGAATCTTTAGGAGAAAATACTGCTCCTGATTACGAAATAGAATACGTTGATATTTCCAGCGTTGATTTAGTTTCAGGTATTAAAAACTATGAAAACATGAGTTTTGATAAAGCTCCTTCTCGTGCTAGAAGAAAAGTACAAGATGGAGATACTATTGTTTCTACTGTAAGAACTTATTTAAAATCAATTGCTACAATTAAGCAACCACCTAATAATTTAATTGTTTCTACTGGTTTTGCAGTCATTAGACCAAAAATCAACATAAATCCTAACTATATTGGTTATTTGTTACAAAGCGAAGGATTTATTGGTGAGATTGTTTCTAGTTCGTTAGGAGTAAGCTATCCAGCAATTAATTCAAGCGTTTTAATTAGTTTACCTGTTGTTGAACCACCATTAGAAGAACAAGAAAACATAGCCCGATTTTTAGACTATAAAACCAAACAAATAGATGATCTGATAGCGAAGAAAGAAACCCTGATAGAAAAACTGGACGAAAAACGCACCTCCCTTATTAGTCACGCTGTCACCAAAGGGCTAGATGTAAATGTCCCGATGAAAGATTCTGGTATTGAGTGGTTAGGTGAAATTCCAAAGCATTGGGAAGTTCAAAAATTTATCAGGGCTGCTTTTTTTCAAGAAGGTCCAGGACTTCGTAATTGGCAATTTTCAGATAATGGAATTAGAGTTATTTGCGTAACAAATATCACTGATAAAGGAATTGACTTTTCCAATTATCAAAAATTCATTGAACAAGAAGATTACGAGAAGAACTACAAACACTTTACAGTAAGAAAGAATGATTTACTTTTATCTAGTTCTGGTAATTCTTGGGGGAAAGTTGCAGAATATCTTTCAGATGAAATAGTAATACTCAATACGAGTACCATTAGAATTAATCAACATGAAAATTTATGTACAGATAGAGTTTTTTTAAAATGGATATTGCAATCTGTGTGTTTACGAGAGCAGTTAAGTTTATTAATGACTGGTTCTTGTCAACCAAATTTTGGACCATCTCACTTAGCTAAAACAATTATTACAATTCCACCACTTGAAGAACAACAAAAAATAGCTGAATATTTAGACCAAAAAACAGCCCAAATAGAAGAACAAAAAACCAAAATTCAACAAGCCATAGAAATATTAAAAGAATACCGCACAGCCTTGATCACCAACGCCGTCACAGGTAAAATAAATGTAAGCCAAGTTGATATTCCCTAACCTCAGAAACCACCATGACACAAATCACCCTTGCAGAACTTCCTCAAAACCTACAAACCCTAATTAACCAAGCCCAAAAAACAGGAGAACCCCTGACCATTATCCAAAATGGTATCCCCTTCGCCATTATTTCCCCCATCCATAAAAAATCCCTCCTGCAAGCCCTTTCCACCCTTGAACCACTGGACGAAGACTTTGCAGATGTTGACGCAGGATTATTACCCTTAGATGATATTGAATTGTAAAAATGACTTATTTATACTTGTTAGATACAAACATCATTTCCGAACTAATTAAAAACCCTAGAGGAGTGATATTTTCAAAAATTCAAGAAGTCGGAGAAGACAAAGTTTGCACAAGTATTATTGTCGCTTGTGAATCAAGATTTGGAGCGAAAAAAAAGAACTCACCAAAACTGATAGAAAAACTGGAAATTATCTTAAATAGCATAGAAATCCTACCCCTTAATCATCCTGTAGAACAATACTACGCAGAAATTCGCACTGATTTAGAACAACAAGGAACTCCTATTGGAGGTAATGACTTATTAATTGCTGCCCATGCGTTGACATTAAATCTAACAGTTATTACCGCCAATGTTCGTGAATTTGCCCGCGTTCCTAATTTAAAAGTAGAAAATTGGCTCAACCCCAATTCATAATTTTAAAACAGTAAACCTCAACAAAATTAAAATATTTATATGTAAATTAAATGTTGGGTTGCGTTCCTTAACCAAACCTACCTTTTATACTTATAATACTGAAAATATTTACAATATTTGGTCATACACCAATGCACACGGAAAAAGAATTTGAAAACACCATCGAAAGAGAACTACTGCAACACAGTGGCTACCAGCAAAGTAACCCCGCAGAATACGACCCAGAAACCGCCCTTTTCCCCACAGAAATCATCAACTTCATCCAAACCACCCAAGATAAACAATGGCAACGCCTAGCCAGCAATAAAGACCCCCAAAAAATCCTTATAGATAGCCTCACCAAAGAACTCAAAAGCCGGGGAATGCTAGATGTCCTCCGTAATGGTTTCAAATGCTACGGTAAAACCTTACGAATCGCCTACTTCCAACCCAACACCGCCATGAACCCGGACACCTTGGCACAGTATCAAAAAAATCGCCTCACCATCACCCGCCAAGTCACAATTAAAACCGGAAAAATCCCTGATATCCTCCTCAGTATCAACGGCCTACCCATCGCCACCATCGAACTGAAAAACCCCCTCACCCAGCAAACCTACCTCAACGCCATCCACCAATACAAACAGGATAGAGACCCCAAAGACCCCCTATTTGTCTTTAAACAACGGTGCTTAGTCCACTTCGCCGTAGACACAGAAGAAGTATGGATGACCACCAAACTAGCAGGAGAAAATACTTACTTCCTCCCCTTCAACAAAGGCCATAACCACGGTGCTGGCAACCCACCGGGGGAAAATGGCGAATATCGCACCAGTTACTTTTGGCGAGAAGTATTAGCAAAAGATAGTTTATTAGATATATTAGCCCGATTTTTACACATAAAAATAGAAGAAATCAAAACACCCACAGCCACAGGAATTAACTATCAAAAAAAAGAAACCTTAATTTTCCCCCGCTATCATCAACTGGATGTAGTTCGTCAATTAATTGCACATACCAAAAAACACAAAGCCGGACATAATTATTTAATTCAACATTCCGCAGGTTCAGGAAAATCAAACTCCATTGCTTGGTTAGCACATCGGTTAGCCAACCTCCACGATAACCAAGATGAAAAAATCTTTCATACCGTCGTCGTCATTACAGATAGAACCATCTTAGACCAACAATTACAAAACACAATTTATCAATTTGACCATAAAGCTGGAGTCGTCCAAAAAATAGATGAAAACACCCAACAACTAGCCACAGCTTTAAATGATGGTGTCCCAATTATCATTTCTACAATTCAAAAATTCCCCTTTATTAATAAAGCCATTCAAACCTTAGCTAAAAAAGGTAAAACCATAGACATTACCACCAAAGATAAACGCTTTGCCATTATCGTAGATGAGGCACATAGTTCCCAAAGTGGAGAAACCGCCAATGAACTGCGGAAAATTCTTAATCAAGATGGCATTGAATCAGCCATTGCTGCCCAAATTTTAGCAGATGAAACAGAGTCAGAAGATTTAACAGACCAAGCCAAACAACAACTATTAAAAGAACAAATTGCCCGCACCAAACAACCCAACCTGAGTTATTTCGCCTTTACAGCTACCCCCAAACAAAAAACCCTCCTCGTCTTTGATGAACCAGGAGAAAACGGTCAATCTCCCTTTCATCTTTACACCATGCGCCAAGCAATTGAAGAGGGATATATTAAAGATGTATTAGCCAATTATACCTGCTATGAAAGGTATTATGAACTTGTCCGCACCTCCGAAGAAAATCCCGATTTACCCCGTCGTCAAGCAGCCAAAGCCATTGCCAGATTTATCGAACTCCACCCCCATAACATCGCCCAAAAAGTAGAAATAATTATTGAACATTTCCGCACCCATACCCGTCATAAAATTGGCGGTAAAGCTAAAGCAATGGTTGTCACCCGTTCCCGTGAACACGCAGTGAGATATAAACTGGAATTTGATAAATATATTAAAGCCAAAGGCTATAGTGATATTAAATCTTTAGTCGCTTTCTCTGGTTCTATCACCTTAGATGAATTACCAGATGAACCATTTACAGAAGTCAACATGAATGGAGGCATAAAATCTCAAGAAATTGCCGATAAATTTACCAGTGATGCTTACCAAGTATTGTTAGTAGCGAATAAATTTCAAACTGGATTTGACCAACCATTACTACATACAATGTTTGTAGATAAAAGGCTAGATGGAGTCCAAGCAGTGCAAACTTTATCTCGCCTCAATCGGACTACCACAGGGAAAGAAGACACCTTTGTACTGGATTTTGTCAACAAACCAGAGGACATTTACCAAGCCTTCAAACCCTACTATGAAGAAACTCCCGTAGGAGAAACAGCAGACCCCCAACAATTAAATGATTTATCCTATCAACTTTATCAATGGCAACTTTTTAGCCTAGATGATGTTAACCAATGGTGTGAAATTTGGTTTCGTCCCAAAACTTCTTTGACTGGAGGTGAACATAAAAAATTAAATACTTTATTAGATCCAATTGTAGACCAATATAAAGAATTAGCAGAAGCAGAACAAGAACAATTTAAAAATCAATTAACCAGCTTCCGTAATTTGTATTTATTCCTAGCGCAAATTATTCCTTATCAAGATTCAGAACTGGAAAAACTTTATGCTTACGGCAGATTTTTACTCAAGAAATTACCCAGAAGTAAAGACGCTCCCAAAATTGATTTATCTGGGGATATAGAAATCAAATATTATCGCTTAGAAAAAATCAGTGAAGGTAAAATTGATTTACAGTCAGGGACAGCAGAACCATTGCGCGGTGCTACAGCAGTGGGAACTCGTCAACCAGATAGAGAAGTTCCCCTATCCCAGCTTATAGACTCCCTCAACGAACGGTTTGGGACTAACTTCACCCCAGCAGACCAACTGTTTTTTGAACAAATCACCGAAACAGCAATTAGTAAAGATGATATCAAACAAGCTGCCCAAGTCAACAGCAAAGAAAACTTCGCCCCTGTCCTAGAAAAGCATCTGGAAGCGTTGTTTATTGAACGCATGGACGGGAATGAAAAGATATTTATGGAGGTGATGAATAATGAAGAATTTAGAGCGGTGGTGTTTGAGAAGTTATTAGCTAGTATTTATGAGAGTATTAAAGGTGAGTTGCTATAGCAATCCTAAATTAGTTATGAATAACAAGATACCGGACTTATTAGAGGATGTTTGAAAAGTTTTGAATGTATAAATTGACCCCTCTCCAAATCTCTCCCCGACGCGGGGAGAGGCTTTGAAAACCCCATTCCCTGGTAGGGAAGGGGGCAGGGGGGTTAGGTTTTTGGAGATTATGGGTTTTATCTGATACTTTTCAAACAGCCTCTTAGAGAAGTCCGGTATCTGAACTCTGTCAATGTTCAGTTTATTTTCCTTCTATGGCGGCGACTATACCAAAGATGATAAATAGAAAGCCACCCACGAAGGTGATTTGTCTTTCGGAAATTTTACCTGCAATTAATTTACCACCGATGAGGGCGATCGCTGCACAAATTGCGTGTCCTAATATCTTTTTCTACTTCTTTTTTTAATTTTAAGGATGCGTTAAAGAAAAATTTGTGATAAAATGTGGGCAATTGTTCACTACTGCTAGCAGTTTATCACATTTGATCACAAAAGTGTTGCAGTTAAATCCATTAATTTAATTATGTCCAAAACACAACAAGTGCTGGATTATGCTCGTCAGAAAGGCATAATTACAGCTAAAGATATAGAAGTACAAGGTATTCACAGACAGTATATTAAACGTCTTGAAGAGCAAGGGCTACTAATACGTTCTGCTCGTGGTATTTATACTTTTGTAGATGCGGAAATTACAGAAAGTCATACTTTGGCTGAAACTGCTAAACGAGTTCCTAGTGGGGTCGTTTGTCTTCTATCAGCACTCAGTTTTTATGAGCTAACTACGCAATCACCTTTTGAAGTATGGCTTGCTATTCCTCACAAGCATCGTCCACCAAAAGATAATCTTCTACCTCTAAGAATCGTTTATATGTCTGGTCAATCTCTAGAGGAAGGCATTGAAAACCATCTAATAGAGGGTGTTAATGTCCAGATATATTCTTTGGCTAAGACAGTTGTGGATTGTTTTAAATTTCGCAACAAAATTGGTCTAGATGTAGCACTTGAAGCACTTCGAGAATGTTGGAAAGAAAGAAGATGCTCAATGAATGAACTATGGCATTATGCTAAAATTTGCCGAGTCCATAATGTAATGCGTCCTTATCTAGAATCACTGCCATGACATCAAAAAAGCTTATTAATATAGCAGCATCTATCCGTTCTAGATTGTTAAATCTATCTAAAGAAAGAAGGGAAGACTATAATTATTTACTAATCCTTTATCTTGGTGAAAGGCTGCTATATAGGCTTAGTAAATCTCGATATCAACAACAATTTATTTTGAAGGGAGCTACACTTTTTAAGGTATGGAATGGTGAACCGCATAGAGCGACAAAAGATTTAGATTTTCTGAGTTCTGGCAATAATGAAGTCGAATATATAGAAAAAGTTTTTCAAGAAATTTGCTTAATAAATTGTGAAGAAGATGGCATTATTTTCTTGTCAGAATCTATCAAAGCTCAAGTAATAAAAGAAGATCAGCAGTATGAAGGGGTAAGAGTTGAAATTATAGGAAAATTAGGTACTAATCAGTGTAAGCTTCAAGTTGATATTGGATTTGGTGATGTTGTTACACCTAACCCTCAAGAAGAATTAATTAATACTATTCTTCTAGATACTCCAAAACCAAAATTGATAATATATCCTCGTGAAACAGTAATAGCTGAAAAGTTTCAAGCTATGGTTGATTTAGGTATAATAAATAGTCGCATGAAAGATTTTTATGATATTTGGTTTCTTTGTAAAGATTTTGAATTTCAAGGTGATTTATTTTGCCAAGCTATAGGAAATACTTTTAAACGACGCAAAACAGAAATACCAATAAAAGAACCTTTAGCTTTTACCCAAGAATTTACTAATAATCCACAGAAATCAAAAGAATGGGCAGCCTTTTTAAATAAAATTAAAAAGGGGAATCCACAACTTACCTTTGATGAGGTTGTCACTGTTATTAAAAGTTTTATAATGCCACCTTGTATAGCATCTGCTAAAGATGAAAAATTTGACAAAGTTTGGAATGTCGGAGGGTTTTGGCAAGAGATACAATAGACTATATAGTCGGATGCAATACAATCGAGGGCGGGGAAACCCCGCCCCTACAGGTTTTACAATTTAATCACTGTATCTCATTCAAGTGCATACCGCTATATTTACTGCTTGTTCTGCTTTATTAGCGGGCAGGATACCCGCAACACAAGAAATTTTTAATCTTGAGTTTATTTTCCTTCTATGGCGGCGACTATACCAAAGATGATAAAGAGGAAGCCACCCACAAAGGTAATTTGTCTTTCGGAAATTTTACCTGCTATTAATTTACCACCGATAACGGCGATCGCTGCACAAATTGCGTGTAGATGCGGAAATTACAGGAAGTCATACTTTGGCTGAAACTGCTAGTGGTCTGTCAAATTTCTATTTATAAATGAGGTTTAAGGTCAAGTGTATATGTTTTAATATCTGCTACTCCAAAGCTAAATGTAACTTAATAGCATCATTGACCAAATCTATCAACTCTTGACTTAAACACCCTACCACATCTCCTAAAATGCGCTGTTTAGAAATTGTCCGTATTTGTTGCGCTTGTACCTTAGAAGTTTTAGATAAACCGGAATCTTCTGGATTTAATAAAACCTCAAAAGGATATACACGACTCATATTAGATGTAATTGGTAAAATCGTCACCGTAGTAGAGGCATTATTATTAGCATCATTGCTAACAATGAGTACAGGACGGCGTTTATCCATTTCTGACCCCACTGCGGGACTGAGATTTGCAAGGTATATTTCACCACGTTTCATCTGTTAGCCCATCTCCTACAGTTAAATCCCATTCTGGGTCAAATTCTGCCGCAGCTTCCCGATAAGCTTGCTCTAGTTCCTGATAACGCAGTAATTCTATGGCTAACTCAATTACTTGAGAACGAGATTTACAGCCTTTAGTCAATTTATAATTTTCAATAAACTGCACCAAAGAGGATGGTAAAGAAATGGAAAGTTTTTCAGCTTGCATAGTATTACCAAAAGGTAATTATATTTTTCCTACTTTATAGTAACATAAATAGTGGGGGGTAATACACTTAACATTCAGCGACCAAGAAAACACACAAAAACCCAGAACCCCGACTTCTTAAAGAAATCGGGGTTCTAACATCTGTTTTCGATGTTAATTATTTTCCCTCTATAGCTGCGACTATCCCAAAGATGATAAATAGAAAGCCACCCACAAAGGTAATTTGCCGTTCGGAAATTTTACCTGCTATTAATTTACCACCGATGACGGCGATCGCTGCACAAATTGCGTGTCCTAATATTGCGCCGGCTGTGACACCAATGGGGTTATTCCCGGCTGCTAGGGCTATGGTGGCTATTTGTGTGCGATCGCCCCATTCTGCTATAAATGTTAATAGGAAAGACTTTAGTAAAATTGACCCAACGCTTTTTTGTTGGGAATTATCTAAATCTGCCTTTTCTACCGCTTCTTGTGCCTCTTCTACTACTTCTTCATTAGGAGATTTGGGCATTTTATTGGCATCATAAATTAACTTCAAACCAAAGGCAATAAATAAAGCTATTTCGGCATAATGAATAATTTGTTCTGGCAAAAAAGATACGACTTGTCCAAATGCAACTGACAAAATAGTCATAGCCGCTAAAGCAGCCACCACACCAGCAAATACCAAACGCCGCGAATGGTGCATGGACAATATCACAGCAATAAAAAATGTTTTATCGCCTAATTCGGAAATGGTAATTAATAATAAACCTGCGGTAAAAGCTGTTAGCACTCTCTCAAACTCCTAAAGGATTTTTTACCTGTGTGGAGTATCAATGAGAGCAATCAAACCTCACTGAACTCCACATAGTTAAATGTGTAGTCAGTGAAGGTCTCGCTTTCAAATACTTTATTTATTCGCTATCTAAACCAGGCTCATCACCAGTATGTTGACTTAGATATACTGAACAGAAAATTTTGATTTACTGTCAGCAGCTACTCCCCTTCTATTAGTCATGTATAATACTCTTTTTGACCATAAAAGTCAAGTCAGAAACCCTAATTTTAAGATTATGACCTATTTAGAAACCGCAGCCCAATTTTACAGCCAAGTTGCCCAAACACCAGAAATAGGTCTTTGCTGTGTCCAAAGTACACCTTTACAACTACCAGGACTGAAAATTCCTCTAGCTATGCAGGAAATGAACTATGGTTGTGGAACTACAGTCCATCACAATGAACTCAGTAATGAACCCACCGTTTTATATGTTGGTGTGGGTGGTGGGTTGGAAGCTTTGCAATTTGCTTATTTTTCCCGTCGTCCCGGTGCGATTATTGCTGTCGAACCTGTGGAAGCTATGAGAGAAGCTGCAACCCGTAATTTAGAAATTGCTGCAAAGGAAAATCCCTGGTTTGATCCTAGCTTTGTCGAAATTCGTCCGGGAGATGCTTTTAATTTACCTGTTGCGGATGCTTCTGTAGATGTAGTAGCGCAAAATTGTCTGTTTAATATTTTTGAACCAGTAGATTTAACTCGCGCTTTAAAAGAAGCATATCGAGTATTAAAATCTGGTGGACGCTTGCAGATGAGTGACCCGATTGCAACAAGTCCAATTCCTGCTCATTTACAACAAAATGAACATTTACGCGCCTTGTGTTTATCCGGCGCACTTACATATCCAGAATATACTAACTTAATTATTAATGCTGGTTTTGGCCAAATTGAAATTCGCGCCCGTCGTCCTTATCGCTTATTAGATAAACACAATTATCAATTACCGGAAAATCTACTTTTAGAAAGCCTGGATTCTGTGGCTTTTAAAGTAGATATTCCCGCAGATGGTGCTTGTATTTTTACTGGTAAAACAGCGATTTATGCAGGTAAGGAAGCATTTTTTGATGATAAGAATGGGCATATTTTACAAAGAGGAATTCCTGCGGCAGTTTGTGATAAAACAGCGGCAAATTTAGCAGTTGTAAATCCTGAAGAAATTATAATTACTGATTCTACATGGTATTACGATGGTGGGGGATGTTGTTAATCTTATACAGCACTTCCCTTCAAACCCGTAGGGGCGGGGTTTCCCCGCCCTCAATTGTATTAGAGCAAGAACTGCTGTATTCTGAACCACAGAAGACACGGGGAAGAAGAGATTTTATTTAGCTACCATACAGAAGTATGAGAACAAGAAAAAATGTTTTGAATTAGGTGTTATTTAAAACTATGATTCTTGAATTTCCTTTTGTAAAGCCTGAATTTGCTGAAGAGATAATTCCGTAATTTCAGCAATTTGTCCTAAACTCATGCCAATTCGTAACAATTTTAAGGCAAACAGTCTTGTTGTTTCAGATTTACCTTCAGATTTACCTTCTTCTAAAGCTTCTTGATAAACTCTGGTTTGTTTCAACTCACTTAAACCTAACATAGCTTCAATCTCCTTTCTGCTTTTTTTGGGTAATTTGTAGACGATAATTGTCTCAATCAGATTAATTAAATCCCGTTTGATTTTGGTATCAGTTAGTTGTTGGTTTGCTTGTGCAATTAAGCGTCTTGCCAATGCTGGTGCAGCTTTCTCTGTTTCTATTACCAGTTTAACAACTCCTACTCCTAAAGAACTCTCTCCCAACTCATCTAAATAAATGCGTGTAACTCTTTCAAGCAGTAAGATTTCCCCAAATTGTAAATTCTGTTCTCTTTCTATATTACGACTAGGATAGATGATGACAGCTTGCCAAGGATGAAGAGTTTTGTATTGTCGCAGGTAGAGAAAAAGCTCTGCAAAGAGACGATAATATAAATCATCATCGGGTTGAAATTGAACCTCGACAATGTAAAATGGTTTTTTCGGATCTTTAGTGGTTGGCAAAAATAAACCATCTAAACGAAAAGCCAGTTGTTTAACTTCACGAGAGGTAAATTCATAAACATCTGCTTCTGTGGGAGAATTATTAATTAATTCAAAAAAGATGCTAGGAAATGCTTGAAATAAGCTATAGAAAATTGTATCGGTTTTCACGGTAATTGAGTAATTTAACTCATGTTCCCATACAGAAGTATGAGAACGAGAAAAATGTTTTGAATGGGTATGAATTAAAACTATGATTCTTGAATTTCCTTTTGTAAAGCCCGAATTTGTTCCAGAGATAATTCCGTAACCTCAGCAATTTGTTCTAAACTCATGCCAATTCGTAACAATTTTAAGGCAAACTTTCTGGTTGCTTCAGCTTTACCTTCTTCTACAGCTTCTTGATAAACCCTAGTTTGTTTCAACTCACTTAAACCTAACATAGCCTCAATCTCCTTTCTGCTTTTTTTGGGTAATTTGTAGACGATAATTGTCTCAATCAGATTAATTAAATCCCGTTTGATTTTGGTATCAGTTAGTTGTTGGTTTGCTTGTGCAATTAAGCGTCTTGCTAATGCTGGTGCAGCCTTATCTGTTTCTATTACTAGTTTAACAACTCCTACTCCTAAAGAACTCTCTCCCAACTCATCTAAATAAATGCGTGTAACTCTTTCAAGCAGTAAGATTTCCCCAAATTGTAAATTCTGTTCTCTTTCTATATTACGACTAGGATAGATGATGACAGCTTGCCAAGGATGAGGAGTTTTGTATTGTCGCAGGTAAAGAAAAAGTTCTGCAAAGAGACGATAATATAAATCATCAATATAAATCATCATCGGGTTGAAATTGAACCTCGACAATGTAAAATGGTTTTTTGGGATCATTGACAAAGTATTAGAAAATGTAGGATTTTTATGGCTCGCTATACCTGTGCGTTTATTCTTTCTGTGAACATAGACAATCTCCAAGCATTACTCATAGATGTACTAAATGATCTTGAGTTGGATGTTCAATACCACACATCTGATTACATTATGGCTCGTGAAATTCCTGGTAACGCATCCTTCTCTGAATTAGTGACAGTAGAGGTAATGATTGATACAATTACTGCTACGGAAACGGAAATCCGGATGACTCTCCTGGCCAAGAATGAGGAACTGCCATTAATACTGGAAAATCACTGCCGAAAAATCTTTGAGTATGTGAAGCAAGCGATTAAAGGGAGCCGACATTGGCATTTAATTGAAGAAATTTGTGGTTAAAAAAGATACGTATTGTGCGTATACTAAAAACGGGTCGCAGCCTTACTATTGAAATCGCTAAAAGTATTGATATACAAAGATTTTTGCCTCGGCAAAAGTCTAACAATCGTCCGTTTTTAGTATAACGCTGTCGCTAAAGCACCCTACAAATACTTAGATTTTTTCAAAATTCAAATACTATTACTATATGATCTTTAAAATATCCTCTTATGGAAATTCGTGCTAGAGATGCTTCTATGATTACACCTTTTTTTCAGCAGCTAAATTCACCTTTAACAAAAAAGGAAATTAACGTTTTACAAATTAATTTGGGAAAGCGTTGTAATTTAGCTTGTAACCATTGCCATGTAGAAGCTAGTCCCAAAAGAACAGAGGAACTGACACCGGAAATTTGTCAACAGTTAATTACTTTAATTAATACGTTTCCAGAAATCAAAATTGTTGATTTAACTGGTGGCGCACCAGAAATGAATTATGGTTTTAAGCCATTGGTAGAAGCTGCTATAAAAGCAGGTAAACAGGTAATTGTGAGATCAAATTTGACAATCTATTTTGTAGAGGGATTTGAGGATTTACCAGATTTCTTTGCTCAACATCAAGTTAAAATTGTGGCTTCTCTTCCCTGTTATTTGGCAGACAATGTGGATAAAATGCGAGGGAATGGTGTTTTTGAACAATCAATTAAGGCTTTGCAATGGTTGAATAAAATTGGTTATGGTCAAAACCCAAATTTAGTTTTAGATTTGGTGTACAATCCTCCATTACCAAATAGTGAAGATTTTTCTTTAACTCCCGAACAGGGAAATTTAGAAAAGGCTTATAAAACCTTTCTGTCTGAAAAGTTTGATATTCAATTTAATCATCTTTTCACAATTACTAATATACCTGTAGGGAGAACAAAGTTCCATTTAGGACGAAAACAACTTTATTCTAGGTATTTGCATTTTTTAGAGTCTCACTTTAACCCCAACACAATTGATGGTTTAATGTGTCGTGAACAACTTTCTGTTGATTATTTAGGGAATATTTATGATTGTGACTTTAACCAAATGATGAATTTACCTGCAAAAACTAGCAATGGTGAAAAGTTGACGGTGAGCAAATTATTAGAAATTGGTAGTTTAGATATAATTAATGAAATCCAAACTGCTGAATATTGCTATGGTTGTACTGCGGGGTGTGGTTCTAGTTGTGGTGGTGCTATAGTATAAAGTGACAAATATTCTAATTTTTAAATGCAGTATGATGAAGTGAGTTAAGTCTCCTCACACCACATTTTTTATTAAAGCCGTGAATTATTTTTTCACTGTTTTTATTTTTTAGGTGTTGCTGACTAAAAGTATGATTTTATTTCACGCAGAGGCGCAGAGAGTAAGAGTGTGAGAGATGGAATTTTCGACTTTCATACCCCAATTCACCAACGCCATTTTTTATGGCTAAGTAAGATTCAGTTAAGCTACCTCAGAATGAATTCTGATAGCCTACGTGGCGAAGCCATGACTAATAGTAAAAGTTGCTCAAGGTATCATTTCCTTTACTATCACGTAAGCTGTACCAGCCATTTTCACATATTAGACTTTACTTCGAGTCAATTCAATACTAATTCTGCCGCTAAAATCAGGAATAGGTGCAGTGGGTTTACTGAGAATAACTTGTACTTGATTAATCCCCTCCTGATCCTCTAAAATACCATCAGCGATCGCTCCAGCTAGTCTTTCTACCAATGCAAACTTTGAGGTTTTTAGCAAATTTTGGACTAAGCTAATTATCTGCCGATAATCTATAGTATCTTCAATATTATCTGTTTTGGCGGGTTTAGAAAGATCCAACCATAATTTCACATCTACCTCAAACCATTGTCCTAGTGCTTGTTCTTCTGGTAAAAATCCGGTATAACCATAGCTACGAATTCCTGTTAAATGAATACAGTCCATAATCTCTAGTCAATGCAACTTACTTTTAATAATCTTAATCTTCTTTGGTCTTATGTATTAACAGAAACCCTCAAACGCTTGGGTTTAAATTGTGCTGTTATTTGTCCTGGTTCTCGTTCTACACCATTAACGGTGGCTTTTGTGCAACAAATACCGGATATTGAAGCTATTCCCATTTTAGATGAACGTTCAGCGGCTTTTTTTGCGTTGGGACAAGCCAAGGCAACGGGAAAACCTGTAGTATTAGTTTGTACTTCGGGAACTGCGGGGGCAAATTTTTATCCAGCGGTAATTGAAGCTAGGGAAAGTCGCGTCCCTTTGTTAATCTTAACCACTGATAGACCGGCGGAATTGCGAAATTGTCATTCTGGACAAACTATTGATCAGGTGAAATTATACGGTAATTATCCCAATTGGCAAGGGGAATTAACTACACCTTCTCTAGATGTGGGAATGTTAGATTATCTCCGACAAACGGTAATTCACGCTTGGGAACGTTGTCAATTTCCCAACTCTGGCGCAGTACATTTAAATATACCTTTTCGTGACCCTCTCGCGCCCATTCCTGATGGTACAGATTTCACCTTAGATGTGGAAGATTTCTTTGCGGGAATAGTTTCCACCCCATTACCAATTACCAATTATCAATTACCAATTACCAATTACCAAAAAGGGATGATTATCGCTGGTGTTGCCCAACCACAAACCCCAGAAGAGTATTGTAGAGCGATCGCTAACCTTTGTCAAACTCTCCAATGGCCTGTTTTAGCTGAAGGACTTTCCCCCGTCAGAAATTACGCAGACTTAAATCCATATTTAATTTCTACCTATGATATTATTCTCAGAAATCAAAACCTTGCTCAAGAATTAACACCAGAAATAGTTATTCAAATTGGCGAAATGCCCACAAGTAAAGAATTACGTAATTGGCTAATCAGGGCTAAACCGCGACGTTTTGTCATTGATAATTGTGATCAAAATTTAGATCCTTTACATGGAAAAACCACCCATTTAAGAATTGCAGTTACAGAAATTGGTAAGTTGAAAATTGCAAGTTTAGGAAAAAGTGAATATTTACAAAAATGGTGTACAGCAGAAAAGCAAGTCAGAAAAAATATTGATGATGATTTGAAAAATGTAGATGAATTAATCGAGAGTAAAGTCCCTTGGTTAATTTCCCAAATCCTCCCACCAGAAACACCCATATTCATTGCTAATAGTATGCCAGTGCGAGATGTGGAATTTTTCTGGAAACCCAATAATTTAAGAATTAAACCCTATTTTAACCGGGGCGCAAATGGCATTGATGGTACACTTTCCACTGCTTTAGGAATAGCACATCATCAGCAAAGTAGTGTAATGTTAACAGGAGATTTATCCTTATTGCATGACACCAACGGTTTTTTGATTAGCAATAAATTTATTGGACATTTAACAATTATCCTCATTAATAATAACGGGGGAGGAATCTTTGAGATGTTACCCATTGCTAAATTCAATCCACTTTTTGAAGAGTTTTTCGCCACACCCCAAAATATTGATTTTTCTCAATTATGCGCGACTTACAAAGTGCAACATGAATTGATTACTTCTTGGAAAGAATTAGCAAATAGATTCAAGTATTTACCAAAAACAGGAATTAGAGTTTTGGAAGTAAGAACAAACAGGAAAAGAGATGTGATGTGGAGAAAAGAAAATTTAGTAAAATTTGGTAATTGGTAATTGGTAATTGGTAATGGCTAAATAAGGAGAATATTTTTTCTTCTTTCTTCTTTCTTCTTTCTTCTCCTGACTCCTGACTCCTGACTTCTCAAAAAATAGATAATTTTTCCCCAAGTGCCACAGATAAAGATTAAACTAAAAAGTCTTGTACAGCAAAACCTGTCAACCAAAATCAAGTAATTATGTCCAAGGTTCTTGTTTCCGACCCCATTGATCAAGTTGGTATTGATATTCTTTCCCAAGTAGCTACAGTTGATGTCAAAACCAGCCTCAAACCAGATGAACTCAAAGCCATCATTGGCGAGTATGACGCGCTGATGATCCGGTCTGGAACTCGCGTTACTCAAGAAATTATAGAAGCCGGTACAAAATTAAAAATTATTGGCCGTGCTGGTGTAGGTGTGGATAACGTTGATGTCCCCGCAGCTACCCGTAAAGGGATTGTCGTCGTCAATTCGCCAGAAGGTAATACCATTGCCGCAGCCGAACACGCTTTAGCGATGATTTTGTCCTTATCTCGTCATATTCCTGATGCTAATGCTTCAGTAAAACGTGGTGAATGGGACAGGAAAAGTTATGTTGGTTCGGAAGTATACAAAAAAACCCTCGGCGTTGTCGGGTTAGGAAAAATTGGTTCTCATGTTGCCAGTGTCGCTAAGGCTATGGGGATGAAACTCCTCGCCTATGATCCATTTATCTCTACAGAACGAGCCGAACAACTGGGTTGTCAACTGGTAGACTTAAATTTGCTATTCCAGCAAGCCGACTATATCACCTTACACATTCCCAAAACCACAGAAACTGCCAACTTAATCAACGCGAAAACTTTGGCGTTAATGAAACCCACTACCCGGATTATTAACTGCGCTCGTGGTGGCATTATTGATGAAGCGGCTTTAGCAGTGGCAATCAGAGATGGTGTAATTGCTGGGGCTGCATTAGATGTGTTCGATTCCGAACCATTAGGTGCATCTGACTTACTAGGGTTGGGTAAAGAAGTTGTCCTTACTCCTCACCTCGGCGCTTCTACGGCTGAAGCCCAAGTTAATGTCGCCATAGATGTGGCCGAACAAATTCGGGATGTTTTATTAGGACTACCTGCCCGTTCTGCTGTGAATATTCCTGGACTTGGACCTGATGTTCTGGAAGAACTCAAGCCTTACATGGAATTAGCAGAAACCTTGGGGAACTTAGTTGGTCAACTCACCGGCGGCAGAGTTGAGACACTTAATGTTACACTACAAGGAGAACTGGCAACTAATAAAAGTCAACCTTTGGTAATAGCTGCCCTCAAAGGACTACTTTACCAAGCCCTGCGGGAACGGGTAAATTATGTCAACGCCACCATAGAAGCCAAAGAACGGGGGATTCGAGTCATTGAAACTAGGGACGCTTCGGCACGGGATTATGCCGGTTCGTTGCATCTCCAGGCCACAGGGACTTTAGGTACACATTCTGTTACGGGTGCTTTGTTGGGTGATAAGGAAATCCACTTAACGGATGTTGACGGTTTCCCCATTAACGTTCCTCCCAGTAAATATATGCTGTTTACCCGACACCGTGATATGCCCGGTATTATTGGTAAACTCGGTTCTTTACTGGGTAGCTTTAATGTCAATATTGCCAGTATGCAGGTAGGTCGGAAAATCGTGCGTGGTGATGCTGTTATGGCTCTCAGTATTGATGATCCTTTACCCGATGGCATTTTAGAGGAAATTAAAAAAGTGGAAGGTATTCGAGACGCTTATACAGTCACACTTTAATTCTGGACTAGGATTTTTGTAATTAATTTGTAATTAATTTGATGGGGATGATTCAATCATTGCATTGTCGTTGGTCATCATCAATAACAATGATAGTTTAATTTGATATTTATCCAAATCATCCCCATCATCAACATCTTCAAAATCATAGTTTATTTTTCCCCATTACCAATTACCCATTACCAATAATCTAAAATTCTATGGCAAATACCTGGTGGGAATTAAATATTTTATCTGAACCAGATTTAGAAGAAACTATATTTTGGCGGTTAGAAAACTTTGGCTGTCGTGGTACAGCAGTAGAAATTAAGGGCAATGTCTCCTTTGTTAAGGCTTATTTACCCACCTTTAAAGTACAACTCCTAGATTTGGCTGCTTTATCGCTCTGGCTGCGTCAAGATGCCCTGTGTGTAGGACTCACCGCACCCCTGTTGCATTGGGGCTTAATTGACGAAGAGGACTGGTCTAGTAGCTGGAAACAACACTGGCAACCGGAAGAAATAGGCGATCGCTTTCTCATTAACCCCGCTTGGCTACCTCTACCCGAATCCCTAGACAGATTGGTAATTCGTCTTGATCCAGGTGTAGCCTTTGGTACAGGGAATCACGCCACCACTCAACTTTGTTTAGAATCCCTAGAAATGCGCTTCGGTGAAATTCCCCAATCCTTCCTAGACACAGAAGCACCAAAAAAACCTTTAATCATTGCCGATATTGGTTGTGGTTCAGGTATTCTAGGGGTTGGGGCAATATTATTAGGCGCTGGTAAAGTCTATGCCGTTGATAACGATCCTTTAGCCGTAAAATCTACTTTTAGTAATCGCACTCTTAATGAAATCCGTCCAGATTCTTTAATCCCCCTTGAGGGTAGTGTAGACATAGTTCGGAAAGTAATTGATCAACCTGTAGATGGGATTGTTTGCAATATTTTAGCAGATGTAATTATCGAATTACTCCCAGAAATGACCGCCATTACCAAACCTAGCACTTGGGGTATATTCAGTGGTATTTTACTAGAACAATCCAAAGCCGTTGCTGATGCTTTAGAACAAAATGGTTGGATTGTAGCTACCCTCTGGAAAAGAAAAGAATGGTGTTGTTTAAATGTCCGTCGTTCTTAATTATAATTTATGGATTTTCTCCTATTGGATATCACCAAAAGTAATGGTAATTAAAATCAGCCGAGATTAACAAATATTGATAAAATCTAAGAGGGCGTTTGAAAAGTATTAGATGAAACCGATAATCTCCAAAAACCTAACCCCCCTTCCCTACCTTAGCGCAGCGTGCCGAAGGCTGGGAATGGGGGTTTCAAAGCCCCTCCCCGCATCGGGGAGAGGTTTGGATAGGGGTTTATTTATACATTAAAAACTTTTCAAACATCCTCTAAATATCAATCCGTAACCAGCACTAATTTTCAATATGAACGACTCCATTGAAAACTACAATCCCAACGGCGTGGCCGAAAAAAATGGCAATTTTATGGGATTACCATTTAATTACGATTCCGCAAATTTAATTATCTTCCCCATACCTTGGGAAGTCACGGTTTCCTATCGTGCTGGAACGGCGAACGGTCCACAGCGAATTTTAGATGCCTCATTGCAAATAGATTTATTCGATTTTGATCATCCTGATGGTTGGAAACAGGGAATATTTATGGTAGAAATTCCCCAAGAAATGATTGAAAAAAATAACTATTATCGTCAACAAGCAGCCATAATTATTGAACGTCAAGCCCAAGGTAAATCCCTAACAGACTCACCAGATTTAACTCCTGTTCTAGAAGCAATTAACCAAGCGGGGGAACAAGTAAATCATTGGTTATTTACCCAAGCACAAGCAGCAATCAATCAAGGTAAACGAGTTGCTGTCATTGGTGGTGATCACAGTTCACCATTAGGCTACTTTCAAGCCTTAGCTAATCAATATGATGACTGGGGAATTTTACATATTGATGCCCATGCAGACCTACGTAATGCCTATGAGGAATTTGAATTTTCCCATGCGTCTATTATGTTTAATGCTATAAAAATACCACAGATTTCTAAATTGGTGCAAGTAGGTGTACGAGATATTTGTCATGATGAAGTCCAAATAATTAATCAATCAAATAATCGCATTATTGGTTATTATGATTCAGCAATTAAACAACAACTATATGCTGGTAAAACTTGGTTGGATTTATGTCGAGAAATTATCAATCATTTACCAGAAAAAGTTTATATTAGCTTCGATATTGATGGTTTAGACCCTAAACTTTGCCCCAACACAGGTACTCCTGTCCCTGGAGGACTGGAATTAGAACAAGTTTATTGTCTATTCCGCGAACTGGTCAATAGTGGTAGAAAAATTATTGGTTTTGATGTTTGTGAAGTTGGTGATGCTGAATGGGATGGTAATGTCGGTGCGCGAACAGTTTATAAGTTAGCAAATTTATTAGATTTATCTCAGAAATAGGGAATAGGGAATAGGGAATAGGGAATAGGGAAGAGGGAATAGGTAATAGGTAATAGAAGTAATAATAAAATAACTTTCCTATTACCACTGACAACCGACAACCGACAACTGACAACTGACAACCGACAACTGACAACCGACAACTGACAACTGACCAATGATTTCCTATCAGGTTTTATGAAATTTGCATACATACTATAGGAAGATGCTGAAAATAGATCATATAGGTTAAATTAATTCGGGATGTTGTTATGCACTGGATTTAAGTCAAGGTTTGGTTGACAACCAAACCTTTTTTATTGCCCCTTTTCTCCCAGTTGATGATTTAATCAAAAATATACTTATTCAACAAACAAAACAAGATACCCGACTTCTTAGAGAGGTCGGGTATCTTAGTGATCTTGGTGAAGTTGTAAGTTTTACCCTAGTACACTGGCGGAATGTTACCAAGTTTGTCAGAATTTATCATGGATGATTTTCAGGACTTACACAACTGGCACATTGGTAGGGTGCATCAGACTGTATAAATACTGCGAATAAACAAATTGTTGATATCTGACGCACCCTACAACAGATTTTTAGTGTGACACTTGCGTAAGTCCTAATTTTGAACAACATCAAATTACCAGTGCTAGTAATCGTCAGATGATCAATAAACCCCGTAAACGTATACCAAAAGCTGCTGGGCTAAATCAGCCTCCTCCAGGTGTAACGAAGAAGAATGTTAAAAAATTACCCAAACGTTCCCAACGGCGTAGTTGGTTATGGTCTACGTTGGCGGTGAGTCTGTTGTTAAGCAGCGCTGGTGTAATTATTGGTGTTGGTTGGATGAGTGTGCTATTTATTTTAAATCCTACTCAGATTAGTTGGGTAAATGATTTTTTACCGAAATGGGCAAAAATATCTACAGGTAAACGAGAACTACCGCAAACATTTACAGCTATTGAACTCGGTTTAACTCAACAACAACGTCTATTTGGCGAAATCATGTCTTTAGATGGTAAGTCAGAGGAATCTTTTTTATTACCAATCTTCCAAAAACGCAAGAATTGTCAGTCCCATTGTCAAGAATTGGTAGAACTGAGAATTTATAAACTTTCCCAGGATTGGGAATATAAATTCCAGTCAGAAAAATACTACTATTTAATTACCAAATTACCTGTTATTGGCCTATCGAAAAGTTTGATAGAATCCTCTTCAGTTGCGGCTATTTCTGAATCAGACAATCAAGAAACAAAGATCCGTTTACCTTTAACGAAGATGAAAGCTTTTGCAGATTCTCACTTAGTTTCAGGATTTTGGTTTTATTTGCGGGGTGAACACAAAAATAACGATAATAATATTACCTATGGTCAAATTATCTACTACAATCCTACTCTGAAAAGCCTACAAAAAATGTTATCTTGGAAAACCCGCAATGGGCAGTTACCTAAATGGCAACAGATAACGGGTAATGATGCAAAAGAATTAATTATTGATCAAACGGTAAATGTAGAACCAAATTTGCAAGTTTATCAAGTTAAACCGAGTCAGTTAGTGGCTAATTCTATTTATTTGGAAGCAATTAATTTCCAAAAACCTGCCGTTAATGAATTTGCTTTTCAACAGTCTCTGTTCTTAGCCAGAAATGGACTTTGGACTCCTGCTTTTACATGGTTGAAATCTTTAGAAAAACAGCGTAAACAGCCTTTTTCAGCGGCAGCACGGGCGCAAATAGATGTGATCCGGTTACATTCGGAATTTACAAGAATGCAAGCTGAAAAGAGTTGGGCAAGTCCTCATCAACAAGTGACGGCAGATATTATTGATGGTCGTTGGGAAAAGGCTTTACAGGTATTGGAAAAATCACCTGATAATGGTCAAGAAATTACTAATTTATTACAAACTGATCAGGGGAGAATTTGGAATCGGGCTGCGGTAGCGTTGCGACTAAATCCTAATCGTCGGGCGGTTTTAGCTTGGGTAGCATTAATTTTTAAGGTACAACGGGGAGAGGAAAGAGCTAATGCTTGGTTGCAAGCACAACGGAATATTAATGGGGAAACACTTAACTATATTCAAGGTATTCTAACTCAACTTGATGATGATAAAATCAATGCCCATAAAAGTCGAATTATTGGCACTGTAAAACAAGTTAGTCGCATTAATGAGGAGGATTGGTTGCCAATATCTCTGCAAACTGATTTGAAAATCACTAATAATCAAGTTTGGTATCAGGTGGAAGTTAGTGCCTTTCATGATGGTACGAGTTGGTTAAGTGATCCGTTTGCTAATTTTGACCAACTGCAAAGTCAACCTCGAAAATTTTGGCGCAAACTTCTGGGGATTAGTTCTGACCCTAGTATGCAGGTTATTGTCTGGAAACCTAATGGAGAACAGGAGGTTACTAGAACTACTATTAAGGCTGTACAAGTCAGGGGACAGGGTTTACGGTTGTTAATGTTGGGTTCTGCATTGCCTGAAAGCAAGGTTAATTCTTTCCAGCCTCGACCTTTAGCTCTGACTATGGATGCGTTAACATGGGTAGAACCGTCTCCGGTAACTGTGAAGGATTTATATCAACAACAACCTCAGTTAGTGGAGTCCATGCTGCCAGTTCTATGGCGAAAATTACAACAGTCGGGTGATTTAACTGCTGGTGTGATTCCTGATGTTCAGGAAATGCGGGAAAAAATGGCTGATTGGCCTGTTCAATTGGCTGATTTGACGAATGATCAACAGCAGGAGATTGTCGTGACTATTTCTGATGCTGCTATAGCATCTTTAAATCAGTTCGATGGTAATACTTCCAAACCGGCAGATAGTCAAAAACGTCCCCGGACTCTCATCTTTTCAGCGGGTAGTAATATCATTTATAGTGATTTTGCCAGTGCAAACCAGCAAACGCTAATAGCGATCGCTCAACTTACCGATGATCAATCTCTAGCGTTACTGGTAGAAAATAGGCAGGGATATAGTTTGGAACGTTGGTCACAAACTAATCAGCGATTTGAATAGTTACCACAACAGGTAATTTATGCTTCGTCGCTAGGAGCTTCCACTCGTTCGCTTTTGAGATTTTGCAATTGCTCTAAAAGGGAATCTACCTCCGCTTGCAAGTTCATAAATTTGACTTGCTGATCGTCTCGATAGTACGCCTTCGTTAACTTCTTAACTAAGTTAGCGTGGGATTCACATTCGGAAACACTGGATGACATAGTAGACATAGTTGTTGGCATTAGAAATTTAACTCACACCATTTGTAGATAGTATAATATACTTATCCTAATCTTTGTTAAGACATTATATAGTTTTGATCATCAGGGTATCCGGTAAGTGGGAAACAAGCGTGGCTTTAACCCTGAGAGGGAAGCGATACGGGCGGTTAAAACCGCCTTGAATATTTTTTCATGATCACGGTGTTCCGCAACTAACATATAGACTTGAAAAGTGGGATACTTATCTACAAGCATTCCCAATCGTAAATCCTTAAATTAAGAAATTTTTAATCCTGTGACTTTGAGCCTGTCTGCTGCTAAATCTCATTGCCAACCGTGGCCAGGGCTGATAGAAGCCTATCGTCAATACTTGCCTGTCAGCGAAAAAACCCCCGTGGTGACTTTGCTGGAGGGTAACACACCTTTGATTCCCGTGCCAGCGATCGCCGAACGTATTGGCAGACAGGTCAAGGTGTATGTTAAATATGATGGACTTAACCCCACTGGTAGCTTCAAAGACCGGGGGATGACAATGGCAATTTCTAAAGCAGCAGAAGCAGGTGCTAAGGCTGTGATTTGTGCCAGCACTGGTAATACTTCTGCCGCTGCCGCTGCCTATGCTAGACGGGGAGGAATGAAACCCTTTGTACTGATTCCCGATGGCTATGTGGCTTTAGGTAAGTTGGCACAGGCGCTACTGTATGGCGCAGAGGTGTTAGCTATTAAGGGCAATTTTGACCGCGCTTTGGAAATTGTCCGGGAAGTGGCGGAAAGTTATCCCATTACTTTGGTAAATTCGGTCAACCCCTACCGCTTAGAAGGACAAAAAACCGGAGCTTTTGAGGTTGTTGATGCTTTGGGTGATGCCCCCGATTGGTTATGTATTCCGGTGGGGAATGCGGGTAATATCACAGCATATTGGATGGGTTTTTGTCAATATCATCAAGATGGTAAATGCGATCGCTTACCGAAAATGATGGGTTTTCAAGCCGCTGGGGCTGCACCTTTGGTGAATGGTCAACCGGTAGCACATCCTGAAACCATAGCCACAGCCATTAGAATTGGCAATCCCGCCAGTTGGGATAAGGCCATTGCAGCGCAAACAGCCAGTCAGGGAAGATTCCGGTCGGTGACGGATGGGGAAATTCTCGACGCTTACCGACTTTTAGCATCATCGGAAGGGATTTTCTGTGAACCGGCTAGTGCGGCTTCTGTGGCAG
The DNA here is from genome assembly GCF_015207875.1 of Dolichospermum sp. LEGE 00240. GTDB lineage: Bacteria > Cyanobacteriota > Cyanobacteriia > Cyanobacteriales > Nostocaceae > Dolichospermum > Dolichospermum gracile. The sequence continues at coordinate 26,647 of NZ_JADEVZ010000026.1, forward strand.
GATTGTTACAGGTAAAAGACGAAGTTCCCACGGGGGCAACGGTGGTTTGTATCTTAACTGGTAATGGGTTGAAAGATCCAGATACGGCTATTAAACACAGTCATGCTCAATTTAAACAGGGCATTGATGCTGATATTAAGGCTGTGGCGGCGGCCATGGGATTTGAGTAGGTAGAATAAACCTGGCCGGAACTTAAGTTCCGGTCTCACCTGAGTTCGGTGTTAGGAGTTTCTCCTTCGGAGACGCTACGCGAACAGAGTTATGATTTTTTCAACGAGATCATCAGGGTTTGAGACTCATATTTGGGGCAGTTTTCCAAAAATTATCTTATGTCGAACTCAGGTGGTCTCAAATTTAAAGTGCGTTTTAACGCACTCTAGTAGTCTGTCAAGAAGTACGGGTTGCTGAATAAGTTGCCTGTGAAGGCAGGGAACTACCCTGATATACTCAAAACGGCTAAAATCTAGACTTTTTTATGATATAAAAAACAAGTTCAAAGCCTCTCCTCGTTGCGGGGAGAGGTTTGGAGAGGGGTTCTATATTTGGTTAAACTATAAACCGGTTTCAGTATATTTGGGGCATATAAAAGATGACGTATAAAAGAGGATGAAAACCCAATGATAATATCTTGATATGACCTCACCTATTTTTCCCAGTAATGGATAGTCCTTCTACTATCAATGATGGAGTATAGCAAGAACCATTCCAATCCGCATCTCCACCTAGTTGTATCACTTGTTTTAGGGCTGTGTAGACGTTACCTGCTACCATCGTATCCTTGACTCTGCCAATTATTTGACCATTTTTGACCCGATAGCCCAAATCAACATTGATGGAAAAATCACCTGATAGTCCGCTACAACTACCTAACATTTGATCCACAATTAAGCCATCATCCATTTTACGAATCAAGTTGACTAGGGAAAGATCACCGGGTTGAATTAGGAAGTTAAATAGCCCTGGTGTGGGATAACTACCTAAGCCGGGACGAAAACCATTACCAGTGCTACCGCTGTTTAATTGTCGCCCGGTGGTGCGATCGCTATAAAAATTCCGTAAAATCCCATTTTCGATAAATATCAATGACTGAGTAGGTTGACCTTCATCATCAAAGGGACAACTATAGGGACCGGCTTTTGGGTTTTGGTAAAGGGTCAGGGTGGGGGCAATAACTGGTTTACCCAATCTATCTGCCCAAGGGGAAGCTTTTTCCAAGATGTGTTTACCATTCAAAGCTGATTGCACAGTTCCCCACAGCATATCTGCCGCTTTGGAAGTGAACAATACAGGACAACGACCACTGGGACTAGGAATGTTTTCTTTAGCCCAATTTAAGCGCTGTAAAATTTGGCTGGCTACTTTTTCTGGGTTGAGTTGATCGCGTTGAGTTTGACCATCAGCAACACTGAGAAAATCATCACCTCTCACCCATTCCGCTGACATATAGCAGCTAAGTGTGGTATCGGTGTAGTGAGAATCTAAACCTTTGCTGTTGATCAGTCTAGTGTTTTCTATATCGCATTCCCAGTCACTATGGCAAAGAATATCTGGATAGACATCACGAATTAAGGCGATCGCCTCCTTCCCCCATTGAATCAACACTTCGACGGATACAGATGAGCCAAAATCTGAGTAATAATGATCATCATAAGTCCCTAATTCTACTGTTTCCGGTGGATTTAATTGACTCAGTGCCAAAGATTTTTCCACCATAGCTTGGGGATCAACATCGCCATAAGCCACCGTCAAACCGGGACAACCATTCCGCCATAGCCGTAGGGCTGTACCCTCAGATTGACTAGTTTCTAGTTGTTTGAGACGGTTAGCCTCAAAAAAAACTGGTCGAGAAAGCGATCGTGACTGATACACCTCCGCAGCCTCAGCGCCAGATTTGAGGGCAAGTTCCAGCAGTTGTTGAGCCAGTGTATCTTGTAACAAATTTGCAGAACCCATGTCCCCTTATGAATTATGGATTTTGGATATAAATCGCTTAATCGTCGCAGTCTATTATCCCATTAGCGTGTCATCAACAGTTACAAAAAAGGGAACAGATAAGAAACACTCATTTGCACCAGTTTAGAGCTTATCCCTGCTTGTACCCTCATGGCAAATTGATTTCTTGTAACAGCCAAAAGCCCGCAAAATCTTGAGATTGAGGATCAGACTGGACACCAATAAAATGTACGCCATTGGCTTGTTCCTTAGCTACCGCAAAGCCCTGTGCTTCTGCTAAAAGTTCAGGCGTGCGGATATTAGCCACTACCCAACTTTCCGTAGCCCCCGTTTCTAAAATCAACCTGTTGCCTTGCTTGGTGTCAAAGTGCAAATAAGCCATTTCCAACCCAGACATCCAACCCGCTATGGGTAAAGCCCTGGGGGAGAAAATCAAAATCCCTGGAATGCGGGTTTCTGGGGACAATTGCGCCAACTCCAGGGGAAAAGCTTCACCAAAACCAATTTCCCAATCCGGCATTTCCGCCAAATCACTAGCCTCTAAAGTCACAAAAGCCCATTGTTTTCCTTCCAATGCATCTGGCAACCGTTGGGGCAAAGGTCTATCTAAACGCACCGAAGGATTAACTACCCCCTGATATCCTGGTTCTTGGGGATAGACTTCCTTTACGCGCTGCTGTATCCACTGATTGAGAACCAAAGTCCGCCGACTTGGGACAGCGGGTACTCCCACATCTTCACAGGATTTGGTGATCATGTTATTCATTTGGCGGCGGAAAAAGCGGATTTTGGTAGGTGCTGTACCCGCTTTCTCTATAGCTTCCTGGATTGCTATCCGTAGCCAACCCGAATTTACCTGGGTACTTGGGCAATATTTAGCATAGCGAAACAGAGACTCCGTTTGTGTACCAATATCTACAGGACTTTCGCACACCAACATTTCCCACACTTTTTTCTGATTTTCGTCCAAAATCGGACGGGAGTAAAAATCGAGTTCCCAGTACATTTTTCTCTGGCTGCCCATGTTTTAGCGGTAAAAATCTGATGACTTGATATTTTGTGATTTCCTAACTTTACCAAGTTACAGGAGCATTAGTAATTGGTCATTGGTCATTGGTCATTAGTCATTAGTCATTGGGAAAATTATTGCCTCTCCTCTATTCCCTATTCCCTATTCCCTGTTCCCTATTCCTTAGTTTTTATCCTGATTTTTTAATTCATCAAACTTAGCCCGAACCACCTGTATATCTTGCCACATGAGCCATTTCGGCTTTCCTTTTTCCCGTGAAGGATTACGCAACAAGTAAGAGGGATGAAAAATAGGCATACATAAGCGCCCTTCCCACTCCAACCATTGACCACGAATTTTAGTAATCGGACGGTTATCACCAATCACACCCTTCACAGAAGTTGCACCTGTTAATAAGATAATTTTTGGGTTAACCAGGCGAATCTGCTCAAATAAATATGGTTTACAAGCAGCAGCCTCTTCATTAGTCGGTACACGGTTTTCCGGTGGTCTACACTTACAAATATTGGCAATATATATATCTGTCTCCGTACTTAAATTTACCGAAGCTAAGATACTTTCTAGTAATTGCCCTGATCTACCCACAAATGGTAAACCTGTTTCATCTTCATTTTTCCCCGGTGCTTCCCCAATAATCATAATTTCCGCTTGGAGATTACCACGGCCGACCACAGCATGAGTCCGGTTTTCACTTAATGCACAACGCTGACAGCCATTGCAATGTTTTGTCAATTCCTCTACATTCTCATAAGTTCCCGGCGGAATGGGAATTTTATTACTTGTAGTAATTAGCTCTCTTTGGTTTAAGCTAGAGTTATCAAATAAACTAAGTTGAGTCTCATGCTGCATGGAAGTTAGAATGGTAACTGGAAACTCCAGAATATTAACGCAAAATATTACCACCTATCCTATCAATTAATAGACAGAATGAGATTGGGGCTTTGTCTAGCTCATCAACAGTATCGCCCTTTTTCTCATCCAGCACACTCTGATTAATCAAGTTTTAAAGCATTAACTGGCACATCATCCCAAGATTTAACTACCCTTAATTTTGCAATCCAGCCCTCTGCCTTTTGAGAGTTCGTGAGATTAGTCTGAAACGACTCATGACAATCCTTAGCCTGAGATTCATCACAAGAGGCAATACAGGCGTGAATCAGTCCAGAAGGATCAATTTGTTCATTTACCCAAATATTCATAGTTTATATTTTGAAAATATCGTGTTAAAACCGTCATCTTTAATTTTATAATACTTATTAAATTTATGTACAGAAATAAGCAAAATTCAAGCGAGTATTTAATATCACCAGTTGTTCCTAGATTCCTATTCCTAATTCCTTTTTAACCCCCATGAGTGCAGAAATTATTTGCGTTGGTACAGAAATGCTGCTAGGAGATATCCTCAACAGCAATGCCCAATATCTTGCTCAACAATTAGCACAGTTAGGCATTCCTCACTACTATCAAACCGTCGTCGGCGATAATCCAGACCGACTCAAAGAAGTTATAGAAATTGCTGCTTCCAGAGTACAAATTCTCATTTTCACAGGTGGTTTAGGACCCACACCCGATGATCTCACCTGCGAAACTATCGCTGATTTTTTTGGTGTTCCCTTAATAGAACGAGCCGATATTGTCCAAGATATAGCCGAAAAATTTGCCCAACGGGGACGAATAATGTCCGCTAATAATCGCAAACAAGCCTTAATTCCCCAAGGTGCAGAAATTTTACCCAACCCCACAGGAACAGCACCGGGTATTATTTGGCAACCCCGTCCAGGATTAACTATTTTTACTTTCCCTGGTGTTCCCAGCGAAATGTATCGAATGTGGACCGAAACCGCAGTACCTTTTCTGAAAAGTCAAGGTTGGGGAAAGGAAATTATTTATAGTCGCAGTTTAAGATTTTGGGGAATTGGAGAATCTGCTTTAGCCGAAAAAGTAGCCTCCTACTTTAATTTAACTAATCCCACAGTAGCCCCCTATGCAGGCAAGGGAGAGGTGAGACTACGAATCTCTGCTAAAGCCACAGACGCAACAACCGCAGAAGCTTTAATTGCACCCATTGAAAAACAACTCATAGAAATTGCTGGCTTAGATTATTATGGCATTGATAATGACACCCTTGCTGCTGTCGTTGGTAATTTGTTAAGGTCCGCGGGAGCAACCCTATCTGTAGCCGAATCTTGCACCGGTGGGGGACTGGGACAAATGTTAACGGAAATTTCTGGTAGTTCTGATTACTTTTGGGGTGGGGTAATTGCCTACGATAATTCTGTCAAAGTTGGACTATTAGGAGTCAACCCAGAGGATTTAGAGGAATTTGGGGCGGTAAGTGCGACAGTAGCTGAACAAATGGCTATTGGCGTTAAAAATCGGCTTTCAACCATTTGGGGATTAAGTATTACAGGCATTGCTGGACCAACCGGGGGAACCCAAACCAAACCAGTGGGTTTAGTCTATGTTGGTTTAGCTGGTCCTGGTAATGAAGTAATCAGTTTTGAACATCGCTTCGGAACAATTCGAGGACGGTCTTTAATTCGTTATGTGAGTGCAAATACAGCGTTAGATCATCTGCGGCGACATTTGCTTACAAGCTAGATAGGTCTTGCTGATAGCGTAGCGTGGCGTTAGCACCTGTCACCTCCCCTCACAGGCAACTTTTTGGTGCAAACCCTACTTATTCACTGAAACCCAGTATGAAGAATCTTGAATTAAAGGACTTGCAATATTAATATACCTGTAGAATACTTATTGATCTGATCGAAAAACCATTTGCCATGGTTGACAATAGGTTTTGAAGATGTTAGAAAACTGTTTAGGTTAACAGTGTACAGCAAATTGATTTCATTCTAAGAGGGTGTTTGAAAAGTCTAATTTATTACTTGCAAGGGCGACTAGTACCGCAAGGCGGAAGTCAAAAGTCAAAAATAATATGGCATCAGCTTTTTAGTGATTGAGAATGGTTGTTTTATTTACGCCCGGCTGTACTAGAAGTCGCGGAACCACACAGACGAAACCCACCTATTCCTTCGGTCTCGTAAGGGATACGAATGTTCAGCAACAGCAATCATTTGCACAAAATAATAACAATCAATGAAATGCAAAAAAGTCAAGTTTTTATCCTATTTATCCTTGAAATTAATATCAATAAAAATCAGTAATTAACAAAAATTAACATAATGTCAATATCCAATCGTAAGAGTTCTATAAAATCTCCTTTGCATTTCATAGAGGCTGTTCAGCCTTCTAAAATTGGTGATACTATATATCACAAACTAACTACGTTGTCTGTGATCACTGAGTTTTTTCCTCCAGACTATGCGGCAACAGGACAGTTAATTGAAGAACTAGTCAAACAGTTAGAGAAACAAGGAATTAGAATTAGAGTATTCACAGGACAACCAGGGTATGCTTTTACCACTGCTAAAGCCCCAGCCTTAGAGCAATTGGGCAATATTCGCGTTCAAAGATCCCGATCTACTCAGATATGGTCTAATAGGATTCGTGGGAAAGCTGTCAATGGTGTTTTATTCACATTGCGGGCTTTTTTGCATATTATCGCCAATGCTCGTAAAAATGACGTATTTTTATTAACTTCAGCACCTCCTTTTTTATCAATAGCCGGATATTTAAGTCATTTATTATTAAAATTCCCCTATGTATGTTTAATATATGATTTGTATCCAGATATTGCGATCGCTTTAGGAGTAGTTTCTCATAAGCACTGGTTAGCCAAGTTTTGGTGGGCAATCAATCGCCAGGTTTGGCAAAAATCGAAAGGAATTATTGTCCTGAGTCCGGCTATGAAGGAGAGAGTTGTCGCCATCTGTCCACAAGTAGCTGATAAGGTCTCTGTAATTCACAGTTGGGGCGACTCTGAGTTGATTTTACCCATTACCAAAGAAAAAAACTGGTTTGCCAAACAGCATAACTTGGACAGCATATTTACAGTTCTCTATTCTGGTAATATGGGTAGGTGTCATGATACAAACACCATTTTGGCAACTGCTCAACAATTACAAAATGAAGAGATTCGGTTCGTTTGTATTGGTGGTGGACCCAAACGGGAAAGTTTTATTCAAGATGTCAAGCGGTTAGGACTAAAAAACTTTCTCTTTCTCCCCTATCAAGACAAGAGTGTGTTACCCTATTCCCTGACAGCTTGTGATTTGTCATTAGTTAGTGTAGAAGCAGGTCTGGAAAGTTTAGTTGCACCTAGCAAACTCTATCCAGCCTTAGCTACGGGAAGACCCATAGCAGCTATTTGCCCAAAAGATTCCTACCTGCGACAACTCATAACAGATGGTCAGTTTGGTGTCAGCATTGACAATGGAGATAGTGATAGTTTATCTAAATTTATTCTCAACTTAAAGAGCGATCGCCAACTTGCAGAAAAAATGGGTAATGCCTCCCGCCAATATTTGCAATCAAACTTTACACCAGAAATCATCGCTAAACAATACATCAATGTGCTAGAAAAATCTACAATTTGAAATGTCACTCCAGGCTCATCAGCGTCAGTGTGTGAACAAATTCAGTAAATTTCAGACAACTAAGTTAACAAAATTTAATACCTTAGACAACGTTGAATCAGGAGTTGGGCGTCCATGGTCTTTTTGGTCTTAGTCCCTCCTATGCAACCTTCTCACTATCTATTCTTTAGTTCATGATCAGGAGGCCGAAGTGCAGAAAAGGTGCGAGCGCAATCGGAAGCGTTCCCAGCGGAGAGCTATTTATTGTCCCATACATGGTTGTTTCATAGATAGTGTTAGCCAAAAATATGGACTATTTACCGAAACAGCGGGACAACTACAAAAACGGGGTATTCCCAGACGAGAGGCGATGATTTTAGTCGCCAATAAAACTACAGTTTCTTTGCAGGGCGAGTGGTTAGAGGCTTTTTGGTGCGAAGAGTGCCAAGAAACAAAATGGTATCATGTACATAAGCATGGATCTAAATATGAGATATCTTTGGCCCCAGCCGAACTTTGGCAACAGGCAACAGGGGTCATTCATCCCCATCGCAATCCTTCCGTGGGAGAATTTACCTATAGGCAATCCCGAATGCTTGGGGGTAACAGTGTTAAAGACTTCTGGGTAATGAATTGACATGAAAAAAGCCCTTATTTGTGGAGTATCTGGACAAGACGGAGCTTATCTAGCAGAATTACTCCTTAATCAAGGTTACACAGTCTGTGGAACTTCCAGAGATGCCCAAATCTCACCTTTTCAGAATTTAGTCCACTTAGGTATTAAAGATCAAGTCAAGTTAGAGTCAATGACCTTAACTGACTTCCGTAGCGTCTTACAGGTACTGACAAAAATCCAACCAGATGAAGTCTATAATTTGGCAGGACAAACTTCCGTCGGCTTATCTTTTGGACAACCCGTAGAAACTTTAGAAAGCATAGCTACGGGCACACTAAATTTATTAGAAGCCATTCGGTTTTTAGGCGCGCCCATTAAGGTTTACAATGCAGGTTCGAGTGAATGCTTTGGTGATACTGGCAATGTAGCAGCCGCAGAAACAACTCCATTTCGCCCCAGAAGCCCTTATGCTGTAGCTAAAGCTGCCGCTTTTTGGGAAGTAGCTAACTACCGAGAAGCCTACGGTTTATTTGCCTGTTCAGGAATTTTATTTAATCATGAATCTCCCCTGCGTCCAGAAAGATTTGTCACTCAAAAAATTATTGCTACCGCCTGTCGAATTGCCCAAGGTAGTCATGAAAAATTATATTTAGGTAATATGTCAATTCAGCGGGACTGGGGTTGGGCGCGAGAATATGTGGAAGCCATGTACTTAATGTTGCAGCAAAATCAACCTGATGATTATGTGATTGCAACGGGGGAAAGCACTTCCTTGGAAGATTTTGTCACAGCAGCATTTACATCTGTAAACTTAGATTGGCATGATCATGTAGTGGTTGATAGTAGCCTATTCAGACCTACAGACTTGGCGGTCGGTAAAGGTAATCCCAGTAAAGCCAAAATCCAATTAGGATGGGAGGCTAGATATAAAATGCAGGATGTTGTGAAAATGATGGTAGATGCGAAATTAGAATCATGAGAAAAATCTGATCCAGTCGGGAACTTTTGTTAAAATGGTCAGAGGATGTTTTAAAAGTTTTGGGCGATTAGAAGTCGCTACTACACAAGCAAAGTCCACCTGCGTGGATTAACGGAAAACTGTAATTGAGTAAGTAAAATGCCACCTACACAAGCAAATTACGAGATTTATGAACAAGATTATCCTGAGTGGTTGGATATTACCCTTAGCCAACTGCAAAGTCGGGATTTAGAAAATATTGACTGGGAACATTTAATCGAGGAAATCACTGTATTGGGAAACGAACAAAGGCGAAAGGTAGAAAGTTATTTACTAAGAATTTTAATTCATCTTCTATTGTATAATTATTGGAAATCAGATAAAGATTGGTCAGGGAGGGGTTGGGAAAAAGAAATTGATAACTTTAGGCTGGAATTAGATTTATTATTAGAGTCTAAAGTTCTTTATAATCATTGTGAAAAAATCGTAGATAAGATTTATATCAAAGCTAGAAATAATGCCATTCGTAAATCTGAACTATCTCCAGAAATATTCCCTGAAACTTGTCCTTATTCTTTAACAGAAATTCTCAACCCTGAATGGTTGCCATAATCAAAATAAATCTAACTTTGTGATCAACAGAAACATCGACCAGATTGGTTTGGTGTATTAGGTATATCCCGTCTCTATGAAGAGAAAGAACTGCGGTTGAGTTACGTTTCTTGGCAGCAGGGAACTAATCCTTTTGTTATAGTAGAGTTGATATCACCAGGTACAGAAGCAGAAGATTTGGGGAGAAGTTTGCGGGAAGGTTATAAGAAATGGCTTATAGTGACTTTACTCTAGACAGAATCACTAAAATATTTGGCATTAATATTGAAGAAAGAACAAATGTTTTCACTGCTTTCGACCAGTTAACAGTTGATGCTTTTTTTATCAAATACTTGCAAAATAATATTCCCTTAGCTCAAGCAATTAGTACGGAGAAAGCCAAATCAGAAATGATTATTGCGCCTGTTTTAATTGAAGTAAGAAGATTATTAGATAATAAAATTAGTTTATTCTCAGGAATTGATTTTAATGTGAATCTTGAGCAAGGTTTAAATGGATTTTGCGATTTCTTAATCGGTCTTTCATCTCAACAGTTATATGTAACATCTCCTGTGATTGCTTTGGTGGAGGCGAAAAATGATAATCTTAAACAAGGATTCGCTCAATGTATTGCAGAAATGATTGCTGCTGCTCAATTAAATCAATCGGAGGGAAATAATATTGAAAATATTTATGGTTGTGTTACCAATGGCAATCAATGGGTGTTCTTGCAATTAACTGGTAATCTAGTGGTAGTTGATTTAGATGAGTATTATATAAATCAACCAGAAAAAATTATTAGTGTATTTGTGAGTCTAATTAAGTCAGAATTCAATCGGAAACAAATCTAGTTTTTGAAAGAAATTAGATCAACCTAACTGCTATTGAAAAACAGAAGACTACTGGTAATACCTGAGTTCGACATAACGATAATTTTTGGAAAACTGCCCCAAATATGAGTCTCAAACCCTGATGATCTCCTTGAAAAAATCATAACTCTGTTCGCGTAGCGTCTCCGAAGGAGAAACTCCTAACTCCGAACTCAGGTATGCCCAGATCCCTGGATCTGAAACTCCAGAGTGGGGGTAATTGAGATATACTTTGTTGATCTTGAAAGCGATCGCTAATTTATGAAATCTCAAATTGGTCATTGGGGAAATTCTTTACTCCCGGTTCGCTCATTTTTTTTGGAGTTCGAGAAATTGCCAAAAAAACAAGAAATCCAGGTGTCGTAATGGTTTTAGCGATTTCCCAAAATTTAGCTTGAACTACCACATCCGGTGCTAAAACTCTATTTTTATACGAACTGCTTGCAGCAGCGCTTCGCTATCGCATAAAGTCTGTAGGGTAGTACATTTTTATCAAAGCCGAAAACCCTGATTAAATCGTTCAGCTTTTTGGTAACTCGATTTTAAATGGGCGAACCGGTAGTTAATTTTCAGAAAAGCGGTCTATTTTTTTTGAGCAATTATTCATTCTCTGATTACTATATGATAAATAAACAAGATAAATTGAGAAGACTATCAAGAATCTATCAAACAAATCCGCCACTTTCCCCTAAGAGGTTGTTTGAAAAGTATTAGATGAAACCGATAATCTCTAGAAACCTAACCCCCCTTCCCTACAAGGAAATCGGGGTTTCAAAGCCTCTCCCCGCGTCGGGGAGAGGTTTGGAGAGGGGTTTATTTATACATTAAAAACTTTTCAAACATCCCCTAAAGAAACATTGTTAGGGCAAGTGGTTTAAAGATTAAAATAAAAATGTAGAGGTAGGAGATTTTGGTAATGGCGTTAACAATTTTAGATGAGCGATACTACGCCAATTAGCGAGTTGGCAAAAGTGGATCATCTTGATTTATTGCCAAAACTTTTTCGTAAAGTTGTGATTCCCCAAGGTGTATTTGATGAATTGCAAGTAGGTAAGCATCCAGCAGCAAAACTTGTTCAGGATTTGTCTTAGTTGGAGGTTGTAACGGTAGATAATCAGCAGGTGGTTAGGGAGTTACAACAATCGTTTAAGTTAGATTTAGGAGAGTCAGAAGCTATTGCTTTAGCAGAAGAAATTAGTGCTTCTCAGTTATTAATTAATGAAAGGGCTGCCAGGAAGGTGGCTATGGCTCGAAAATTACCTTTAATTGGGACTGTGGGGATTTTGCTGTTAGCGAAGCGTCGGGGTTTGTTGGATAGTGTTAAGGATGTTTTAGATGAAATGCAAGCACAGGGAATGAGAATTTCAGATCGGCTTTATGTGCAGGTTTTGACTTTAGCACAGGAAAAGGACGGGGAATAATGAATAAGTATGAAACCCATATTCTGCACTTTATTTATAATATGCGAATATTGCGTTTCTAAACCGAATCATCTTGCGACATAATAGAAATAGAAATTCTATCTTTAGGATTGTTAAGAATGTATCAAACAGATCCGCCACTTTCCCCTAAAGAAACATTACCGACAATGTATGATCTTCCTAGCGAAGACCCGGAGGAACCTGGTTTGCCAGATCAATTTCATTTATTCCAACCACAATTATTAGCAGAAACATTCCGTCCTCCTAACTATCCTAGCGACCAAATATTTACAGGAAGTGATCTGAATCTTTACTATGATTTGCGTCATCCTTCATGGTATAAACGTCCAGATTGGTTTGCAGTGTTAGGTGTTCCCTCTCTTTATGACAAAAGAGATTTACGGTTAAGTTATGTAGTTTGGCAAGAAGCGGTTAATCCGTATATTGTCGTTGAATTACTCTCACCGGGAACAGAAAAAGAAGACTTAGGGCAAACATTAAGAGATGTCGAAAAACCTCCTGGTAAATGGGAAGTTTACGAACAAATTTTAAGAGTACCCTATTACGCCATCTTTGATCGTTATAAATCTGAATTTAGAATGTTTCAGTTAACAGGCGCTCGTTATGCTGAAGTAGACTTATCAGATTTCCGGTTTTGGATTCCTGAAATAGAATTAGGTTTAGGAGTGTGGCAAGGAAGTTATAAAAATGTAGAAATGCCTTGGTTACGTTGGTATGACAAAGACGGTAATTGGATGTTAACCAGCACAGAGGAGGAAAGACAGAAAGCTGAACAAGAAAGGCAAAAGTTAGAACAAGAAAGGCAAAAAACCGAAAGATTAATTACCCAACTTCGTGCGCTTGGTGTTGAACCAGATTTAGATTGACACTCTCCGGTCTAAAGACGCGGAGATTCTATAGAGAGTTTCAGTCTATATCCCTCAGTTATCCCAGTTTCAGGCAGGGTTCCTTAAATATTTGGGTTCTTGCCCTGATTTCCTTGGCCCTCGCGGGCGAAATCATATCTGACAAGCGTAACTTTCCGAGAGTCCCTCGGTAGCTTTTTATGTCTTTAGTGACAATTTAATTCTATCACGAATATGGATTAAAAGAATGCAGAATTTAGAATTTAGAATTTAGAATTACGTTTTGCAACGGGGATTTTACCCAGACGCAAAACCCGCCGCTTGTAGAAGCAGGGGACTTTAACCCCCAAAGGTAACTTAAAATTTGAAATAATTTCAAATTTTCAAATTAACGTCAATGCAGGATAAAGGAAAGCCTCTAGCCTTCATCCCTTGTCTAAAGCCCAAATGTGGCTGACTGAGTCAGCCACATTTTCAAGGGTTTTCGGCGTTCTTCCTTATAAACAAAATCTCTCGTTCCCAGTCTTCGACTGGGAATGCCATATAGAGGCTCTGCCTCAAAGCAGTTAATTATTTTGATTTTGCTTAGATAAATCCGTCGGTGGTCTGTCATTACTCCAAGCCCACCAGACATAACTGCATTGACAATGATAGAATTCTTGCCACTTCCGACGACGTTCTGGGGTAGTGACGGGAGACCTTCTATTTAACCACACATTAACAGCATCTCGACTACCAGCATGGCATTTGGGGCAATGGAATTGATAGGCGTGTACGGCTTGATTAGTCCATTCTGGCGGATTGGGATCAAAAGCGTCCATATAAATATAAAGTGGAATAGAGTGTAATCTTAGTAGTCATTGAATATACATAATTATGACTAATAATGGATGTTATGGAACCAAATATTGAAATTCGTCGGTTGTTGGATGTCATGCCCGCTTCTGGGCGAATGATGACTAAAATCGTCAGTAAACCAGAACAAAAACAGGTAATAGATGCGGCTTTTCCCCTACCATTAAGTCAAGCCAGACCAATATATATTAATTTCGATTTATGGAGACGGTTGACAAAACCTCAACGGGATTTACTTCTATTGCAAAGAATATCCTGGTTAATAGGGGTGAAATGGTTACAACCTAATATCTATCAAGGTGCCGTGTTAGCAGGTCTTGTGGGCGGAATACTCGAAGCGGTTCAGGCTGATGTGGTAGGTGTGGTCATAGCCGGAGGATTAAGTGCTGTAGCAGCTATACGAATTTGGCGCACCAATAAATCCCAAGAGTCAGAATTAACTGCTGATATAGCGGCTATTAGAATCGCCCAAAGACGAGGTTATTCAGAAACAGAAGCCGCCCAACATTTGTTAACAGCTATTGAAGCAGTAGGAACAATAGAAGGGCGTTCTGGTTTAAATTTTAGTGAATTAATTCGTTGTCAAAACTTGAAAGTAATTGCCGGTTTATCACAAGTTGGTATTCCTAAAAACTATCAATAGATTTACAGTAATTGAAATTTATGTAAGGGTTTGGGATTGTGCTTTACCCTTACCATAACCAGCAATTTGGCATCAAAAATACTTTAGTTTTTAACTGCTGCTAACCAAATCTGTAAATCATTTAAACTGGTAAAATCTAACAATGCCTCACTCAAATTTTCCATGACGGGTAAAGGTAAAGCGGAAATAGAACCGCGTATTGCTTCCGGCAATTCTCCAAACCGTTTTGTTAATAGTCGAATAACTAGATTTAAAGTTGCTTGTTCTATTCCTTCTTGTTTAATTTCTCTGTAAGCGCGACTTTTTTCTAGTGAAATTCCTAGCATGACTTCAACCTCCCTTAAAGTAAGTTCTTCAAATTTGTACATCATTATTGTCGTGATCATTTCTATTATGACCTGACTTAATAAAGATGATGTTTCTTGATTACTTTTTGTTAACAAATACCTGGCTGCTTCTGGGGCTTGACTTTCTTCTAATGTTGTCAGTACCATTAATGCTACCCATACAGGTAATTGGTGAATATCTCCCAATTCATCTAAGTATATTCTATGCACTTGGTCGCTGTTTAGCAATGCCCGATGAGGATAAATATCACTTTGTTCTGTGTTGCGAGATGGATAAATTACGACTGCTTGCCAATCACTAAATCTATTGCGGTTACGATAGAAATATAAATGAGATTCGGCAAATACTCTTTCATAAAGTTGTTCATCTTTCTGAAATTGTACCTCACAAAAGTATACTACTCCTGGACTATCATTTTCTGGTGGTAAAAATACCCCATCAATTTCAAATTTGGGTTCTTTAACTGCTACGGAATCGAATCTATAGGAGTCGGCATTGTTTGGCGGTTGCGCTAATAGTTGAAATAGCACAGATGGATATTGTTGGAATAGTTTATAAAAAATGGAATCTCTACGCATGAAGCAACTGATATACTTAAAAAATTGGATAAATGGTGATACTCTATAATAAAATATAGCGTTTCCTAGTCTATCCGTTTACAAAATTATCTGCGTTTATCTGCGTCCATCATCTTCTATCTGCGGTTAAGTAGGTGAACACAATAAAACCAAACTGTGTAAAGAAATGTAAAATCGCCCAAACCCTCTTCACTCTTGCCTTGCCATAACGACAATTTTCAACGCCAACCTACTTAATTCTTTATTACTGTACATACTAAACATACATTTTCAAGAGTTATGAATTATAAATTATCACGAATGGCAGCGATTCAATCGCCAATTATTCCGGTGGTGGGAGAATTAATTAGAAACTCTCCAGGAACAATTTCTTTAGGACAAGGTGTGGTTCATTATCAACCACCATATACGGCAATGGAATTATTACCAAAATTTCTTGCTGAACCTAAAAATCATCTTTATCAAGCTGTTGTGGGGATTCCTGAATTATTAACAGTATTAGCAGCAAAGTTATCAAGATTTAATGGTATTGATATCAATGAAGAAAACGCTATTGTGGTGACAGCAGGTAGCAATATGGGGTTTATAAATGCTATTTTAGCAATTACTTCTCCTGGTGATGAGATTATTTTAAATACTCCCTACTATTTTAATCATGAAATGGCGATTAAAATGGCAGGTTGTCATCCGGTATTAGTTGGGACAGATGCAAATTATCAATTAATTCCTGAAACCATAGCTGCTGCAATTACAAATAAAACCCGTGCGGTGGTAACGATTTCTCCAAATAATCCGACGGGTGTTATTTATTCAGAAACAGCATTAAAACAAGTTAATGAAATTTGTCGAGAAAGGGGAATTTATCATATTAGTGATGAGGCTTATGAATATTTTACTTATGAAGGTGTAAAACATATTTCGCCGGGGGCATTTGCGGGCAGTCATCAATATACAATTTCTCTGTTTAGTTTGTCAAAAGCTTATGGTTTTGCTAGTTGGCGAATTGGTTATATGGTAATTCCTGAACATTTATTAATTGCTGTGAAAAAAGCTCAAGATACTATTTTAATTTGTCCACCTGTGGTTTCTCAGTATGCAGCTTTGGGGGCTTTACAAGCAAAAGATGATTATTTAAAAGATAATATTGGGACTATTGCTAAAGTTCGAGAAATAGTAATTAATTCCCTACAATTACTTCAGGATTTATGTACAATTACACCAGCTAATGGTGCATTTTACTTTTTATTGAAAGTACATACAAAAATGAACGATTTGGAATTGGTGAAAAAACTGATTCAAGAATACAAAATAGCGGTGATTCCGGGAACAACCTTTGGGATGGAAGATGGTTGTTATTTGCGGGTTGCTTATGGGGCGTTACCAGCAGATACAGCTAAAGCAGGTATAGAAAGATTAGTCAAAGGTTTGCAAAGTATCGTATTATAGCCACATAACAAAAATTAACATTCGGATTTTCCCATGAGTCAAATAGTTTGGATAGCAAGACACGCTAACCGCCTTGATTTCGTATATCCAGATTGGTTTCTAACCGCCGAAAGACGGTATGATCCACCTTTGTCAGATGATGGGATGATTCAGGCGCAGCAGTTAGCAAAGCGACTCAAAGGGGAAAAAATCGCCCATATTTTTGCGTCTCCGTTTTTGCGAACTGTCCAAACAGCGAATGCGATCGCTGAAGTTTTGGATTTACAGATTAAACTAGAAGTAGGTTTGAGTGAATGGCTTAATCCCGAATGGATGACTGAAGAACCGGAAAAACTCTCAACTTCAGCTTTAGTCAAATTATTTCCCAGAATTGATACCAGTTACACATCACGTATAGCCGCAAAATACCCGGAAACTCATCAACAGGTGCGGGAACGTTCGGCGCAAACTGCCAGGTGTTTATCTACTGAATTTTTCCCCCATGATATCCTATTGGTGGCACATGGCGCGTCTGTCTTGGGTGCAGCAATGGGATTTGTGGGAGACATAGCCAAAAGTGAAGTTAAAGCTTCTCTA
Source organism: Dolichospermum sp. LEGE 00240 (assembly GCF_015207875.1). Taxonomy (GTDB): domain Bacteria; phylum Cyanobacteriota; class Cyanobacteriia; order Cyanobacteriales; family Nostocaceae; genus Dolichospermum; species Dolichospermum gracile. The sequence continues at coordinate 43,872 of NZ_JADEVZ010000026.1, forward strand.
TGTTCTTTGGTAAAAGTTGTCCGTCAAGATTCAGAATGGTTATTAGCACTCAAGGGCGATACTTCCCATTTGACGAAAATTGAAGAATTGGTGCGATTTGTGTAAATATTTAAGGGGGATTTTCTCTCAATCACAATTGACGCTATAGCAAGAGTCACCGAGTCAGGAGTTAAGAGACTTTTAACTTATGGCTTTTACTGTAGATTCTGTATCTCATTCAAGTGCATATCGCTACAACTGGGCAAAAGTAACCTACTAATTGATAAATTTTATGACATTGCTACTGGCCGGAGATATAGGCGGAACAAAAACTATTTTGCGTTTGGTGGAATTTTCGGAAACACTAGGGTTAAAAACTCTGTATGAAGAGAGTTTTCGCAGTGGGGATTTTCCTGATTTAGTCCCCATAGTGCAAAGGTTTTTGACTACAGCTAATTCTAGCACACCCGAAAAGGCTTGTTTTGCGATCGCAGGACCAGTAGTGGAAAACACCGCCAAGTTGACCAATTTAGCCTGGTTTCTCGATACAAATCGGTTAACTCAAGAATTGGGTATTTTGTCAATTTCTCTAATTAATGACTTTGCGGCTGTTGGTTATGGGATTTTTGGGTTAACAAAACAGGATTTACTAACTTTACAAGTTGGTAAATATCAACCAGCAGCACCAATGGCTGTAATCGGTGCGGGAACTGGATTAGGACAAGGATTTTTGATTAAACAAGATCATGAATATCAAGTCTTTCCTTCCGAGGGTGGCCACGCAGATTTTGCCCCCCGGAATGAATTAGAATTTCAACTGTTGAAATATCTAGTAGATAAACATAATATTCAACGAGTTTCTGTCGAAAGAGTGGTTTCCGGGTTAGGAATTACCTCCATTTACCAATTTTTACGAGATCGGAAAATAGCCACCGAATCACCAGAAATTGCCCAAGCAGTCAGAACTTGGGAACAAGAAGCACAGACAACCGAAAAAACCGCTGATCCAGGGGCATTTATTGGCGCTGCTGCACTCCAAAAAAGCGATCGCCTTTGCGAACAAACCATGCAATTATTTATCGAAGCCTACGGTGCAGAAGCCGGGAATTTAGCCCTGAAACTCCTACCCTATGGCGGATTATACATTGCTGGTGGGATCGCCCCCAAAATCCTCCCCTTAATGCAAAATGGTAGTTTCCTCTTGAATTTTACCCAAAAAGGCAGAATGGGTTCTCTCCTCGAAGAAATCCCCGTGCATATAATTCTTAATCAACAAGTGGGATTAATTGGTGCAGCTTTATCTGCCTCTAGGTTATAACTAGCAACGTCAGGAGTTAGGAGTCACCGAGTCAGGAGTCAGAATATTTGATAAATCGGTAGATTATTTATTAAATAGTAATTGCTGAACACTGATAGCTGAATGTTTATTTCTTAATAACAGTGAAATCTGCATCTACAAATTTCATAACTTATGAATAGCAAAATTTTACTATCTTTCATTGCTGCCACCTTGTTATCTAGTAGTTACGCTGTAGCTAAGGTGCATTCATCTAAACCAACAACTAATTCAACAATTGCCCCTAAAAAACCTATTGTTCCCACAGTCATACAACCCAAATGGCGAACATTTACCTCCCCAGATGGATATTTTACCGTATTAATGCCAGGAATGCCCAAGGGAAAAACCCAAATTCAAAAAACCCACATGGGCAAAATAAAATTAGAAATATTTTTAATCCAACCACCCCAACAAGAAGCTGCATATATAGTCACATATAATGAATTTCCTGATAGCTATGTCCAAATGACTAACCCCCAAACAATCATGGATCAAGCCCAATATGTAGAACTCACAACCACCAAAAGTAGATTACTAAATCAGCGCAATATTCGCAGTTCTAACTTTCATCCCGGTAAAGAAATTGAATATGTGAATGCGATCGGTAAAATTACTAAAACCAGAATGTTTGTTGCTCATGGTAGATTATATAAAGTTATGGCTATAGTCTCCAAAAAACAACATGATACTCTCAATAAAACTATTACAGGCTATTTAGATTCCTTTCAATTGGTTGTCAAACCTTAGAGGATGTTTGAAAAGTTTCCGGCGATTAGAAATCGCTACTACACAAACAAAGTCCACCTGCGTGGACTAACGAAAAATCAAGGTTTTTGAACCCACGTATCCCTTACGGGACCGAAGGAATAGGTGGGTTTCGTCTGTGTAGCTGCGACTTCTAGTCGCCCTTGCAAGTAATAAATTAGACTTTTCAAACACCCTCTTAATTGAGAATGAGTAATCTCGGTAAAATATTCAGGAGTCCCAAAACAATACTGTTCGGTTAAGGTTAAAAAATGAAAATATCTAGGTTGGGTTGAGAAAACCCAACATCTTCAAAAATTTGTTGTTTTTATACAATAGGTTGTTTAAGTAGAAAATTTCGTTAACCGAACAGTATTGAGTCCCAAAAGATGATCATTACTGAAGTATGATAAATTGGAATTTCTTTGTTTATACATTAAAACGGTATTTTGTCAAGATAATTTAGATGCGTTTCCCCTGGTTTGGGATTGAATATAAATTATTAAGATTTATGAAATAAATTCTCATAATCTTATAGTTATAATAAAATTTAATAATTAATTTGCGTTATTTATCGAATACTGTTTTAGACAAAAAAACCTACAAATACTTACCTGTCACCTGTGCCCGTGGTGTAGTACCTGTCACATCCCCTCACAGACAACTTTTTCAGCAAACCCTAATTATAGGCTTTTGATCAGCAAACAGTATGTCTAATTATTGACCGCAGATAACGCAATCAAATGTAATATTACACCGTAATTGTTAACAATTTCGGCAGCATTCACGACTATTCAAACCAGGAGCATTTTTTATGGGCTTTATCAAAAATATCATTGCGGGTATTGTGGGTTTTATTACTGGATTGTTTAGCAATAAGGGTAATAGCTACTACCTAGAACTCAAGGAAGAAGCTAATGTTACTCAATCTCCAGCAACAGTAGCAGCACAACCCACACCAAAAATTGAACCAAAAGCTACACCAGCAGCAGTAGAAGTTACTAAGCCCGAACCAGTTAAAATATCAGTCCCCACTGAAGCCAATTTCGCCACCAAATATCTCATTCCTACTAATAGTCCTCGTCGTCGTCCTGGGGTAAATATGAATGTCTTTTTAGATATGGCACGTCAAGTCAAAACTCCTGGATAAGTATCAAAAAGATTATAAATCGTCGCTATATTAGTCCACGCAGGTGGACTTTGTTTGTGTAGTAGCGATTTATAATCGCCAATACTTTCAAAACACCTACAAAGCATTTTTAGCAAAGATAATCCCACTATATAAATGAAAAGCTGCATCCCAATAACTTTGTTCTGGGCGAAATAAATTAATGTGAGATGGGATTTGTTTGAGAATGTCTGTTTGGTCTATAACTATTTGTGCAAAGGGTTTAAAATCTGACCACACCTTAACTTCAGGTAACTGATTTTCAACCCAGGTCATTAAATTATTCCAGTTCATTCTTATAGTATTATGGTTAGCTTGAGATTGAGTTTCTAAACCTTGCTGAAATTCATAGCCTTGATCATAGATTCGCAAAATACTCCGTCTATTTGGGAGATGTAAATCACAAAATTGAGCATAATCTTGAGTTTTAGTTTTCCGTTCTAGTTTACCTCTAGCATTAACATCTACAACTTGTTCAAAAATTGGTAAAAGTCCCATTACTCTATTGGTAACTTCTGATAAATCAAATCTCATCGAACCAGTTTGATTTGCTTCATTTTGACAGACTACTTTGATTTGCGATTTATTTATTGATAAATGTTTAACTTGAAATACTTGAATTTGTTGAATTTGGGGAATTTTTACCCAGAAACAGGGAATACCAGCCTGTTGTAATTGTGTTCCATAGAATGCTAATTCTCCAACTTGAGCAATGCGATAAACCCGCCAATTTTGGCTAGGTAATATCATTCTTGCTGTGTAAGCATCTACCTGCATGATTTGGGCAAAATTGCTGGCTGCGATGGTTTTCAGTTCGTTATTAATCGGTTCTAAAACTAATATTCCCAATTCCTTGTTATCAGGTGCGGTTGTTGCTTTAACTATAGCTCTTTGTTTTTCTTCTTGTTTAACTTCTTCTAATCGCTGTAAACCTTGACGAGCTTGAGAAATAATTTTACTATGAGTTGTGGTGCGAAGTAATTGACGATATACTTTTTCAGCTTCTGGGAATTGATGAGAAACTTCTTTTAACTTACCAAAATACAGTTGTACCCAAGGATTTTCTGGTGATTCTATCAGTAGTTTCTGAAGTAATTTAGCTGCTGTTTGATAATCTTTACATTCAAAAGCTTTAATAATTTGATCAAGCATATAATAGGTTTTAATAAAGGATATAGATCCCGATATAGATCCCCGACTTCTTAGAGAAGTCGGGGATTTGGCTGCATCTGGCTGAATCAATAACAATACCTGTTTCCGCTATCAGGTGTAGGATTTTCCTTAGCAGTTCGCATTGCGCCTAGTATGGTGGAAATGAAAACACAACGCTTGGCTTTACCACCAGATTTACTGGATAGGGTAATTCTACCAAATGGCGGTTTCACTGTCCCAAGATGATCAAATGGGACTCTTCTTACACCATTAGGCAATTTGTCTAATGTGGATTCATCTTCATCTAACTTCACACTAGCATCTAAGTCGTTCCATTGAGCATTAGATGGGTCAATTGTAGCCGCATGAACTGCCCATTGGAGAATATTATTTTGTTCTCGGAAACTAGCGTGGTAAGTCAATTTTTCCTTTTTGGCTTGGCTTTGAGCTTCACGCATGGCTCGATAAACTTGATCTTGGGCAATATTTAAGTGGTGAACGTTGATAAACCCTAACCAGCTTGGTGCTGCGATCGCTGATAAAACACCAATCATCAAAAACACTACTATCATTTCTATCAAGCTAAAACCAGCGTCTAGACCAATATATCTTTGACGATGATGCTGTAATAACTTGATCTGTAAATTTGCAATTTTATAATTAGTAGCCATTATTTATTCTAGGACTTACGCACGCTCACTAATTTACCATAATATGAATGAACGAAATTGCGTCGTTTTCGGCTTTGGGAATAACTTATTGAGTAGGGTGCGTCAGATAGAGGGAATCTGTTTTTTTGTCAAAATATCCTGTCTGACGCACCCTACAAGGGATAAAATTTACCTCACATATTTGGGGAATCTTGTCAATGCGTAAATCCTAATTCCTAATAATTGAAACTATAGGACTCCTATTTAGCTGAGTTCGACATAAGATAATTTTTGGAAAACTGCCCCAAATATGAGTCTCAAACCCTTATGATCTCGTTGAAAAAATCATAACTCTGAGATCCGAACTCCTAACACCAAACTCAGGTGTTCCCAGTTAAGAGTTCCCTGTTCCCTGACCACACAAGTAAATTCACAGAATCAAACCGGACTCCTATATTTTATTTATTGAGTGTATAAGAAACCACGAGCTTGAACAATGGCACTAACTGTAGGAAAATAAGTTTGTTGCTTTTTGTCAGTGTAATCTATACTATTCGATTGCAAACGGGCTAAAGCATTACCCCGGATAACAATCTGTGCTGTAGAAATTACTTGCCCTTGATTAATATAATTACTAACACAGACATAAAAACTGGTCATTGTTGTACTGGATATTGGTGTTATGGTAACACCTGGTTGGTTAGCATCAGGAGGGCATGATGCTGTTGATATTGTTATACTGGGACTATTTGTAGTGGGAGTTGCTGGTGGCACAGTTTGATCAATATAGTCAACTAGCACCTGGGGAGTATCCGTATAACTTGTTGTTAAGTTGGGATAATTGGTGGTATCAGGCGATCGCCATTGATTCATTTTCTCAGTTATATCACCCGTTGATCTGTCTAGGTTAAACGGCACAAAACCACCATCAGGACAATTAGCAGTATCAACAAATTTAAGACTTGTATCATAAGAACCAGTGCAAGTCGTCCCCGTACTGTTACTGATACTGCGAACACCATCTTTAATTTGCCATCTAGCAATCCGAGCCGCTTTAGACCAAGTTGTACTACTATCCTTAATCAAATAGTACGCAACTAAGGAATAAACAAAAGCATCATCTTTTGTCCCTGCGTCCGTAGAAATGACATTTGAGACTAATTCTCGCTTCCAGAAAACCAGTATAGGGACTCCATTTGTTACTGTACGCAAAGAATCCTTAATCCCACTATTTGCGGCTGTGGCACTGTAATTTCTAGTAACACCATTGTAATCATAGATATAAACAGCTTGTTGTAAATCACGAGTAATGAAATCCATTGCTATTTGTAATTCTTGCTCAGAACTCGTCTTAGCTTGCTCCCTTTTGTCTGTATTCATAACGCTTACCATTAGTCCAAACAATGGTGTCAAGACTAAAAATGCCATTACCAAGCCTATTAACAGTTCCATGAGGGTAAAACCACAATCTCGGTTTGCTACCCTAGAAAATTTCATCCATCCTTTAAGCAAGAAATTAATTGGTTTAAGCATATTCCAGTTTCACCTTTGGTAAATTTGATCATCTCATTTAATTAAAATAGTTAATGCAGGCATCTTTCCTGCTCAAAGCGTAAAAATAGGACTGACCTTTGTAGGGTGCGTCAGACCCGATAATCTAACAAAAAACAGGTTTCCCCTATCTGACGCACCTACTCGTTTTTAGTTACAAGGTTTAGTATCAGAACCAGCTTTAAAACCCAAGCGGTTACATAAAGCCTTAAAACTTGTATTAGCATTAGCTACATCAGCAGCCATTTCTAGAATCGGCGCTTGTTTATTCCCTGAACCAGCGGTAACAACTCCTTGTGTATTCTTCGTAGTACCTGTATTGGCTAAAACAGTTTTCGTGAAATCAATATCTTGGCGATATACTCTCACCGCTAAACGATAGCCCTTATCATTACTAGTATCAGGAGTAGGAGTAGGATCACTAACAAGGACTCGACCCGCTTGAATGTAAAACAAATTCTTTTGATCAGAGTCACTAGAACAATCAGGTGTCAGAATAATCCCATCACTTTGAACACAATATAGAGTTGTTGCTGTTGTAGGAACGGACATATTCGTACTGCTAATCAAATAGTCATTGATTTTGGTGCTATTTGTAATGCTTCTAGATGAAGATGAAGATGCAGTGGAATCAATCTCCTTAACTGTAGTTATATATTCGGTTGTACCATCCGTTGATTGTGTGGCTATTCTTCCAGACCTGACCGCATCAATAAATGACGTTGCAGCTTTTGAACCTAATTCTACCCTGCGAGACTGAACACGAGTTGCTGTAGCTAGAATCAAAACTGGTGCGATCGCCAACATTAAGGCAGAAGCCACAATCATGGCAACTAACGACTCAATAATAGTAAAACCAGCATCTTTATTAATATTCCGTTTCCCTATAAGTTGCACCATTGTTAATCACCAAATCCTTATTTATATACTCAAAATGGCTTAATTATTTAATCCTCTAGGTAGGAGTTTAGCAGTGCTTAATGATGTCAACCTAACGTAAAACGGGCGGTTAGAAACCGCGTCTACACAGGCAAAACCCACCTGCGTGGGTTTCAATCCTTGATTTTTCCTTAGTCCGCGCAGGCGGACTTTGTTTGTGTGGTTCCGTGAATTCCATTCGCCTTTGCTTTACCCCTACACCATGCAGACTAAGATTGACAGATACTCGGACGTTGATTTTGGTCAATTACATAGGAGGTGTTAGCATCGTCCTTAGCACATAACAAATTCTGCACCCAAGGATCATCTCTACCCACTTCTCGGAAATATTCATTGGGTAAATCACCTACTGGTACAACTAATTTTTGGGAAAACCGGTCTGGTGACTGAGAAAGTATGCCGACATCATAACCCCATAATCTTATTGGCGGTTGATAGAAGGGTAATTTGTTACCTCCATTATTCGTAGAATACCTTAAATTATCGTCATTAGGACTTGTTAAACTCGTTGCAAATGGGGCTGTAGCATAAGAACTCTTTCTTAGTTGCATAAAACTACCACTGATCTTGGCATTAACACCTTCCCATGACTCGGCAAAACGGACATAATTATGCAAACCACCATTATCTTCTGTAGTCCGCGCAGGAGTATCACCAGCGGCAATAATGACATTGTAAGTAGTGCTTGTAGCCGATTGCAACCACTTAGTAGCATTATTTTCATTTGCATTTGTGGAAACAATAGAATTCCATAAAACAGGTTTCCATTGATAATCGGCATCGAGTTCTAACTGAGGAACTATAGCTTTATCATTTATTATCTTTACCTGGCGAATATTTTTTCTATCTGATATTGCAAAAGCCTCTAGTCTTGGTGGCGACTTGTCATTAGATACTCCATAAACAGCAAGAGGAATAATTAACTCACCAGTATCAACATTCCGTTTAAAAGCAACTCTTCTCAGGAAAGCTGGATTATCCCAACCTTTGTCAGCAGGGGTACCAACTGAACCAGTTTTCAAAGAACTCACTGGTTGTCCTTCAATTGCACCCCCACCATTTCTCCAACTGTTCTGTCCATTGTCTTTGAAGCCATTATAAGAAACATTAGTCATCGTCCAATGCTTAGGATTGCTAGTAGGACTACTGCAATCTGTGTACTTGGTAGTGTCACAAACTTCATACCCATAATCTAAGTATGAAATGTTTTTCCTTTGTGTTTGTCTGACAACAGGGGTGACGAAATTATATAAGTAGGAACTAGGCTGACCACCACGCCAACCAGTATTGTCATGTTGACTCTCCAGTCCATTAACTGACGTACCACTAAAAGTAGAAGTTTTCGGAGCGTAGGTATTGAATAGGAAATTTTTGTTAGTTCCAAAATCATTGTTAATTGTCCGGATAGTCACTGAGGCCGGATCACTAGAGTTATTATTCCAGTCATAATCTCCCTCATTGCGGAAGCCAAACCGATAGTTATTAGATAGTAATGTCATGGCATCGGAAATCACAGCCGCAGTTCGCCATGTATCACCAGTAGGACATTGATCAACACCATTAACGCTCAATCTTAGATCCTTGGGACGACAAGCGAAGTTGGAATTAAGGGTACTCCTTGTATAAAAGTTACTCCAAGTATCATTTAGTGCAGCTGTAAATTCTTCACCACTATGCAGATTAAAGTCACCTTTAATATATGAAGGTAAATTGGTAGCGACAATCAAACCTTTCTCAGCGTCTCGATAATCTGTTTTCCGCGAGATGTTTGACCCATTTGCGAGGATAATGGCATTAGGACGACGAGTAGGATCGAGTTTGTAGTCCACTGAACTTTCTAGCTTATTTGCTGTTTTATCAGGATTATCTGAAGTTTTATCTACTAGGGCATCGTCACGGGTAGCGTAGATAATACCACTGTTGGGAATTAAGTATTCCTGTGATGGTGTTGTTCCCCCAATCTTTTTGGTTTCGTCGCTTAATTCGCTTAATTTACCCAAATCTAATACAGTGGCACGAATTTCTATAGGCTGTCTATCTTGTAGTGGCAGATCATAATTTGTACTTTGATTTGCACCACAATCCACATTCACAAACCTCTCGTCAGCAGGAATTACACTAAGATCATCCCTCTTACACTTCTTGCTATCAGGAGTAGGAGTAGTTGTATTGTCTGAATGTATTGCCTTAATTTGTCTACCATCTAAAAACGCAGTTTCAAAAATTGCCCCATGGGGAATCACTGTATCTAAAGGTGTAACACTACCATCTAAAATTTGCAAAGCGCAAATAGCCGCATCAATAGCAGATCGTTCGGAAAGAGTCCGGTTGGCTGCTGTTTTTGCTAAAGCCCTGGCTAAAAGTCCATCGTCTATGGAGCGCCCATTGGCATATCTTAATGTGGATTGATAAGTCAAAAGGTTCTGATAATCAGTAACACCTTTTGTTGGTGGTCCATAAACTATGCCATTATTGGATAAACCACCAGTACCACCTCCACCAAAACCGGTCGGAGGAGTCCAATTAGTTGCAGCAGCCAACGAACTGAGATTCTTCGCTGTGGTACTGTTTGTAGGATCATAAAAACTACTAACACAGGCGATCGGTGTGGGGGCTGTCTGACTATAACCGGTTTGTTTGTAGTGGTAAACCGCCGTTGCCCGCATTTTCAGATAAGGAGTATTAGCACTAGGTGTAGGAATTGTAAATGCTAGACCATCATCATACATTGAATAAGGTGTTGCTTTCCTTGCAGGTGTTACATTATTAACACTATTATAAATCGGCATCATGTCTGACCAAACTGGCGGTGTCGTAGATGCGCCAGTAAAACTGGTAGTTGCTGCGGTATCAGCACCACGCAAATAAATCCCCGCCCCTGTAACCACCCGCAACCCACCGACAGGATCTTGAGGATTCTCTGGTACTTTTGCCGCGTCTAGTTCCCAATCTCCATCTCTATCCGTAGAGCCGACATCAGCTAGGGTCTGAATCTGGGAAAGGCGATAGCGATTTTCAGCGGGGGAAGTAGGCTCTGTCCAATTGATACCACTAATGCTTTGAGTATCCGAGGGTTCTGGCCCAACAAACTTCGATTCAGAAGCCTTCCACCATAATTGAGGTAAATTATGACCAATCTGGATTCTATCTCCTAAGTATTTTTCTTTGGCGTTTTTCAAAAGCAGTGTTGGCTCTGTTGCACTTGGGATCAGGACAGTACCACTAGTATTCAATGTTAGTCCTGTATAACTCGTACCAGTTTTACCATCAGTGGGGCTTGTTGGATAACTCCAGGCATCTATAGGGCGGAGTGAATCGCCACTACCTTGTAGTGGACTTGTAGAGGCATAACTACCCAAAGCATCCCCATCAAAAGCTACTTCCTTGAAAGGAACTCGGCGAGTCCGTTTTTGAAAGTAAAGCTGTAGCTGTTCTGAACGGTATTGTGCTATCTGAGGGTCTGTATAGCTAGATAAACCACTTGCATTCTTTCGTTGTTGAATACCTTGTTGAACTTCCGATGGATCACTTGTTTGAATTGCTCCAGTTCCATCAGTGTTATTAGGATAAGCTGCTATTTGGGCGGCGACTAAGCGATTTACGCGCTGTGTATAAGCTAGATTATTGTAGGCAACATCAGTTGATGAGTCTGTAACTGATTGATTACCATTAAGAGAGATGACTGTGGAAGGAGTAGAAGAAGAACTAGGAGTATTACCTTTACCTGGGAATAAATCAAAACTAGTATAACGAGTGACTCCTCCTGTAAATCCTCCATTACTTATATTTCCGCCTACGGTGATTTTGGCATTGTCAGCCTCGTAAAAACAGGAATTTGGACTACTGACTTGATATATCCTAATATTGGCTGAACCTGAACCAGTAAGGAAGTTGGCATTGGTAAAAATGCGCCCATTCAGTCGAAAATCAACACCAGGAGTTAAGCCTAAGTCGTCTTGATAAACTACGGCATTGTTAATTAGAGATTGTTGAACTTTATCTTGTTCATACTCTAGGGCTGAGAAACTTCTATTGCCAGTGTTGACTTCATAGTTACTGCTAGTCCCGCTAGGAATGGTGGTAGTAGAGGTGATGGGAACTGTAACAGTGTAGACGAAAAATGCCTTCACCAATCTTAATGATTTATTGCCTTTAAACCAACCATTGACACCAACCAAACTAGCGCTAGTCACTTTATTCGTACCACAGTTTCCACCTATACTCGTAAAAGTCATAGGTGTGGTTCTAGCTTGGATGGGATTTCTTTTGACTTTATATTGAGTGTTAGTGCTATTCAAGTCTGGATTTTTATAATAAATCCCGTACAAGGTGTAGCTATCAAATTTACCATTATTATCGGTATCAACTGGGAATTGCCATGCTGTTTTTAATTCTTTGCCGGTAGTGTTAGCACAAACCCCAGCATTTAACCCATTACTAGGATCAATGCAGTTGATTGTCAGATTTTTTTCATCACCAAAGGTGTATTCATCTTTGTATGTGACTAAAACCCCATCTAATCCTGCTTCGGTGGGTGTGGCTCTTGCTAGTCGGTTATCATCAAATAGTTTCTTTAATTTTGCTCTGGCTCTGTCAATCGCCGGAGCAGCAGAACTCATGGCTACTTGATTGACGCGGACGTTACTAGCGATTTTCGCTCGATCAAAGGAACGAAACATGATAGCAGTGGTTAATAAAACTACGACTATGGATACCATTGCCACTGTTGGCAATACGAAACCTGGGTTGGCACTTTGCTGTTGTTTTTGAGTCCCAAAAACAGTTCTTAATAACCAAATAATTTGTTTTTTTATGGTTGCTAGAAACCGCCGGATAAATCTCGTAGAGATGCTGGTAATTTTTTTTAATGGCTGACGTTTTCGAGACATAGTTGCTTCTTTGTCAAGTAATTGGAGTGAATATTTTCTGGTTATGATTACAAATAATTCTGACTGCCAAATTTAGGGCAGAACTTTATATAGAGGTCGTTAGTAACCTGAAATATGCTGAGAGTGATTGTGTGTGAGTATTTCGGTTATGACATTGTTGACAACCAAACTCTGAAGACAGCACTTTTATACTACCCACTTTTTATAGAAAAATATCACTTGTCAAAATAAAGATATACACAGTCAAATCGGCGGTTAGAAACCGCATCTACACAAGCAAAGTCCACCTGCGTGGACTAATGAAAAATCGGCGTTGCTGAATCGAGGTATGAAATTCCCAAATTGAACCTTTAAAACTCAAACCTCAGTGCGTCTTTGCTACGGCAGTCGCTCATGGGGGAAACCCCCAAGACCGCGCTGCCTCGCCTTTGCGTGAGACTAAAATTCATACCCTTAATCAGCAACGCCAAAAATCAAATAGGAGTCCTATAGCAACTTACATTAATAAATTAAACTTTTTGTAATTGTGCTACTCTGGGGTCTACGATTTTTTGTCCTAAACTAGTGAATTTGATTGCTACAGAAACCTTATTTCCTTCTCCAAATACGTGAGTAATTTCACCAAGTCCAAAAGACTTATGTAATACTCTATCACCTACTTGCCAAATTCTGGAAGTGCTTTGTTTACTAGTGCTTGCAGAGGTGGTTTTAGTCGAACTACGGGTAGCTTTATTTTGGGTAGTTAATAATTCTGCGGGTATTTCATCGAGAAATTGCGATCGCATTGCCGGTTCTCTGGACCCATATAAACGTCTTTCTCTGGCATGGGATAAAAACAACCGTTCTTGAGCGCGGGTAATACCCACATAACACAAACGCCGTTCCTCTTCTAACAATGAAGGATCTTGTAAAGAACGATAACCCGGAAAAAGTCCCTGTTCTAAACCCACCAAAAAGACAACAGGAAACTCTAACCCTTTAGAAGCGTGTAAAGTCATTAAAGAAACCGCCGTTTGTCCCTCTTTTAAATTATCTAAATCAGAACTCAAAGCCGCACTTTGCAAAAATGCCTGTAAAGAAATATCTTCTCCAGCATTTTCTTCTTGAAATTGCAGCATAGCATTGTATAATTCATTGACATTACTAATTCTATTGTCAGCTTCATCTGTAGCTTGATCTTGCAATTCCTTAATATAGCCAGAATCCTCTAAAATCCCTTGTAAAATTTCCGAACCGGGAACAACTTTGATTTGTTCTTGACGATTTTGAATCATGGCGGCGAAATTATTCACAGCTTTGGCCGAACGTCCTGCTAAAGTATTTACAGATGTTTCATCACTTAATATTTCCCATAATGTTGTTCCTAATTGTTGAGAAGCATTCACCAAAGCATCAACAGTAGATTTACCAATTCCCCGCCGAGGTGTGTTGATAACTCGTAATAAACTGACAGTATCCGCTGGGTTATTAATCGCCCTTAAATATGCCACAGCATCTTTAATTTCTCTGCGATCGTAAAACTTCATACCTCCCACAACTGTATAAGGAATTTGATATTTTACTAATAATTCTTCAAAAGGTCGAGATTGAGCATTTGTTCGATATAAAATTGCAAAGTTACCCCAATTTAATTCCGGGTTTTGATGCTCTAAATTTCTAATTTGGTTAATCACAAAAGCTGCTTCTGCCATTTCTTCATCAGCTTTATGACAATAAATTCCTTCTCCTGGTTCTCTTGTGGCTTTGAGGATTTTATCAATCCGTTGAGTGTTATTTTCAATTAATTCATTAGCAGCTTGGAGAATATTTTCGCATGAGCGATAATTTTCTTCTAATTTTACCATAGAACGAGTATCATCATCTGCTAAACCATCGCCAAAATTTTCCTGAAATTCTAGCAAAATGGTAAAATCCGCCATTCTAAAACTATAAATTGACTGGTCAGCATCACCAACCACAAACACAGAGCGATTTTGCCATTTCCATTCACTTTTACGGGTTTCTCCATTTGTCACCAAAAGCTGAATTAGATCATATTGAGTTCGGTTGGTGTCTTGATATTCATCAACCAGAATATGACAAAATTTTTGATGCCAATAAGCTAAAACTTGCTCGTTTTGTTGAAATAATCGGGTAGGAATTAAAATTAAATCATCAAAATCTAAAGCGTTATTTTGGGCAAGTTTATCCTGGTAGCGATTATAAACATCAGTAATAACTCTACCCCGATAGTCTGGTTGTTCACTTTCAAATTGTTGGGGAGAAAGTCCTTGATTTTTGGCGTTACTAATAGCGTAGCGAATAGATTTAGGTTCAAATTTTTTACTATCTAAATTTAAATCTTTAGTAACTATTTCTTTAATCACACTTTGGACATCAGATTCATCAAAGATGGAAAAGTTTTTATTCCATTTTCTACCTTTTTCATCTTGATACTTTTCGATATCCCAGCGCAGAATCCGCGAGAATAAACTGTGAAAAGTTCCACACCACATATCTTTAATAGTAGTGCGGTAAACCTGTGTTTTTAGTAAGCTTTGTTCATATTCTGTCAGCAAATCAAACTTCTTACCATGTTGTGATATTGCTAATTGTTCAGTAAATATCCTTTGAATTCTTTCCTTCATTTCCCTAGCAGCTTTATTGGTAAATGTCACCGCGAGGATATTTTCAGGATTAACACGATGTTTAATAATTAAATTAGCAATGCGGTAAGTCAGCGCCCGGGTTTTCCCGGAACCAGCACCAGCAACGACCAACAAGGGTCCGCAGTAGTGTTCGACGGCTTGACGTTGACTAGGATTAAGGTGAGCAAGAAAATCAATATTTGTGGTCATAAACTATAACAATGATGAAAAGGACAATTTGTTATCGGGTTATTCTGTCAACGTCAAACTCAGTACAAAGAATCAAACAAAAGCAGCATAATGGGGCAAAAATGATAAAAATTTACTTGAATTGCTAAACTTTCAGAAAATTTGATATATTGTGCGATTATTTAGTTTTATCCTTGCTTCCCAACTAGCAACTTAATGTTACTGGATTTTGTGTAAAGTTTTATCATAAGACCTCGCGCTAAGTGGGAAACTCAGTGTCTTCAGACCTGAGAGGGAAACGAGTCGTGCGGTTTTAACCGCTTTGAATATTTTTTCATTACCGCCTTGGAGTTGGGAAATTCGGGGTACTCTTGTGATGTACTTTCAACGGGACAATTACCGATTCAAGTTTCCCAACTCTGTACGCATAATGTTTTGCTCTCAAGAGCCTCCCATTTCTGGGGTAATGTTAGCTGATGCCTACGGCACGCTGCGCGAACGACCAGTTATAAGAGCTTACTTGAGCTTGCAACACTGTTCCAGTGACCTTAGAACTGTTTAATCACAAGCGACAGAGCGGGGAACTAGCTATGCCTGACGGCACGCTGGCGCGAACGCATTCCGAGGTGTCGTGACTCAAATAACGGCTACCCTTCGACTATGCTCAGGGTGGTCTGGTCAGTACGGCTTGCTTGATTACTCTTGCAAGCTCAGTCCCTTTAGGGTTGGGTTACTGACACTTGTGAAGAACTCTAGATGTAAGATAAACCAATAATCTCTAATCTCTCACCCTGATTAGTGAGGGAAAGTACCGATTAACAGCCTTTTGGTTGTAAATATCTAGGTAAGAAACTCAACTTTCAAAATCATGGAAACAAAAATGCAAGAACCAGAATTTAAAGAAACCCAGTCTCAAGAAACAACCATACCCGAAATTAACACTCAACCCGGGAATTTGACCAAACTTCAACCCCCTATGCAGTCCCAAGAACAATGGCTGAAATACGGACAACAAATTTCTGGTTTTTTGGGGACATTACCAGACTATGTAGGTAAATTCTTTGGTCAATATCAGCAGCCCATCGTTAGTATTGGTTTAGTTGTGACAGCAGTAGTCACAGTTAAGGTACTATTGGCTGTATTAGACGCTCTTAATGATGTTCCTTTGGTAGCACCTACATTTGAATTAATTGGTATTGGTTATTCTGTGTGGTTTGTTTATCGCTATTTACTCAAAGCTTCTAGCAGACAGGAGTTATCTGGAGAAATTAACACCCTCAAATCCCAAGTTGTGGGTAAGCACACTTCTAAATCTTAACTAACAAATTTAGATAATCTTAGATACCCGACTCTTTAAAGAAATCGGGTATCTTTTTTCTTTTTTACTTTCTTATAAATATGGTTTGCTGATAGCGTAGCGTGGCGTAAGCCATAAAAGTTGTCTGTGAGGGTAGGGAACAAGGAACTTTCTAACAGGGAATAAATTGGTGTGTACTTCATGAGAATGGGAAACGCTATAAAGCCAAGAGTTCGTTGTTTTTTGTGAATTTAGAATATGTTACTTATGTGACTCTAAGTATATGTGGCAAAAAGATTATTTATAACTGAAAGATCACGGTTGTGTTTATAAATAACACCTCCTAGCATCATATACATATTTAACCTGTTTGGATAAGAATTTGTAAAGGTTTACCACTGCTCAACAGTGTCAAGTACCTCCAAACCAGGGAATTTATTCCCTGTCTAAAAGCTCAAGTCGGTTAAAACCAACTATTTTGGCGGTATTTATTCGAGAAATAGGATAATTCCTGATTTTAATTTAATTAAAGTGCGTTTTAACGCACTTTAGCTATTAGACCGGAACTTCAGTTCCGGGCGGGTATGAAAGCTAACTAAACTTGAGCCAGGGAATTTATTCCCTGTCTAAAAGCTCAAGTCGGTTTTAACCGACTATTTTGGCGGTATTTATTCGAGAAATAGGATAATTTTTGATTTTGATTTAATCAGAGTGCGTTTCAACGTACTTTAGCTATTAGACCGGAACTGAAGTTCCGGGTGGGTATAAAAGCTTAGTTACCAAGTGAAAAGGAAAAAATATGTCTAACAACTCTTTTCTCCCTCAAACCGCGACAACCATTATTTTTATAGATGCCTCCGTTTCCGACTATCAGACCCTACAAACAGGAGTTGTAGAGGGTGTAAAATCAATTATTATTTCCCCAGATCCAATACTGTAGCCAAAACATTGAAACCCTATTGATATCGTCACGATTTCCTTAGTTTTCAGACCTATTTGGTTGGGAAAATTGGCAATATTAAGCTGTTACGCAGCTAAATTTGATAACCATAATTTACTTGAACTTTGTGGTGCGGGCATCTTGCCCGCTAGAATTATACAAACTAAATGCACAACAGCTTATTGAGATCAAGACGGGATTAAATTACCCAAATTTTACAATAACATCCTCAAATAGATTATTTATATCAGTTGCATAAGTTCTGAAAAGATTAAGGACATAAAATTATGGCTACTCGTAACGTCATTGCAGATGGTAACTACAGCGACTCGACTATCTGGTTTGAGGGGATTTTGCCTAGCGCTGGGGATGATGTGGTGATTAATCTGAGTGATACTAATATCACGGTTAGTTTGACTAATAACACCACAATTAAAAGTTTATCCCAGCTTGAGACTTTTCAGTGGAATTCAGGAACTATTAATGTTGCTGATGGATTTACAAATAATGGCAATTTATCCATTGGTTATGGGGATAAATATATAACAGGAGTGCTACAGAATCAGGGAGTAGTTACTCAATCCGACTATTATTCACCCTGGTGGACATACTACGGCAATATCTACCTGAATAACAGCAGTCAAATCATCAACCAAATCGGTGCTACCTATGACTTGCAAGGGGGAAATATCCGTCCAAACTTCCCCGCAGATTATCAAGGTGCAGAAGCAAAATTTGATAACAAAGGTACATTTACCAAAACCAGTGGCTATAGTGCCAATATCTATGTAGACTTTGATAACTCTAGCACCGTAAATATCAACGCAGGGAATCTAGGTTTAACCAATGATTTTATTAACACAGGAATAGTTAACGTTAATGCTGGCACCCTAGCAGTCACAGGTAAAACCACAAATAGCAACAAAATAAATGTCGAAGGTGGCAGCTTATCTCTCACAGGGGGAGGGACAAACACCAACGCTACTATTTACGTAGACATAGATGCAGCTTTGACATTAGAAGGAATCTTCAACTTTGGGGTGGGGAGTCAAATCACAGGACGTGGAGGTGTAACTCTCAACTCAGGACAATTGAACTTCAATCTCAATCAAACCAGTATCAGTGATGATTTGACATTGACCTTTAATGGTGGTTCTCTCAATTATGAAGGCAATTTAGCAATTGAGAAATATGTTTTAGGTGCAAATGCGGGGAAATTGTTAGCCAATGACAACAGCACTTTAAGTTTAGGGAATGGTAGTTGGAATAGTGGTTCTTTAACCTTAGATACCAAGACAAGTTTTGATGGCAATTTATCCATTGGTTATGGGGATAAATATATAACAGGAGTGCTACAGAATCAGGGAGTAGTTACTCAATCCGACTATTATTCACCCTGGTGGACATACTACGGCAATATCTACCTGAATAACAGCAGTCAAATCATCAACCAAGCTGGTGCTACCTATGACTTGCAAGGGGGAAATATCCGTCCAAACTTCCCCGCAGATTATCAAGGTGCAGAAGCAAAATTTGATAACAAAGGTACATTTACCAAAACCAGTGGCTATAGTGCCAATATCTATGTAGACTTTGATAACTCTAGCACCGTAAATATCAACGCAGGGAATCTAGGTTTAACCAATGATTTTATTAACACAGGAATAGTTAACGTTAATGCTGGCACCCTAGCAGTCACAGGTAAAACCACAAATAGCAACAAAATAAATGTCGAAGGTGGCAGCTTATCTCTCACAGGGGGAGGGACAAACACCAACGCTACTATTTACGTAGACATAGATGCAGCTTTGACATTAGAAGGAATCTTCAACTTTGGGGTGGGGAGTCAAATCACAGGACGTGGAGGTGTAACTCTCAACTCAGGACAATTGAACTTCAATCTCAATCAAACCAGTATCAGTGATGATTTGACATTGACCTTTAATGGTGGTTCTCTCAATTATGAAGGCAATTTAGCAATTGAGAAATATGTTTTAGGTGCAAATGCGGGGAAATTGTTAGCCAATGACAACAGCACTTTAAGTTTAGGGAATGGTAGTTGGAATAGTGGTTCTTTAACCTTAGAGGATGTTTGAAAAGTTTTGAGGAGTCAAAATTTATGCCAATCGCCTGAGCATGATACGGATCATAGCTAGATAGATAAAAGTCTCAGAGGTTTCAGGTAATAACTCGTAGTCTCTGACTAACCGACGACAACCCATCAGCCAGCCAAAAGTACGTTCCACAACCCATCGCTTTTTGAGTACCACAAAACTTTTAGTTTGCTGGGGTCGTAGCACTACCTGAACAATCCAACGGCAAACGTCCATCACCCACATCATAAACGATGGACCATCAAACCCACCGTCAGCCCAAATAGTCGTCAATCGAGAAACCT
>NZ_JADEVZ010000027.1 GCF_015207875.1 Dolichospermum sp. LEGE 00240
GACCCCGCCCCTACAGGTTTTATAATTGATTGTTAAACAAAAATTGTTACAATCTAATTCAGAAAGTGTAAAATCGGAGATAGATGGTACAAAATATCGTACAAACGATAGACTTATTAGACATCTCCAAAAAAGAATGTAGAGATGTTCCATGGAACGTCTCTACAAGGATTCTAGGATACGCATATTTAATTTCTGGAGATGTCTATTAAACTAAACACACTGATATTCTAAAATCATGAAAGCATCTGCTAAGTTCGACTTTGAAGACGAAAAATTTAACGCCCCACCGTCCCAAGTGATTCCCTGGGGTTTAATGGTCAATCCTCGGTATGGTACAGATGGTTTACAAAGCTATGGTTTAGCGATTAGCCGCGATAATGCTCAATCCGTTGGGTTTCAGCCAGATGATAATTGGCAACAGGTGGAACATGAATTTAGTTCTGGAGAAGTAGAAACAATATTTATTACTACTACTCCTCGATTGGTGATTGTGCGTCGTGGACCGTTATCAGTGCAGGATCGGGAAACTAAGATTAGACTAGGTACATACAAAGATTACAAAGAAGAGTTTTTAGCTGATAAACTTAAATTTAAAATTTATACTCGCCATTTGATTTTTTTAGTTGGTGAAGATAAAAAGTTTTTGCATCAATCACCTCTGCAATTAACTCTGAGTGGTTCACCCGGCGCTAGTTTTGGTAAAAATTACGCTGAATATCAACAAGGGCGAATTACTGGCGGTTTTGCTGGGGAATTGGAAAAAGCTTATGCTGGTTTTCAAAATAAACCACTAACGCCTAAAGGTCCTTTATTCCATGCTCATGGAATTTTTTGCCCGATCATTGAACCGGAGGAAAGAGGAATAGAACCGAATATTGCTTTGGTTGCTTCAACTGTAGATTATAAACATCCCACAGTTTCAACTTTAACAGATTATATGATTGCCTCAGACTCTCCTGAGTCGGAAATCATTTGTAAGGCCTTTGAAGAATACAAAGAATTTGGTAAGGAAGTAATTAAACCAGAGGCTTCTAAGGTAGAAACATCGGGTGCTACCAATTCTTATGTGTATGCAGATGACGATGAATTTGGTTATCCACCTTATTAATTTCTAGCAGGGAGCAGCGGGCAGAGCAGGGCTGTTTCATTCCACAAGACGAAGAAGTTTGTCAATATCGTGAGAGATAAATCTCTGGGCAATTGTCACGGGAGTATAACCATTTTGACGAAGGATATTAATTGCGATGGATCTGACTAATGATGGCGAGATTTGCCGGAGTATTGCCCAAACGGATTGTGGAACTGTCTTCTTTGAAAACAACATCTTCACTCGATGGAGGCAATTTTCGATGTTCCCAGTTATGAGTTCCTGTTCCCTTTTCTCAACTTATCGGTTTAGCATAACAAGTACCGAATAACCTAAATATATTACACTATGGAGTGGCAAACCTTGGATCATTAGACATCTCCAGAAATTAAATATGCGTATCCTAGAACCCTTGTAGAGGCGTTCCATGGAACGTCTCTACATTCTTTTTTGGAGATGTCTATTGATTATAACAAAACCAAGATATAACCCTTTGCGTGAGACTAAAATTCATACCCTTAATCAGCAACGCCTAAGAATCATAGATCCCAGATTTGCATGAACAGAACAAGAATATGCAGACATCAAGCTAGAAGGTGTTTAGAACTCCGAATTCTCAGAGAATTCAGGGGTCTGAATAAATCAGTAAGAATTTTTCCGGCTACCAATCACCAAGTGACAAACTTAGTTAAAATAATCAACTAACCTCAAAACAGAAACCAGCCGAAAACTCATGGCAGATCAAATGCAGTGGACAAATGCCCTATCAACCCGTCCTTCCTTAGAAGCGGCTATTACAGATGTCGTGGAACAAGCTGTGGCATCTTTAACAGCACCAGCGGATTTAGGGCTGATATTCATTTCTTCTGCGTTTATGAGTGAGTATTCCCGACTTTTGCCTTTATTGGCGGAAAAGCTTTCTGTACCTATATTAATTGGTTGTAGTGCTGGGGGTGTCATTGGTAGGAAACAGGCAGGAGAAACGGAAGAAATAGAAGCAGAACCAGCCCTGAGTCTGACCTTAGCCCATCTTCCTGGTGTCGAAATCCGACCTTTTCATATTGTGGCGGAAGAATTGCCAGATTCCGATAGTTCTCCTACTGCTTGGATTGATTTAGTAGGTGTATCACCTTCAGTTGTTCCTCAATTTATTCTCTTGTCGAGTCCCTTTGCTTCAGGAACAAATGATTTGTTGCAGGGGCTAGATTTTGCTTATCCTGGTTCGGTGGTGGTAGGAGGACAGGCCAGCAGCGGCTTTATGAATGGTCACGTGGGGTTATTTTGTAATGATCAGTTATATCGGGAAGGGACGGTAGGTATAGCTTTAAGTGGCAATATCGTCTTAGATACTATTGTTTCCCAGGGGTGTCGTCCTATTGGTGAACCGTTGCAAGTGACAAAGGCGGAACGAAATATTATTTTAGAGTTGGATGAACAAGTGCCTTTGATGGTGTTGCGAAATTTAATTAGTAGTTTGACTGAAGAAGAAAGGACTTTGGCACAACATTCTTTATTTGTGGGTTTAGCAATGGATGAATTTCGGCTAAATTTACATTCGGGGGATTTTTTAATTCGCAATGTTTTGGGAGTAGATCCTAATGCTGGAGCGATCGCAATTGGCGATCGCATTCGTGCCGGTCAAAGGTTACAATTTCATTTGAGGGATGCCGAAGCATCCGCCGAAGATTTAGAAATTTTACTCCAAGAATATCAAAGTGAAAATGCCGGACAACCTTCTCCTGTAGGCGCTTTGATGTTTACCTGTTTAGGACGAGGAACAGGACTGTATGGCAAACCTAATTTCGATTCTCAACTGTTTAGCCGTTACATCCAGGACATCCCAATGGGTGGCTTTTTCTGCGGTGGTGAAATTGGTCCAGTCAGCGGCAGAACTTTCCTCCATGGCTATACTTCTGTATTTGCTATTTGTCGTTCTCTTGGAGAATAGGTGACAGGTGACAGGTGACAGGTGACAGTAAAGAGGTATTAATGACCAATGACTAATGACCAATTAAAAGTGTACTGTGATTATCAATTAAAGCCGTATTCCCATCATTAACCGCGCTATATTCTTCAATGTAACGACGGACATTAATTGGAAAGTGTGGATATTCTAACATGGCATCGCCATCGGCAATAGTCGCCCAAAAGTCCCGTAAACTGGGGGCTAGGGTTTGTGCCTGTGCTAGTGGTAAACTTAAAGGCGGTAAAGTCAATAATTTGAGGACAAAAGGATAAGAGCGATCGCCCATCCATTGCCGTGATAATGTTTGTAAATTGGGAAAATCTGGAACTGATTCCACACGATGAGAAACAACTTGTAACGATTCACTACCCAATTCATCGCGGTTAAATTCCAACACCCGATAAGGATGAGGATAGCTAACTAAAGAACCAGTAGTAATATCATAAATTCCGTCTGCACAAGCCACATCTTGAACGTGCAAATGTCCTGTAAATACTAACTTAACTCCATAACGTTGTAATAATTGCCGAAGTTCCCAAGCATTTTCCAGCATATAACGATTTGCCATCGGATGACGGGATTGATTCGGTAAATGTTCAACCACATTGTGATGGATCATGACTAAAACCAATTCATCCTCAATCCCTGCTAACTGCTGTTCTAACCACTGGAATTGCTGACTATCCAACCGTCCTATCTGCTGACCTTGATCATCAAATGAGTTAGAATTAAGACCAATTAACCTCACTCCTGGAAATATTTGCTGATTATAATAATGTTGTTGAGGATTTTCATAACCAAACTTTTGGTAGAAATAGGGAAAATCTGCAAAGCTAATTGATTGTTCATTGGCGATTAAAACAGGGACATCATGATTACCAGGAATAACATAAGATGGAAAAGGTAACTGTGATAATCTGTTTTGTAACCAACTGTGATTCGCTGATTCACCATGTTGGGTTAAGTCTCCAGGGATCAACAAAAAATCTAAATCTAATTGGGTTAAATGTTCTAATACACTATCAAAAGCCGGAATACTCACTTCCACCAAATGAAAGCGACTAGGGTGATCCCAGATTGTTTCAGGAAGCGCAATGTGTAAGTCGCTAACGATAGCAAAACGAAAATTGAGTTTCATTGATTTTAAGAAAATGTTAAAAATAAAGTTGCAAAGATTCTTTTTCTCAAAGTATAACTCTCACTGTGTATACCTGTGCAGGAATATTTAGACTTAATAATATTTGTATACATTTGTTTAAAATTGTTGTTTTTTAGGAGCGTAAATTTTGTCACCTGTTCGAGTTCGTCAGCACGTAAACCCCCTGGCAAGTAAATTCCAAACCCCAACCGCTTCTCCAGAATGGGAAAAGATTTATATCCGACAAAACCTACCTCTACACTTAGATATTGGTTGTGCGAGAGGGAGATTTGTCCTGAAAATGGCACAAATAGAACCAAATTGGAATTTTTTAGGATTAGAAATCCGAGAACCCCTAGTAGTCGAAGCCAATAGAATCCGCGACGAAATGGGGTTAACAAACTTGCATTATGTATTTGCAAATGTGAATAATTCCCTAGTTTCCTTATTATCAACTTTACCATTAGGAAGCTTACAAAGAGTTACAATTCAATTTCCTGATCCTTGGTTTAAAAATCGCCATGCGAAACGCCGGGTAGTCCAACCAGAATTAGTCACAGAATTAGGGAAATATTTAGCAGTGGGTGGTATTGTTTTTCTGCAATCTGATATAGAATTTGTAGCAGTAGAAATGTGCGATCGCTTTCATGAACATCCTGCATTTGAGAAGCTAGGAACAACAACATGGTTAGCCCAAAATCCTCTCCCTGTCCCCACAGAACGGGAAATAGCCACTCAAAACAAAGGTGAACCAGTATATAGGGCTTTATTTACAAAGAAAACTGAAATTTTAGAGCCTGGGGTAAATGAGCAATCGTACAGAAACTTACGCTCAGGCTGTAACCCTTGCTAGATTAAGCCAAACACGATTAGACTTGTTTGAGTATATATATGATCATCCCTTGAAACCGTGTTTAAAAGTGATAAATTACTAACTTTTGTTTTAATGGGTGATGTTGATTAACTGGTTAAACACCAAACCGACTTAATCCAACTCAAAAGCCAAACTCTCTAATCTCAAAATAACGTAGTATACTGGGGTTAATCGTATTTAACCGAAAGATGAAATACCTAACCCCAGAACAAGTTGACAAACAATTTGGCTATCACCCTAAGACAACGGCAGAATGGGCTGACTTAGGGAAAATAGAATGTATTTCCCTGGGGGACATCGGAGATATCCAGAGTCAGCATTCATCAAAACAGTCTCAATGGATAAAGAGAGGGTTCTTTATGCCCGTGTCAGCACAAAAACCCAGTTGTTAGACCTTGACACACAAATAGATTTTTTAGGTAAAACTTACCCAGGATGCCGGGTCGTCAAGGATGTTGCCAGTGGTATGAACTGGAAGCGGAAAAACTTTCTTAAATTAATGACTCAAGTTGCCCAAAATCAAATCTCTGAAATTGTCGTGGGACATAAGGATAGGTTATGCAGATTTGGTTTTGAGTTTGTTGAGTGGTTTTGCAATCTTCACGGCTGCAAAATTGTCGTGGTGAACAATGCCAAGCTATCACCGCAGGAAGAGTTGATGCAGGATTTTATGGCTATCATGCACTGCTTTTCTTCCAAGCTTTACTTCCTTCGGGCTTACAAGAAAAAGATAGCCGAAGAGCAAAATATTCATGAAATAAATAGTAGTCAATACGAGTTAATAGGTGTATAGTAGTAAAAGACGTAGCAAACCAAGTCCATGAAACTCAAAGCAAAGAATCAGTTAACCGTTACGAGAATCGCTATTTTAGGTTTTTACAAAACTAAACATATATCGTTTTTATTATGTTTACCTACTTACTAAAAGTAGATGAGGATTCAAAAATATCACAGCATTCTCTTAGAAGAGAATATGTGAAAACTATCAGTAATTATATTAATTGTAAGGATTTACAAGCAAATTATGATTTTCTTTTTAATGAAAGTTTACTAGCTAGATATTTAGTAAATAGAAACGACATTTTAGAATGTAGTGCTAGAGAGTATTATAGCCAATACACTGATAAAGATTTTTTAAAAATCCGTGATAAATTAGAACAAATTAAAATACGATTAGAACAAGCGCAGAAAAAACACAAAGCGGGTAAAAGCAGTAAAAAATAATTAGTTATTTGGCGTTAGCCATAGGGTACAGAATGTAAATTCAAAGCCAGATAGCAAGCCAGTTTTACTCCTGATTCCTGCTATGTCTTTCAACTAACGAATTAAACCAGCCCGTTGAAAGATAGTATGAGGAGTGATTTCTAATCCTGGTAATATTTCATGACTACTGGGCGGGGAAGCCCCGCCCTGAATTATGCTGTATCAAGAAACTATCCTTGAGACATAAATTAAGCACCACGTCTTAGGGATGCTTCTACTTGCTTGAATTCAGCATCCAGACGTTTTTTCAGCTTTTCAGGAACGGGACGATTAGGATAAGAACTGTAATGTCCTGCAAGGGAATTGAGGGCTGTTCGCATGGTGGTAAAAGAGTTAAGAGCCAAAACAGAAGTATTCCGTTGGTAGCGAGCCGAAAAGTCATTGATTTTTTGACGGGCTTCTGCTTCAAGTTCGGCTTTATTTGGAGAATCTTGAGGTAATTCTAGGGTTTGTCTCAACGTATTGACTACAGTTAAGGTATCTTGACGATAATCCCCGGTTAAACTATCTGGACTACCAGCACAGCCAACTAAACCGATAACTAAAACTAAAACTAGAGAAAGCAGACGCGACCAATAGCTTTTCATAAGCATTAAGTAAAAAAGAACAAGTAAATCAAAATCCATCCTATCTTGAATCGGTATATGGGGAATAGGTCAGTTGTCTCGTTCCCATAATCTGTATGGGAATAAATTCTATAAGGCTCTGCCTTTTCAATAATACTATGAGGCAGAGCCTCTATGATTGCATTCCCAGTCAGAGACTGGGAACGAGATAATTACCCATTACCCATTAGCCGATATAAAGTATCCCGTTGTTGATAGGGTCTTTTCAAAGAAGTTATTGCATTTTGTAAAGTTTCTACTTCCATGCAAGTACCACCCACAGCCCCAGCCATTGTGGTAATGTGTTCTTCCATTAATGTGCCACCTATATCATTACAACCCCAATTTAAGGCTGCTGTAGCACCATCTAGTCCCAGCTTTACCCAGCTTGGTTGGTGATTGGGGATGTAATTTCCCAGATAAATTCTGGCTACAGCGGTTAGTAATAGGGAATCAGCTAAAACAGGTTGGTCTCTTCCTACCTTTTTGCGTAGGGATTTGGGGGCTTCTTGACCAACGAAGGGTAAGACAATAAATTCGGTAATTCTTGCAGGATAGCCTTTTTCTATGGCTGTTTGTTGGAGCGATCGCAATTTTTCTAAATGGCCAATTTGCTGTTCTGGGGTTTCAATATGTCCAGACAATATGGTACTCGTAGTGGGTACTCCTAATTGATGGGCTGTACTGACAATTTCTAGCCAAGTGGCTGTATCAATCTTTTCTGGACACAGTACCCGTCTGACTTCATCATCTAGCACTTCTGCGGCTGTTCCGGGCATAGAACCGACACCAGCATCTCGCAAAGCTATAATCACATCAGTATAGGAAATTCCATCTAATCTGGCGATAAATTGGACTTCTTGGGGAGAAAAAGCGTGTAAATGGAGGTGGGGAAATTCGTCCTTGATGGTTTTTACCAGTTTGAGATAATAGGGTAAAGACTTACCATTAATTTGCGCTTGTGGGTGCAATCCCCCTTGCATACATATTTCCGTTGCTCCTCGACGCACTGCATCTGTAGCTTTTTCCAAAATCTGCGCCGAATTTAACCAGTAAGCATCCGAATCACCATCATCCCGGCGGAATGCACAAAAACTGCAATGTTGCTCACAAATGTTAGTAAAATTAATATTACGATTAATTATGTAAGTAACAGTATTACCAACTTGTTTCTGACGGAGTTGATTTGCTGTAGACTGAATTTGAGCGATCGCCTGTGGATCAGTTTGTTTTAGTAAAAATACTCCATCATCAGGGGATATATCATCCTCTGTCAAAGCCGATTGCAGAATAGATTCAAAAGTTATAGTAGTCACAGGTGATTAAATATAAGTAGGTTGGCGTTGAAAATTGTCCTTATAGCAAGGCAAGAAGCAAGATTAAAGAGATTTTCAGCGATTTTATGTTTCTTTACACAGTTTAGTTTTATTGTGTTCACCTACTTAAACAACTCGTTTAATTTCATAATAAATTGAAATTTGTAACTTTTAAATGTTATTTAACTGATAAACACCATTGTCTTAGAGAATCTTTGTTAAGAGATTATAAATCGCGGCTACACAGACGAAATCTTTCTCCGCTGGTTAATATTAAGGCGTATTGAGTTCTGTAAGCTCAAAGTCCAGACTGCGGCAACAAAAATCAAATAGGATTCCTGTACAATTATAATCCATTAAGTGTTTTAAATACTTTTTTGACAACACAATTTTTGGTAAACTAGAATCGGGAGGATATTAAGTAATATTGCTTATTTTATATATATATAAAAAGTCCCATTTATACTTTTATGGCTGATAGTATAATGTTCATTGATAGCTTGGAGAATATTTATTCTCAATAGATCCAAAGATTTGAATTGAGCAGATGAATGTTTACCGAATTTTTTCTCTAAACCATTGGTGATATATTTTATCAACATTATACGAGCTTTCTGAATTGGTGATTTCTCAATATTTAAATTACTCTCATTTAACCCCAGATTTAAATAGTCATTATCCAGAAGAATTGTCCTAAAGTATCCTGTGGTTATTTTTTCTAAAAAGCTATTTTTATTATTTTTTCCAGTTGCTATCATTTGTCCTCCATTAAATGAATCATATTCAAAAGACTTTCCAGAAAGATAGCAGATAAAGATGCTATTATGTATACACAATACAGAACCATCTTGCTGTGCCAAAAAAGAGGCATCTATACGATTTATCTGTTCTTGTTTTGCCAGATCAGGCAAATGGATAATTTGGTGAATACTATCTATAATCATTATCCGTGTAGATATTAGGATACTCAAGCTAATAACTAGGGGGAAAATTTTTGCGAATTTACTTTTGGAATCTAGATAAGAAAGAATTACACCTAGCACTATAGAAAGACTAATAAATGTATCGAAATAGATATTAATATTAGTCCCTAACCCTCCAGAAAAATAGATGCCTGTACTAATAGATATAACTAAATATAGAGCAGTAATTCTGAGTTGTAAATGTCTGGCAGCATAAGTTATACCGATAATTGCAAGAATAAACGGAATAAATAACTTGGTTAATAACAAATCTACACTATTTACAATCTGTGGAATACTATATACACGGCTACCAGTAAGCATTACTTCATGAATAAAATTGCTACCAGATATATTGATACTAATTAAAATAAAACCGCTGGTAATCAAGCCTAAGTAAATCAGCCATTTGAAAAAATCTGGACGTGAAATCAAAAAAAGTTCGATAGTTATAGCCAATGGTAAGGCAATTAAATTGTGTTTTATAAAAATACCCACTGCCATTAGTGCTGCCACTATCAATAAATGATATCTGATTTTAATAGGTCGTAAATAAATTAATAACGCTAATATAATTGGTAAATGCCCTAATAGTTGAGGGTCATTCATGCCTATATAAACTTGAGCCACTGTCGTGAACAAACTTAGGCAAAATATTCCCGAAAAAACAGCATAATCAAGGTTTTTAATTAAAATATTCACTATAGAAACTACCATTATTATTATTATTAACAAAGATAATAACGATAGATATCTTCCTGCCAAAATAGGATTATGAATTAATTTACTAAGACCGCCGACAATATAGAAAGAAAATGGAGGATAGTTAACTGGAGTCCATTGTTGTTGCCAGTTATAAAGCAATTCTCCTGAATTTACTCTAGTCAGATGGTAGGCATTCCAAGCTTCATTATAATTTATGAAAATCCCTGAGAAATTTATGCGATAAATAGGGTAAAAAATCAATAACAATGTTATTATTGATAGTAAGCCAATACTTAACCAATAGTTAACCTGTGAAGCTAAAAATTTTTTCAAATATAAATTCATATTCAAATGAAATTATTGTAAATTTTTTAGAAACTTACTTTTGATTTTCACAAAAATAAAGTACCATTATATCTTTATTGAGATAATATGCAACATAAATATTTTCATATTTTTTTTGACCGAGAATCACTTGATCTTTGACAAACTATGACGCTTGACAAATTTACCATCAAGCCTTATATATATCCACATATATGCTTTCCTAAAACTTAAAATTTACCAATTGCTTCTATCGTGTCAAAAGTATTGTAATCTATGGAGAGTCAACCTTTATAGGCGATTTAGCAAGTTAAAATTTACTGTTGATTTTATGACCATTAACTCATCTAAGTCTTTATTAGCAGTTCCTATTGGTGCATTGAGGATTGCTGAATTTACACCCAAAGAAATAGCCGAAAACAATGCCATTTTCCTATCTTTAGTCATTCCTACTTATCAAGAACGTGACAATATCGAAAATGTGATCAATATATTAAGTGGGTTATTGGATAAAACTATTCCTGGTAATTATGAACTCATTGTAGTAGATGATGATAGCCCTGACCGAACTTGGGAAATAGCACAATCTCTGATTCCAGATTATCCCCAATTATGGGTCATGCGTCGTCAAGAAGAGAGAGGACTATCTTCAGCAGTAATACGTGGCTGGCAAGCGGCTAAAGGGCGTGTATTAGGCGTGATTGATGGCGATTTGCAGCATCCTCCAGAAGTATTAACACAACTGTTACAGAAAATAGAAGCGGGGGCTGATTTAGCCTTAGCTAGTCGTCATATAGACGGTGGTGGTGTCAGTAGTTGGAGTGTAATTAGACGCTTTTTATCCCGTGGGGCGCAGGTACTAGGACTAGTGATTTTACCGGGAGTTTTAGGGAGAGTTAGTGACCCAATGAGTGGTTATTTCATGGTACGACGAAGTGCGATCGCTAATACCACACTTAATCCTATAGGCTATAAAATTCTTTTAGAAGTCATTGGTCGGGGACAGGTAGGAGAAATTGCTGAAGCCGGTTATGTATTCCGCGAACGGACAGAAGGAGAAAGCAAAGTGACGTGGAAACAATATGTAGACTATATTCAACACTTAATCAGATTACGGTTATCTACTGGGAGAATAGGAAAAATTAGTCAAAAAGTCAACTTTCCCATTGGGCGGTTTCTCAGATTTGGTGCAGTGGGATTTAGCGGCGTATTTGTGGATTTAACCATATTTCACATTATGCGTACCGTAATTAATTTGGGTTTAACTCGCAGTACAATCTTATCTGCCGAAGTAGCAATTCTCAATAATTTTCTTTGGAATGATTTGTGGACATTTGGGGATATTTCCCGGAAACAGACAGGAAAGCACCAGCGTTTCAAAAGATTCCTGAAATTCAATATGGTCTGTTTAGCAGGGATAATCATCCAAACATTAGTAGTCAATTTCCTTTTTAATAGCTTGGGGATGAACCAGTATATAGCTAAATTAATAGCGATCGCAGTAGCCACAATTTGGAACTTTTGGGTTAACCTAAAACTAAGCTGGCGAGTCACAGAAGTAAAATAATTTTTGGGAGTCAGGAGTCAGGAGTCAGGAGAAAAAGAAGAAGAAGAAAAGATTTTCTATTCTGAATCCTTGAAATCCATTCATCTGCGTTTATCCGCGTTCATCTGCGTTTAATTATGATTAGGTTTTTTCTGCTGATTAAACAAACCCGACATACTCATACCCGTCACCAACAAACCGATTAATCCAAAACCATTCAAAATTGGATAAATTCCCTGTAAATGAAAAATTTCCCCAGTATGAATTTTCAACATTAATCTAGAAGAAAGCCCAATATTAACAGACCATTCCCCGATAATAGTTGCTAACATTCCCGTTAAAACAGTTAAGAAAAGTGGGACACAAACAATAATGCCAATAATCCGATGATATTTACGAAATGCTTTTTTCACAGTAATCCTCCAAAGATTATTAAACGCAGATGAACGCAGATAAACGCGGATGTTACCTTTGCGCCTTTGCGTGAGACATATTATTATCTACGTCCCCAAACCTTCAATCCTTCAAACCACAAAATACTCAATACCCCAGAAGTGAGACTAACTAATAAATCATCAAAATGAAGAACAGAGAACCGGAATAAATGACGTAACACAGGAACATACAGCACCAAACCCATAAACACCACAGCACCAGCCAACACCCACCAAAGTGCCGCATTAGGAGTGCGTAACATTTCGGGAATAGTCCGCGACCAAGAACGATTACTCAAAATCATACTCAAATTCGAGACAATTAGGGTAGTAAAAGCCAAAGCACGGGCATCAAATTCCCCATGTCCAGAATAAAAAGCCACAGCAAATACAAGCAGTAACACCACTAACACACCTATCCCTTGCAGCAGTGCTAATCTCAAAGTTCGACGACTGAATAAGGACTCTCTGGGATTACGGGGTGGACGGTTCATGATATTGCTTTCTTCTGGTTCAGCCTCAAATACTACAGTACAGGCAGGGTCAATAATTAAATGTAGAAAAGCAATGTGGATAGGCAATAATACCAGCGGCCAATGAAATATTACCGGAATCAAGGACATTCCCGCAATGGGGATATGCACCGCCAAAGTATAAGCCATACCTTTTTTCAGGTTATCAAATACTCGCCGTCCTAGCCTCACAGATTGGACAATGGCGGAAAAATCATCATCTAGCAAAACTAAATCCGCAGCTTCACGGGCGACATCTGTTCCCCTTTCACCCATAGCAATACCGATATTTGCGGCTTTCAAAGCTGGGGCATCATTCACACCATCTCCAGTCATAGCCACGATTTCACCGCAGCGTTTCAGGGCATTGACAATTAGTAATTTTTGTTCGGGAACAACCCGCGCAAAAATATTCACAGTTTGAATGCGAGATAGTAACTCCCCTTCTGGGATTGTTTCCAGTTCTGACCCGGTAATTACTTCTGTGGCAGGTTTTAAACCGATTTGGCGGGCAATATTTTGGGCTGTGGCGGGATAATCACCTGTAATCATCACCACTCGGATACCAGCAGTGTAACACTCGGCAATGGCTGGGGCGACAGTTGGACGGACGGGGTCAGCCATACCTAGCAGTCCCAAAAAGGCAAATTCAAAGTCATGCTGGGCTTCAGGGAGAGATTTGAGGGTTTTGTTTTTTTGATGTTGGCCAATAACTTTGGCTACACCTAAAACACGCAAACCAGCGATCGCCATTTTATTAATCTGCTGTTCCAAATCTTGCCTTTGTTGGGTGTTAAAATGACAAAGATCAGCGATCGCTTCTGGCGCTCCTTTGGTAGCAACTACCAATTTATCTGCTGGAGATTGCCACACACAAGACATGGCTAATAATTCACCTGTAAGGGGATATTCTCGCAATGTTTCCCAGTCTTGATGTAAATGTTCTGTTCTAGCTAAATAATCATCACCCACTTGTTTCAGGGCTTTTTCCATGGGGTCGAAAGGGTCTTTGCGACTGGCTAAAATCCCAAATTCGATTAATTCATGAAAAGTTTCCGGCAGGGCTTCCCGTTCATGGAGGGCAACATCGTAAAATTGCGGTGTTAATGTTGTTGGCTGATACACAAATAATTGCTGAACTGACATCCGGTTAAAAGTTAGCGTTCCAGTTTTATCTACACAAAGAACAGTCGCAGAACCCAGTGTTTCTACTACAGGAACACGCCGAGTTAACACCCTAGCCTGGGAAAATCTCCAAGCCCCCAAAGCCAGGAAAATTGCCAGGACCACGGGAATTTCATTCGGCAAAATTGCCATCGCCAGCGCCAAACCTGCTAAAATTCCTTGTAGCCAATCGTTCCTTGTTGCAGCGTAAATAACGATTACAGCTACACAAATAGCGATCGCTACAAAGGTCAATTTACTGACAATTTTTCGAGTTTCCCGCTGCAAAACCGTGTCTTCGGATTCGACAGTTTGCAAGGCTTTACCAATTTTACCCATTTCCGTCTGCATACCTGTGGCATAGACTTGGGCAATTCCCTGACCTTGAACTACTAACGTTCCCGAATAGACAAAAGGTAGATCTTCACCACCAGGACGATGCTGTGTGGCGGTTCTCATCGTATTTTCTAAATCGGTGGTATCCTGTTTGCGAACGGGTAAAGATTCCCCAGTTAACAAAGACTCATCAACGCTCAAATGGGTAGACCACATCACCACAGCATCAGCAGGAACTCTATCACCCTCTGACAAAACAATCACATCTTCTCGAACTACTTCCCGTCCAGGAATTCGTTGACGTTTGCCATCACGAATAACTAATGCGCGTGGACTAGAAAGATCCCGTAATGCTTCCAGAGATTTTTCTGTTTTTTGTTCTTGGTATAAGTTGATGCCGACAATAAAAAAGATGAAGCCTAGTAAAATGAAAGCTTCCTGAGCATCACCCAAAAACAAGTAAATAATACCACAGCCTAATAACAGGAGGAAAATTGGCTCTTGGAAGATTTCTAGGGCAATTTCCCAGATTTGGCGATGTTGGGTAGATGGTAACTCATTATATCCTTCTTCTTGGAGGCGATCGCTTGCTGCTGACACAGATAGCCCCGTAATAGATTGGAGTTCGATTTTATGAGTCATGATAAAAGTTTTGTTTGAGTGGTTACATATCGTGTAAACTACATATAGCGATCGCCAAAAAATCCCCAAAATTTATCTTAAAAATCTCTTAAAACTGTTATTCTGAGCAGAGCGTTCCCACTCATAGGCTTATGACCAAGCTGCCCTATTAGAGGCGACACCAATACCAGTATCCGCCACTTCCATAACTACAAAATCATCCCATTTAACGATTTTTATCCTGACCAGACCATCATTAGACTGATATTGCAAAGTATTTCCCAGCAAATTGCCAAGTTGCACTTTCCAAGTTCTTGACATTTGCTGTTTTATCTAGGAAATATTAGCGGTACAAATCAAAATATCCATTAGGAGTTGACAATGAAGAATTTCCAACCAATGTTAATTATTGCAAGTATTAGCTTACTGACTTTAGTAGGTTGTAACAATCCCGAACAAGCTTCCACAGAAACTACTCCAGCAGCAACTTCCAATTCCACAGAACAAGTCCCAGGACAAAAATCCACAACAAGTAATGCAGGTTTACTTGCTGTAGTCTCCAAAACAAAAATCGCAGTTACATCTGGGAATTTTGTCCAAGCTAAAAAAGAATTTGACAAGTTTGAAGATGCTTGGAAAGAAGTAGAAGATGGCATCAAAGCTAAATCTCGTGATAACTATGAAGCTGTAGAAAAAAGTATGGATGAAATTTCAGGAGAACTCAAAGCTGCTAAACCCCAAAAAGATAAGTTATTAGCATCCTTAAAATTATTAGAAAAAACTATTGATACTATTTCCAACTTGAGTTTGGACTAAATTGACTTCCATAGCCTGAAACCCTTACTAGACAAGCATTGGAACTTACGAATCTAAAGGAGACTTCTAAAGCCTGAAACCTTCTCTCAGCTTGCGTCTGAAGCTTTAGCCGAATAAATTAGTCCAAACTCCAGTTCCAAGTCTTAATAAACTCTCAAATTTAATAATTTTGAATCGGACAACATTTAAAGATAATCTATTTTCATCACAATACTGTTCGGTTAAGCCTAAAAAGTCATTATCCGGCAGGTTGGGTGGTGGAACGTAAACCTATCCCTGACGGGAGATGTTAGCCATAGTGTGGCGTATCCCTGCGAACTGCTTGCAGCAGCGCTTCGCTATCGCCGGAGGCATCAGCCACAATCCAACATTATCAAGAATTTTGTTGGGTTTCGCTGTCGCTCAACCCAACCTACATTTCTTTAACAATCGCTGAAAAATTCTTTACTCTTGCCTCTTGCCTTGCTATAACATTTTCATCCTGTTCATCCTGCCATCCTGGATAAGCTGTTACGCAGCTAAATTTGATAACCATAATTTACTTGAACTTTGTAGTGCGGGCATCTTGCCCGCTAGAATTATACAAACTAAATGCACAACAGCTTATCCTGATTCTGACAATAAAATTCACGAAAAAGGTTTCAACCATTTCCATAAAATAGCAGTATCGAGAGCAAAAGCAGCCAGAGAAAACCACAATATACTTTCTCCTGCTAAGATTAAAAAAGGCAAAACCGAATTATTTAGATGCCAACCAACTTCTATTTGAGTTAATCCCCGCACTAAACCAAAAGCCCAAATACCCCCAGTTTTGAGGTGAGGATTGGCATCTACACGGATAATATAACGATAGGTGACACCAAATAGAAACCCAGAAAACCCGGCTATGACACCATTTAATAACATCTGTAAATTTACTATATCAATTTTATCATAAGTAACTATTGGAAAATACTTATCTAACCAAAAAACATTAATAAAGCTGGTACTAAGAAAAGCTAAACCTAAAGATATGCTGCCAATTACTCCCGCTTTCAGGGATTCTAACCGTTCTGCCATTAATTCCATAATTTTTCTAACTCTCCTATCAATCTAGTTAATGAATCCACTGCATTTTCCCAGTATGATGGATATTAGAGCCGTTTTGTAATTATTTGAAAAGTAGAACTATGATTTTGACACTGGGTTGGGTATCGCTGTTGGTTGTGTTTACTTGGTCTATTTCTATGGTAGTTTGGGGACGCAACGGACTATAGAGGCATCGTGGAAAGTCCATTTTTGGGTATTTTAGCCTTATTTGGCGTGCTGCTGCTAGTAGGAGTCACTGGTGGTGTTGTTTATTTAACATTAGCAGACTGGCGCGATCGCCGTCGTCTCGAAGACGAAACCCGCGAAGCCCGACGTAGCACTAGCAAGCGAAAATGATTCTATTGCAGCTTATGTATAGCTGTATTTTGCGTTAAAAAGTGTTTATGTAGGGATAATAACTATTTCTATCCCTACATAAATTATACTTATATACAAGGGAATTTATCTATGAGAATGTAGATGGACAATGGGTTTCGGCGTGATCAACCAAAATAAGCGATCGCACCTGAGTTCGGTGTTAGGAGTTTCTCCTTCGGAGACGCTACGCGAACAGAGTTATGATTTTTTCACCGAGATCATCAGGGTTTGAGACTCATATTTGGGGCAGTTTTCCAAAAATTATCTTATGTCGAACTCAGGCGATCGCAGTTTTACCGAAGATCCTACCCAACTTTATATCATTATTTCTCTGCGTCAAATGAAATTCAAGAAATATAGAAAAAAATATACCTGTTTATAGCCAGAAACTACAAACAAGTACAATTAAAAATAACAGTAGTTTATTAAAAAAACAAAATTATTAGTCGTTATCCCACTCTTCACGTCCGATTAAATCACCGATGCGATCGCGCAGTAAAAAATCACATTTCTCTAATTCACATTCTACACAAACCCACTCTCTAGCCGGGATAAACTGGCAAAGTGTATATATTGGTTGTTGACGACCAACCATTCCCCTCTCCACCAGTCGGCGTGCTTCGTCCTGAATAACATTCAGAGAGTAGTAATTGTAATTGATAGAAGGCACCGTATTCACAGTCATGGTTTTTTTCTCACAAAATTACATCAAAAATACATTTAGATAGCGTTCCCGTTATGCACGAGGAACAAACATGGCAATAATTAAACCTGTGTCCAGGGTTTTGTAGTTTGCTATACGGAACTATTATCATTTTGACGCTATACACCTCCAAATTATCTAAAGAAATGTTAAGTTTGTCAACAAAGGATGACATTCATGGTATTTCAACTTCATATTCCTAAGATAACAGCAGTTAAGTTTACTAATCAAACCTAGATATTTACATTTTTAACATTAACTTGTATTAAAATTATTAAAATCATACTAAATTTGCTTTAGCGTTAACTTTATTAGCATATATAAGTCTATGATTTTTGACCTCTATCCTAAGACACAAGATTTGCAATACCCATAACTCTCCAAAAATAGGGAATCAAGGCATTCCCTATTATCCCCACCTAGAGTGCTTTAACTAGCAACAAGTTCCAAATTTATTTATATTTTGGTTAACTTTGCATTAATAAATCATTCAGCCATCTCTTCTACTACCCCATCCACACTTGCTGATGCTCGTTGTTGCTCCAGTTGGTTTAATAAACTCAGCACCTTAGTACCTCGTTCTATAGAACGATCTTCCACAAAGATCACTTCTGGAGTCCGTCTCAATCTGACTCTAGCCCCCAATTCACTGCGAACGTAACCCGTAGCTGACTTTAAACCAGCCATTGTTTCCGTTTTCGCTTCCTCCGTTCCATAAATACTCACAAAGATGGTAGCGTGTTGTAGATCCCCAGAAACATCCACATCGGTAACACTGACCATTCCCGTACCCACACGGTCATCCTTAATACCGTTGAGTAGCATTTGGCTAACTTCCCGTTTAATTAATTCAGCAACGCGGGAAACGCGGCGATTTGTAGCCATATAAATTCCGCCTTCTCACAGAGGTTTAATAACATGATTCTAAACGTAAATGAAAGTGGACGGTGCATAAAATCAACACTTTCCTGGCTTTTGGGTTACATTGAACTCAATCCCAGCATAGCCCGCACGGTAAGCGTTACGAAAAAAAGACCACCAGTAAACAAGCCTAAAATAGCCATCAGCGTCACAGGACGTTTTAACAATGGAAACAGCGGTTCGAGGGTATTCAGAAAAATACCCAAGACAATGCTAACTAAATACCGAGGGTAGCGAAAGACGTTATCCCAAAATCCATCAAACATTTGAATTTAGACTGCCTTATTATAGACTTTATTGATCAATACCTTGTCCATTTCCTGCTTTGTTGGGTTCAGGGACAGCCTAACCCAACGCTTATGTTGGGTTTCATGCTATTGCTTCCCGTTCACGCGGGGATACGTTTACGTCCCACGACCCAACCTACAAATCAAGGCTTTTTCTAATTTGGACAAGGTATTGTTGATTAGTTAGTTTTTAGTTTAATCCTAAGTAGATGGTAAGTCAAATCCCCGAACAAACTTACTCACGTCCATTTTGGGGTTTATTTACTAAATAAAACTTGTTTTCATGGACTTCTCAAAGAAAATTTAATGTCTCTGTAGGCAAATATAAAAATCCGGGTATTTGTCAGGAACAAATTTTGAACCTGGCATCTCAAACACTAAAAAAAGTAGGAATTAAACATTCTTAACACCAACCTAAGTAGAAAGGCGTAAAAAACCGAAGTATGTAACTAAAGGTAAAGTTGCCCCAAACCCTCTTCCGTCCTGCCTTCTGCCTTGCCCTAACGATAAATATTCATGCCCGTCTTACCTAATATTTCCATAAAAATGCTGGGTTTCCTTGCGTCAACCCAACCGACTAGATGGAACTTAATTATTTTTGGTTTCAGCATGACCGTTACGAATAGACCATGCCAATTCTAACATTTGCGTCCAGCGCTTTTGCAGTTGTTTAGGAGTACATTGAACAGCTTTAGAAATAAGTTGATCACTTTGACAAGCAGTTTTTAGTTCAAAAATTTGCTGTTGCTGTGGTGTGAGTTGATGCCAAAAAATATCCCATTGCTGGGAAGATAAACCTAACTTATGTTCTAAACCAGCACCTAACCATTGATGAACTAATTGCCATTGGTGCTGTTTGGCAAACTTCTCAACATGATATTTAAATCTCTGTTGTAAATAATCCCGTTGACGACTGGTTAAACCGAGAATTTGGTCAATTTCCGGTGCAGAAAGATCCTGGAGTTTGAGAGTCAAGTAATTCATACAATCAGATTGTCCTTGAGACTCCAGATATTTCATCAATTCGGTAATCACGCGATTGCGTTCCGATTCTTCCGAAGGGTCAAAACCAGGTTTAGCAATCATTTGTGAGCGAATTTGCTGCACTGCCACATTGCGTTGATAAGATTCGGCTTCTTCCGTTTTCGCCGAATCCACTGCCATTTCAATATCTACAGTAGTTTCTTGGGGTTGACGACGGGCAAAACCTTGAGCGCGTAAAACAATTAGTTGTTGATTAGCACCACCAGGTAAATTAATCCGGCGTTTGGCATATTGTTCTGTAAATGCCATATACTCAGCTACTTGTAACTGAGTACGGGGGGTGTAATCTTCAGGTAGTTCGGTTTCTCGACGGAAAGCTTTAATTGCTTCGATATAAAAAGCTTGTAAAAAATCTTCAATCAGATTGTAACGAGCCTCAAATCCTAAATCTGAGCCAGCAACAGTTACGTGACGATAAACAATTGCGCCTAAGCTACTGTGCAATTCTACTCGTCCCTGTTTAGAACCAAGTTGATAGTAACGCAGACATTTTTGTAAACGATGTCTTCCTAAAGTAATTTGCCAAGACTGAATTTGTCCTGAGTTTTGAATGCGGGAGCTTTTATCACATATCCGTTCTACTTCTTTAGCTATGCGGACAACAACATCTTGTACACCTGAAGTGGCGGATTTAACTTGAGATTGCATCTCATGGGATAAAAGTTGTACTAATGTATCGCTGGTAGGAACAGACAATTCTTCAAGAGAAATATAACTATCAAAAGCAGATGTAGAATTAGGCAGATTGGCGATGTTAGCTTTCATGACTTTTCTATAAAATTGGTATTGCACCTTAACTCAAACGCATATACAGTATTTAAGGCCAGTCTCAGGAGTAAAAATCTTTGGGGATTTATGCCTCAAAACTCACCAACTAGACTCCTGATATGTAAACACTGTAGGAAATTTCCAAAGTTAAGGGCTTGTTAATTGTGTCGCTTTATTTTTAGCAACTAAATCAAAGATGGCATAATAGATATTCACTCTGAGGACAAATTGCCAAAACCTTAGTCATGCTAAGATTGGCCGGTAGCCTGTGTGGCGTAGCCATAATTTCATGACTGGGGTAAGAGTGCCTGGGAGGATGACAATTTCAAAATTGGAGTCAGGTGATCATAATAATTAGGGCAACGGAGTCCAAAACAAGGGGTTGCACTTGTAAAGCTTTATTCTTAAACCCAAGTAGCTACAGCTTCCCAACCTAAACCTCTCCGAATAATAACTGGTTCTTCATCGGTTAAATCTAAAATGGTAGACACTTGATATGTAGGTTCTTCGGCAGTGTCAATAATGATATCTACCAATTTATCCAAATGGTCGTATAAATCTACCCGTGACAAAATTGGTTGTTTTCCGTCCTCAACTATTTCCTGGTCTTGATCATTTGTTTGCACATGAGCAGAAGTGGAAATAATTGGGTTTCCTAACGCTTCCATTAATGCCAAGCAAACGTTATGATTTGGCACTCGAATTCCTGTGGTTTTGCGTTTGGGATTTTGCACTAGTCGCGGTACTAGTTTGGTCGCAGGGAGCAAAAATGTGTAGGGTCCTGGTATCAAACGCTTCATAATCCGGTAGGCTGTATCACTTACGAAGGCATAAGTCGCCACATTGGAGAGTGAGGGACATAAAAATGTCAGTGGTTTATCATTTGCTAACTGTTTGATTTGCCGCACTCTTTCCACCGCCGACTTGGCATTCAAGTCACAACCAATTGCATAAACTGTATCTGTAGGGTAGAGCATGATAGCGCCACTTAATAACGCTAACTTTATTTCCTCTATTCGGCGGCTTTGAGGATTATCAGGATGAATGGTGAATATTTTGGCCATAATAAGGTGGGGAGTAGGTGACAGGTGACAGGTGACAGGTGACAGAGAAGAAACAGGGGTGTAGGATGCAGGGGGCAAGGGGGAAGAATTTTCCCAATGACTGATGACTAATGACTAATGACTAATAAATTTATGAATAAAATTGTTTATCTTCAATGTCCAACAGGGGTTTCTGGTGATATGTGTTTGGGGGCGTTGGTTAGTCTGGGTGTGCCTGTTGAGTATTTGAGAGAACAACTTAATGGCTTGGGACTTGGGCAGGAATACCGATTGCGGGCGGAATTGGTTCACCGTCAAGGTCAACAAGCGACTAAGGTTGATGTAGATTTGGTTTCTCATCATCACCATCATCATGATCACAATGAACATGATCACCACCACACCCGTCATTTGCCAGAAATAGAGGAGATGATTGTTAAGGGGAATTTGCCAGTGCGGGCGGAAGCTTGGAGTTTAGCTGTTTTCCGACAGTTGGCAGTTGCAGAGGGGGCTGTTCATGGCATCGCACCGGAAAAAGTTCATTTTCATGAAGTGGGTGCGGTGGATGCGATTGTGGATATTGTTGGTACTTGTTTAGGTTTGGATTGGTTGGGTATTGATAGCGATCGCTCAGGGTTGCCTTTGCTATACTGTTCTGCATTTCCCACTGGAGGTGGTACTGTTAATGCGGCACATGGAAGAATGGCTGTACCAGTACCAGCGGTGTTAAAGTTGTGGGAAATGCGGGGTTGTCCAGTTTATAGCAATGGTATTGACAGAGAATTGGTAACACCAACGGGGGCGGCGATCGCTACTACCTTAGTTCAAGACTTTGGTTCACCACCACCAATGACTATCAAAAAAGTAGGATTAGGGGCGGGTTCTCTAGATTTACCCATTCCTAATATACTACGGCTTTGGTACGGTGAAAATGAATCTTTACAGACCGATAACTCTAATTTAGGGGCATATTCCCCAAATTTAGAACCGATTACTGTCCTAGAAACTCAAATAGATGACTTAAAT
Source organism: Dolichospermum sp. LEGE 00240 (assembly GCF_015207875.1). GTDB lineage: Bacteria > Cyanobacteriota > Cyanobacteriia > Cyanobacteriales > Nostocaceae > Dolichospermum > Dolichospermum gracile. The sequence goes on from NZ_JADEVZ010000027.1 coordinate 22,911, forward strand.
CCCCAAGTATTCGGTTATGTATTTGAGGCTTTATTTGCTGCGGGTGCGGTGGATGTGTTTACTCAACCCATAGGGATGAAAAAGTCACGAACTGGAATTTTATTAACTGTGATTTGTCATCCTGAAAATTTAGCTAGTTGTGAAGCGGTGTTATTTCGAGAAACTAGCACTTTAGGCATTCGTCGCACTACGCAAAAACGATCAATTTTACAACGAGAAATGCAAAAGGTAGACACTATTTATGGAACAATAGCGGTAAAAGTGGCATGGACAGGAACAGCTACGCAAAAGGTAATTACTAATGTGCAGCCAGAATATGAAGATTGTGCAGAATTAGCACGACAACATAATATTCCTTGGCGAGAAATTCATCGTTTGTCCTTAGAAAGTTGGTATTTGCAATCTCAAAATTAGTTCTTAAATTAGATGGGCGATTGGAAATCGCGGCTACACAAGCAAAGTCCACCTGCGTGGACTAATATTAATTTAACCCACGTAGGTGGATTTTGTCTGTGTAGAAGTGAATTCTATGCGCCCAATATTTTCAATATTCACAAATCAAAAATGAAGAAAATTATCCGGTGGTTAATTTTAGGTGGAACGCTGTTTTTTTTATTGAAAGCGTTAAAAGATAATTGGTTAGGAGTTAGTGCTATTCGGATTAATATTACCGGATGGTTAATATTGGCAACTGCTACAAGTGTAACTTTATTGGCACATATTTGGGCGGGTTGGATTTGGACTTGGGTACTCAGGGAGTTAAATCAATCTGTATCTGCTATTGAGTTTATCCAAGTTTATTTAAAAACGAATATTGCTAAATATTTACCTGGGAATGTCTGGCATTATTATGGGCGAATCATGGCGGCTAAAAATGCTAATATCCCTACAAATATTGCGACTTTAAGTGTTTTGTTAGAACCACTATTAATGTTAGCAGCAGCTTTAATTATTATTGTTTTATTTGGTAGTCAACTTATTGTTAATAGTCTAAATTTTAATTTAATTATTATCCAATTCTTAGCCTTAATAATTGTCTTATGTGTACTTGATACCCGATTTTTAAACCCAGTTATTCAACTTTTAGAACGTTGGAAAAATAAAAAATCTGCTGAAGAAAACCAATTAATTGATATTTTTATAATTAACCGCTATCCGGTGAAACCATTATTAGGAGAATTAGTTTTTTTAGGCTTGCGGGCTGCTGGATTTATATTAACTATAATGGCGTTAACTTCTGTAAATTGGGAGCAAATACCCTTATTAGTGGGAGCTTTTAGTTGTGCTTGGGTATTGGGGTTAGTTGTTCCTGGTGCGCCTGGTGGTTTGGGCGTGTTTGAAACCACAGCGATGTTACTATTACAATATCATTTTCCGGTGGCCTTAGTGATTAGTGCGATCGCTCTTTATCGTCTCATTAGCATCATAGCAGAAACACTCGGTGCAGCCTTAGCTTGGTTATGTGAAAACACTCCTTTTTAACCTCCTTCCTCCGTGTCCTCTGTGCCTCTGTGGTTCGATAAATTAACCTTAAACCACAGACGCACAGAATGAAAAAAAGATATTAATCTCCAGTAATAGAAAGTTCACTCACCCAAACTCTGGGAGCAACTCCTCCTGGTGTTAATTCCACCTCTTTCTCCACATAAACAATAGATTTGAGAAGTTCCAGAAAATCACCAGCTACCGTTGCCGACTCAATACTAACTTTCTCACCTTTATTAACTAACCAACCATCAAAAGGTAAAGAAAAAGAACCTTGTAAAGCCTTAACACCCGCATGGAGAGCTTGTAAATCATCAATTAAAATCACATTTTCCGCAGTTGCTAAACTCAATTCTTTCTCAGGCGTTCCTGCTGCAAAAACATGATAAAAATTAGGACTAACGCTGACTTTTGCGCCAATACTAGCATTACCTGTAGGTTGAGCATTTAATCTTTTAGCAGTTCCCGCGCTATGCAAAAAACTGGTTAAAATGCCATTTTCTATTAACTTAATTTGCCGGGTTGGTGTACCTTCACCATCAAAACTTTCTGCCCCAATATTAGCAGGGTGTAAAGCGTCATCATAAACTGAAAGTAAAGGTGAAGCAATTTCTTTACCAATATCATCAGCTTTCGATAAACTTTGATTATCCAGAATATTTTGGGCGTTAAATAAATTAGAAAAAGCACCTAACAAACTTAAAAAAGCTTCAGGAGAAAAAACTACTTGATACTTACCAGTTTTGATTTTTTCATAATGCAAATGACTGATAGTTTTCTCAGCAGTTTCTTTGATACAACCAGCAATATCTAAATCAGCGACAGTTTCCTTAACTCGATAAGCACCAGCACTGCGAGGCTTTTTACCTTCTTCTTCAGTTTTGCTGTACAAATAAATAGAAGCCAAAGAATGAGATTCAGTTCTTAAAGCCCCTTCACTATTGAGATAAAATCTGTCAATATCTCTTTGTGCTAACCCATTATAAGGTACTCCCTTAATAGCAGAATGAGTTGCTAATAATTCTTTTTCTGCTACTAATAGCTTTTCTATTAGTTCAGAAACAGGTGCTTGGAGAGCTTTTTCTTGGTGTTTATTAGGGATAGGAATAGTTGCTTCTGGACTAAAATCAGGAACATTTTCTTTTACACCAAAAAAGCTGGCTTCGTAAGCAGTTTTTAAAGCTAATTCTAACCCTTTGGGATCTACATCTGTAGTGCTGGTAACACCCATTGTATTTTCTTCATTCCAAACTCGAACTGTTACCCCAGAACGATTGGAAGCTTTGACTTGTTTGGGTTCACCTTGGTCAACTTGAACGCTCGTATCATCTACAGTTGAGCCGTAAATGTCGAATTTTTTAATGCCAAGTTTGGCGGCATTTTCTTGGGCGTAAGTGGCGATTTCTTGTATTTTTGTCATGATGAATTAATTTCTGAATTTTGAACGCAGACGAACGCAGATAATATGGCTTATCTGTTTTTATCTCAATACAGTTTAGTTAAAAATTTTTTCTTCTCTCTGTGTCCTCTGTGCCTCTGTGGTTCGTTTAAAAAATGACTTTCACAAAGAGTTCTAGATTTAACTAAACCGTATTGGTTTTTATCTGCCGCCGACAGTGATAGAATCAACCTTAATATGGGGTTGTCCAACAGTTGTATAAATACTGCCACTAACAGAACCACAAAAGCCGGGAGCTAATTCTAAATCTTGAGAACATAGGGAAATTTTATTCATAATTTCCTTTGCTTCACCAATCAAAGTAGCACCTTTTAATGGTTTGGTAATTTTGCCATTTTCTATTAAGTAAGCTTCGTCAACGCTAAAGTTAAATTGACCTGTTGCGCCGACACTGCCACCACCCATTTTCTTACAGTAAATGCCTTTATCAACGGAGGCAAATAGGTCTTCTGTGGTGTGTTCTCCACAATCAATATATGTATTTCGCATCCGACTAGCAGCAGCAAAAGTGTAATTTTGACGGCGGCCACTGCCTGTTCTGGGGTGTCCTGTCCGCACTGAACCGGTTCTATCAGCGAGGAAGTTTTTGAGGATGCCTTTTTCAATTAATAATGTTCTTTGGGCGGGCATTCCTTCATCGTCCATATCAATAGTCCCAAAGGCGTTATCAGTGCGTCCTTCATCCCAAGCAGTCAGGCTTTCATGGGCGATTTTCTCACCTTTTTTATCGGCAAATGGTGTGGTTTTGTGTTCAATTTGAGTGGTTTCTAAAAGGTGTCCGCAAGCTTCATGGAAAATTACACCGCCAAAATGATTGGCCATGATAATGGGGTAAGTTCCTGATTCTACGTAATCTGCATAAAGCATTTTACCGGCTGATTCGGCGATTTGTTCGGAGGCTTGTTGATAATCCCAGGTTCTCAGGAAGTTAGCGTCACTGGTGTTACCAGCACGTTCGCCAATGGAGGCACGGTTAGCGCCGTCAGCACAAAGGAGGTTAAACCCAACTGACTGGGTGAGGCGGATATCACGGGCAAATGTGCCGTCACTGGCAGCAACTAATACTTCTTGCCAATCACGGAAGTAGGAAGCGCGACGAGATTGGACGTGGGTAGCTTTTTTGTTAAGTTGGGCTGTACCATCCAGGAGGACTTCTCCCATTTCGCGGATAGAACTACATAAGGGCAGCCAACCGTCTTTACCGCGTTTTGTGGCGTAGTCTCTGAGTAATTCTAGGTTGATTTCGGGGATGAAACCAGTGGGACCAGGTAGTTGTAAGCCTAAGATGGAAAGGGCTTTTTCTAAAGCAGCTTTTAAACCGGCAAATGTGAGGTTATTGGTGCTAACGTAGCAGTCAGCTTTGCCACGAAATACTCGCACTCCCGCACCTGTCGCTAAACTTGGGGAAATGCTGGTGATGGTGTCTTCTTCGGCTAAACAACTGATGTAGTTGCGACGTTCTAGGAAGTATTCTACAAAATCTGCCCCAGCGGCGCGTCCTAGTCCCAAAAGGGTTGCCAGGGGGGCTTCCCAAGTGTCATCGAAGCGTTCTGTGGTGGATGAATATTGTAAACTGGGAAGTTGATTTGAGAGAAGTAGGGTATTTGTAAGCATGAAGTGCCTCGTCTGCTGGCGTTATCTACAGATATGACTGAAAAAAATCCTGGTGTATTCACTCTAACAAATCTATGAAAGCTGTTGTTGGCAGTTAGGCTGTAGGGTTTTCCGCCATATTGTCTAATTGTTGTTGTGTTACCTCACTTAAGATCCCATCATGAAAGTGATATTGTTCAGCCTGGAATAGTTCTAGAATTTCTGGATATGGGTATTTTTGTAAAACTTTGTAGCACCAATAAAATAAAGTTCTCAGGTATGCACAGGTATCAGAACGAGATAAAATATGTTCAACTCTGAGAAGTTTTAGTATTTTTCCACCATCCTCTTTTTCATCAAATCCAGGATATAACTTTTTTAATTCATTTTTAGGATGGGGTATTTTTTCAACATCTTCAGGATAATCCTGTAAAGGAGTTACTAAACCTAAAGCTATATTGATTGCGTGAGAATCAGCAAAGTAGTAGGCTTCAATCATGTTTACTAAAAAATGAACTGAAGCACGCTTTTTTTGTTCTAGTAAAATCAAATCTAGTGCTTCTCGATATACTTGGAAAACTTGTGGAGCTTTGCTCACTCTATCTTTTTCTAAGTCATCTACTAACAATACATATCTACATGAATTTTCTAACAAATAGGATCTAGCTACACAACCAATTTTTTGCTGATTTTGAGTCAAATCCTTCTTGTTTGTTCCAATAATAGATAAAGTATGTTTTTTAAGAGAATTTCTAGGCGAAAGCTGTCCAATACGCCTAATAATTTTAAATGTACATATACCAGTTTTTGTGAGATTTTTGAATAAGCTTGGTAGATGCTCTGTTTCAGTTTCACCTGTAACAATCAATCCAAATTCAAACCCAGAATAGCATGGCTGGTTGCTAGTGATATTTTCTCCATTCATTGACTTAATTCCTCAGCATCAGACTGACTTTGGGGGGCAATCATTTCAGCCATATATAATGAACCTGTAGCATATTCTTCTAACAAATCTTGAATATCTGTTATTTCGCTAACCCTTTTCATCACAGTTTGTCCATTTTTATCAAGTTCGGTCGCCCATATATTTTGTGGTTCAAATTGACTAATTAAAACTGGTGAATGAGTGGCAATAAATACTTGTTTATTCAATTTTTCTGTAGCCAGTTTCACTGCTTTACCAAAAACTGCCAATGCCCAAGGATGAAGAGATATATCAGGTTCATCTAATAAAATTAAGGAATAACCATTAGGTTTTTCAGAAAATAATGCCGTGAGATTAATAAGCATTTGAATATATCCGTCAGATACTCCTGAAGCTTGAATTGGTTTACGTCGTCTTTTATCTAAAAAATTTGCATAAACTGTATTTCTGCCAGTTTGCTCAAAATATAAACCATCGAAAGCTGGGAAACTTTCGCGCATAAATTTCATAATTGTGTCATATCTATCATCAATTACTTGTCTATCATGTAAGTTTCTCAAAACAGACCATAAATTTTCACATCTATCTTGTAATCTATCACCAGGTTCTGATTCTGAACCGGCTCTTCTCAGATTAAATAGAGAAGCACCTCTTAAATGATAAGAACGTGCAGCACGAAGTAATCTGTCTAACTCTGATGCAGTACCATCACCTTTCCCAAAGGCTACATAGCTAGTTAGGGCAAGTTTTTCAGGTTCTCTGAGAGTAATAGTAGTTTCATCTTCTCCCATAAATTGATAAAATGTTGCTTTATCACTACCTATGGTTCTGTTAATAAGTAATTGATTATTAATTTTATTAATTAATTTCTCACCCGCAAAAGCTTCAATTCTTCCAGAAGATAATCCAAATGAAACTTCATATTTAGTTGATTCATCTTCTATTTCAATTAATATATTATCTGTTTCACTTGCTCCATCCCAAAGAATACCAATTCCATGATCTCTAAATGAGGAAGCTGAATCAACTCCTCTAATTGCACAATCTCTAATAAACCAGATTGTATCTAGAAATGTTGATTTTCCCGCTCCATTGGGTCCAAAGAGAATATTGAGGGAATCAGGTGAAATATGAACATCTGCCAGGGAGCGGAAGTTTTTGATGTGTAAATGATTGAGGTTATTCAGCATGATAACATTTTACTTCAATAAGGTGGATACTTAAATGTAGTTTACAGTAAATATTAAAATTGTTGATAATTTAGCCAAGGATTTCTCCCATTTCCCGGATAGGACTAGATAAGGGTCTTCCTAAGTGTCATCAAAGCGTTATTTGGTGGATGAATATTGTAAACTAGGAAGATAAATTTATTTCATACTCTCATCATTTGCCACGACTACTGCGGCGTGTCGGTGGCTGAGGCTGTGGTGGTTCTTGAGATTTTAAACCATTATCATCTGTCAGAAATTCTACATGAAAACCTTTTTTTTGATAGTAATACCAACCCAAGACTACAATACTCGCATCTCCCATAGAAGTTTTTTCTACAGCTTGATTAGGAAATTTTTCTGCTAAATTTTTCAATCCTTCTGCTTCCCATAATACAATTTGTTCACGAAAAGCAGCCCAAGGACTTTTTTCGTCGGCCGCATAAATCATAATTTCGGCAAATTTTTCTGATGTTATTCTTTTACTATCTGAATTTGTGGTTTTAGCTTGGGCAATATGATTACCTGTTTCTATCACTGTCGCTAATGGCAGTACCAAGGTTGTTCCTTTTTCAATTTCTGTGAGAATTTTTTCATTAACAAGTTCAAAGTCCCATTTATTATTACCAGCAGTTTCTTTACCTGGAACTTTTAACCAGACGCACAATAAAGATGTATCTATTAATAAAACTTTTCTCATATTTTTAATTACTCCCCATGAGAAAGGCTGCGTTCAATTGCGCCTTTAGTTGTCATTTGTCCCAAGGAATAGGATGCAAATAATTTAGGGAAGTTGTCAATATCTTCTAAAAGGGTAAGTTTACTTTCTCCTGTTTCCGAATCTCGATGTGCGACAACTACAAAGGGAACTATTTCGGGACCGAACGCATCTAGTAAAGCTGGGTTATGGGTAGTGAGTAAAATATCAATATTGCGTTTAGTGCCAATTTCTTTTAATATTTTTACCAGTAGTGCTGCACGGGAAGGATGTAAACCATTATCTATTTCTTCTATGACAATTTGACTACCTTCAGGACGAGTTAATAATGCTGTGAGAATGGCTAGAAAGCGTAATGTTCCATCTGACATACTTCTCGCATCAATTTCTGTGATTTCTCCTGGTTTCCATTCTTCCTGACAATAAAGCATTGCATCTGTTTTCAGTCTTCCTACTGGTTCAGCCCATACTTTCTTAATATCACCTTCTGGTAAATCTTTTAAATATTCAGATAGCGTATTTTCAATTTCTGTTTTTTTATCATCTGGTAATCCTGCTAATACTCCAGCAATATTTGAACCATCGCTTTCTATATTTTCAGAAAGTCTTGAGTAATCGCGCATTTTAGATGAAATCGGATTTAAAACTAAAAGATTGGACAAATTATCAATAGTAAAATTTGTTGCTATTTTTGGTAGTTTCAAATATTTTTGATTGTCTTCTTCTACATCTGTTGGTTGTTCTAGTATTTTTTTATCATTTCTTCGTGTTTTTGATAGTCTCCAAACTCTTGTACCTTTGAAGTGTAAACCACTCTTTGCTTGATAATAAAAATCCATAAGTTTAATTTTAAGTATATCATTATTATTCATGTCTATAATTTCTAGATATTCTTCACAAAGCTTGAAGGAAGGTAGTGTTTGTATTTGTAAATTATATAAATAATCTGCATCATCTTCAGCACCAACTAACACCTTTAAAGTAAACTCATTTTCACCTTTTCGTGCAGCTAATTCAACACCTCCACGAATAGAAGAAAGTGTTTTATCCCCTGCTAAAGCTGTTTCAATATTTTCACCGTTCGCTATTCTTTGCAAAAATTCCAAAGCTTCAACTACATTAGATTTACCACTTGCATTAGTGCCAATAAGCACAGTTAAAGGATCAAGTGGAAGTTCTGCATAACGGAAACTTTTCCAATTTTCGAGAATGAGTTTTTTCAGCATAATCAAAATTACATATATTTTATTTACTTAAGACTTATAATATAAACCAAATTTTCTTGATTCTGCGTCAGTCTTGCTGGTTGATATATTTTTGATGCTAGGGTAGTAAGAAAGCGCAACAATGGGAAGTTTGACAAGGTTTAATTATATCAAAAAGGTTGAAAATCTGTAACAGATGGTAAGGAGACAAGATCCTTTTTTATCTTTGAGACTATAATATCTTTTATCCAACTATCAACACCCTCTTTCCCCTCACTAAATTATCTTATGACAGAGGGTGGATAATCGCCGACTTATATGAGATTATGGCTCGAAATTGCGAAAATTTCTGAAAGAATTAGCTTAAAACCAACTTTTATTCAGCAGTTTGTGACTAATAATCACCACAAACATCAACAAACCAAACTGAATTGGCCAAGGTGCTAATACTAAACTTACAATAAAAATGACGGCTGTGAAAACACCTGCAATATTAGTGATTTCATCATCATTTCTTTTGAAGAGATAGCTAGTCATTACACCTGTAACTAATGTCATCAAGAAAAATAAAGGCATTTTTACTCATCTCCAAACTACGAACTACTGTTTAATACCAGTAGAGTTAGACCATTTTCAGGAACGTTACTGATCATATACTTAAGTAAAGCAAAATGGCAATGATTTTATTGTCAAGCTAGGGAATCGCTATTTTCAAATAGTGCCATTATTTGGTACATTGAACTAACACTATCTATTCGTGCTGGAATTCATTTAACACTTTTAATTTAAATACCCGATGTTGAACATTTCCCAACTCCTCGCAAGTGAACTACAACTTAAACCCCAGCAGGTACAAAACGCGCTGGAACTTTTAGCAGAAGGGGCAACAATTCCCTTTATTGCGCGTTACCGTAAAGAAAAAACAGATGAAATGGATGAGGTGCAATTACGGGATTTACAAGATAGGCATAATTACTTAACGGAGTTAGAAGAAAGAAAAAAAGTAATTGTGAGTGCGATCGCTCAACAAGATAAACTTACCCCAGAACTACAAGCAAAAATAGCATCCTGTCTCCAAAAAACCGAACTGGAGGATTTATATTTACCCTATCGTCCCAAACGTCGGACTCGTGCTACCATTGCCAGGGAAAAAGGGTTAGAAGCGCTCGCCAGATTTATTCAATCTCTAAATACAAAAAATGCTGTTTCTGCATCATTAGAGGAAGAATCAGCAAAGTATATTTCCGAAACTTTAGGAGTAAAAACCGCAGATGAAGCTTTAAAAGGGGCATCTGATATCTTAGCCGAAGAAGTAGCAGAAAAAGCAGAATTACGGGCATATATCCGCGATTATCTTTTAGAAAATGGGCTGTTTATTTCTCGCATCAAAGACGAACATTCTGAAGGGACAACTAAATTTGAAATGTACCGCAATTATCAGATTAAAGTCAAAAATATTGCCCCTCATAATCTGTTGGCTTTATGTCGAGGAGAAGATGAAAAAATCCTTAGTTTTGAAGTTGCTTATGACGAAGATTTTATCCTGGGTTATTTAGAATCTCAAGAAATCAAAACTAAAGTTCGTAACGTGCGCGACTTTTATCAAGTCATGTTAAAAGATAGTTTTAACCGCTTGATGAAAACTTCCTTAATTAGCGAAGTAACTAAGGAGAAAAAAACCTTTGCTGATATAGAATCAATCAAAACCTTTGAAACCAATTTACGAGAACTACTGTTATCAGCACCCGCAGGAATGAAACCGACAATGGCCATAGATCCAGGATTTAGAACCGGGTGTAAAGTTGCTATTTTAGATGAAACTGGCAAATTTTTGGAATATGAAGCTGTGTTTCCCCACCAAGCGGCAGAACAACGTCAAAAGGCGGCACAAACTATTAAGAAGCTAATTGAAAAATACCAAATTCAATTAATTGCTATTGGTAACGGTACAGCCTCACGAGAAACAGAAGAGTTTGTTGCCGAAGTATTACCAAATATAGCCCATAAACCAATTAAAGTCATGGTTAATGAATCTGGTGCATCTATATATTCTGCCAGCGAAGTAGCTAGAGAAGAATTTCCTGATTTAGATGTTACTGTCAGAGGTGCAATTAGTATTGGTAGAAGATTACAAGATCCTTTAGCGGAATTAGTGAAAATAGATCCTAAATCAATTGGTGTTGGACAATATCAACACGACGTTGATCAAAAATTACTGAAAAAGAAATTAGATGAAACCGTCGAAAGTTGCGTGAATTATGTGGGTGTAGACTTAAATACCGCCTCTAAAGAATTGCTAACATTTGTTTCAGGAATTACCCCGACTATAGCCAATAATATTATTGCCCATCGCAACGAAAATGGCGCATTTAAAAATCGTCGTCAACTCTTAAAAGTAGCCAAACTAGGACCAAAAGCCTTTGAACAAGCCGCAGGTTTTTTAAGAATTCGTGGTGGTGAAAATCCCTTAGATAATACCGCAGTTCATCCAGAAAGTTACGCCCTGGTACAATCTATTGCGGCTGATTTGGAAGTATCCTTAAATCAAGTTACACAAATTGCAGAAAAACTCAAAAAAGCCAACATCAAAAAATACGTTACCGACACCATTGGAGAACCAACCCTGCGCGACATTCTCAGCGAATTAGAAAAACCAGGTAGAGATCCCCGTGCTGAATTTAAATATGCTACCTTTAAAGAAGGAATCAAAGAAATTAAAGATCTAACCGTAGGAATGCAACTAGAAGGAATTATTACCAACGTTGCTAACTTCGGTGCTTTCGTTGATATTGGAGTCCATCAAGATGGTTTAGTGCATATTTCCCAACTTGCGGATAGATTTGTAGATGATCCCAAAAAAATTGTGAAAGTTGGACAAGTTGTGAAAGTACAAGTTTTAGAAATCAACGAAAAACTCAAACGCATAGCTTTATCAATGAAAGGAATCAAACAATAATTACCTCTTCCTAACTTGTTATGTTAATCATAGCCCCCTCCTCGCTTCTGGGTTGGGGGTCAAGTTTTTGGATCTCGCTCAACTTAATATACTTCTGTGATGATTCTAATACAGAAACTATAGTATGCTTAACAAGCCAAACATCTGCCTCCTAATATTAACCGATAGGATAACATCCTGGATTGACGGCATGAATAAATTCACTACCGGCTAATGGTCTTCCCCGTTTATAAGCGGCTTCTTGTGGTTGTCCCCAACCTAGTTGTAAAATAATTTCTAAAAAGTTGGGATTTTCCCACTTTAATAAAGTTGCCCATTCTGTTCTTTGGACAATTCTTTCTACATCTACTGTGTTCACTTTTTGATGTTGTTTACCATTACTAAAACTTAGATATAAATCCATTTCTTCTGTCACCAGATACCAAAATTCTAAAAGAGAATCTTTGGCAGGTTTCAAGATTTCTAAATCGCTTTCTAAGGCAATCAATTCTGCATCAATTTCTGGATAATGGAGATTTTTACCTTTAACTTGAATATCTTTCCAGATAATGCCAGAAACTTGATTTTCTCGTTGATATTCATGAATAGAGGCTTTAAAATCTTGGTAAGCCGTGAATCTTTGTACTCCCTCGGTTCTGATAAACGGATCTATAACAGGATTACTAGCAACAGTTATATCTAACTTTAACCTTTCTCCTTTCAAGCAAGCTTGGCGTTCGATTGCTAAAATCTGAATTAACTCTTGAGTATTGTAAATATTTGACATCAGAACAAGACCTAATTAGTTATTAGTTATTAGTTATTAGTTATTAGTTATTAGTTATGAAACTAATTGTTAATTTTGTGTCAGATGGTCATCAAGATTGAGTGAATATCTACAGCAGAATTTAGGAGTCAGGAGTAAAAATAGTTTGCTGTCTGGTTTTGAATTTAGATCCTGTACCTTATTAGTCTGCAATCTGATTTAATTATTATCTCTTAATATAAATATAAATGCCGTATCAGAATCAACTATTTGTTGCATTGTTTATTCCAGGGAGTAAAAATTGATACAGATTTTCCAATAGCTTCTGTGAGGGGAGGGAACAGTTTCAACTATCTGGATATCCTCAATTGTCCATATCCGACAAAGAAAAATGCAACTGTTTTGAGACACCATAAGCCAAAACCTTGCACTTTCTCGTTCTGAAAAGCAAGCGAGTTTGACTCGGTGACTCCTGACTGGGCGCAGGCCCTGCGCCCCTACCTCCTGACTTACGCTATAAGTCTACACAGGTTTGAATAAATTTAAACTCTACCACTAGGGAGGTAAAGAGTATGACTCTTGTTAAAGTAAATCAAAGGCACTACCCTAAAGGGAATCTTACTCGTCGAGGAATGGCTTTAGCTATAGACTTTTTTAGTGCATGGTTACTGAGTTCTATGGTTAGAAGTAATGAAATTGGTATTCAATTTGCCCAAATTTTGGTGTTTGTTTTTGCTTGGTTAATTTTTCGCGTAGTCGTAGTTTACAACAATCAGGGACAAAGTTTAGGCCGTTGGGCATTTGATTTAAAGATCCTAGAAGTCGTAAATGGGGAAATAGTCAATAGAATCCCGCAATTTCAGACATTGTTGCTGCGAGAAGGGATTATTTGCTGTTCTAGCTTATTATTATCCATTTTCCTGGGGAATATCATCCTCAATCCCGCTGCTGTCGTCTTATTACTTCCTTTAATCATTGACGGGGGTGCGGCTTTATCTGATACTCAGATGCGTCAGGCTTTCCATGACCGCTTTTTGCGGACGGTTATAGTTTCTTCCCGTCGGGGTTATTCATTAGATATAAAAATTAAACGGTTGGTTGCAAAATTTCCCCGAAATATGAGATAATAACCATTTGTGTTAATTATCCTCCAGGCTTTACAGTTTGTAAGATTATGGCTAAAAGTAAAGGTGCGCGCATAATAGTGACACTAGAATGCACCGAGTGTCGGACAAATCCAGATAAACGTTCCCCTGGCGTATCTCGTTATACCAGCACTAAGAACCGTCGGAACACAACCAACCGTTTAGAACTGAAAAAGTTCTGTACCCACTGCAATAAACACACAGTTCACAAGGAAATTAAGTAAGAATGAGTTACTATCGTCGTCGCCTTTCTCCAATTAAGCCCGGAGATGCCATTGATTACAAAGATGTAGATTTGTTGCGGAAGTTTCTTACCGAACGTGGTAAGATTTTGCCTCGGAGAATCACTGGTTTAACCTGTCAGCAACAACGCGCTTTGACTACAGCCATTAAACGCGCCCGGATTGTGGCTTTGTTACCCTTCATTAACGCCGAAGGTTAAGAATATTTTGGATTTTGGATTTTGGATTATTTTCCAAGAAAGTAGCAGTTGCATGGAGATGCCCAGTTACTTTGGGTCCAAAATCTAAAATTTGATATTTGATGTTAGGAAATTGTCAAAAACATTTAATTAATTCATTCTCAAAAATGGTACGATATCGCTAAATTTGGGAATGAAATTGTCAAAGGTGATAGCATTCTGCATAGCAAATTATTAAATACAGCAGCAGTCAGGAGTCAGGAGTCAGGAGTCAGGAGTAAAACTGGGTTGCTGTCCGGTTCTGAATTTAGATCCTGTAGTTTATTAATCTGCAATCTGCTGTACAAGGATTAAATAACAGGTATTTGATCCAGAATCTCCAGTCTAAAAATCTAAAAATATTAAAGTGCGACAGTTGTGGATAAGGGGACGTTAGTTGAATTTAGGGTTCAAAGCGATCGCCGTCTAGGAGTAGTAGATCGTCCAGACGGTAAAACTCGTTGGTTTGTAGTAGATGAACGGGGTCAATCTCACAGTCTTGCACCTCGCCAATTTACCTACACAGTGAATGGACAAACCTATAAACCAGGGGAAATCGCTGACTTCTTAAGTCAAGTCCAACCTTATCTAGATCCATCAAGTCTAGAAATAGCGTGGGAATTACTCATTGAAGATGGGGAATCTGTCACTCCTAGCCAATTGGCAAATATATTGTTTTCGGAATCCACCCTTCCCCAGTGTTATGCAGCCCATTGTTTGTTATCGGAAGATAAACTCTATTTCAAACAAAAAGGTGATGCTTATGAACCCCGCAGCATGGCACAAGTAGCAGAACGCAAACACCAGATTGAAGTAGAATCCCAAAAAGCCAGGGGACAGCAGGAATTTTTAGCCCGTGTAGCACAGGCACTTCAGGGACAAGTAGTAGAATGGCAACGACTAGACCGCCAACGCTTAGAAGCCATAGAAAAATATGCGACTTTGCTGGCTGATGTTGTCATGCTCAAGGTGAATTACGACTCTTTAGCTCGTGCTTGTCCGCCTTCAGCCCCAGTATTAGAAACTATGAATATGCTGGGACGTTCTGCTACGCCCCAGGCGGCATTTCAACTTTTGATAGATTTGGGTTGGTGGACTTCCCATGAAAATCTGTTTCTGCGCCGTTCATCAATCTCCGTTCAATTTCCGCAAAAGGTATTAGAAGTGGCGCAAAAACGTTGGGATTTTCCTCCCACAGATTTGGACACAAACCGTCTTGATCTGACACATCTCAAGGTGTACACCATTGATGATGAAAGCACGACGGAAATAGACGATGGTTTGAGTTGGGAGGTATTACCAGATGGTAAGGAACGGTTATGGGTGCATATAGCTGACCCGACCCGGTTATTAATGCCAGATGATGAGTTGGATTTGGAAGCCAGAAAACGGGGGAGTACGGTGTATTTACCGACGGGGATGATTCCCATGTTTCCAGAGGTGTTGGCTACAGGTCCTATGAGTTTGGTACAGGGGAAGGTCTGTTGCGCCCTCAGCTTTGGGGTGATTTTAGACGCAGTTGGGGCGGTTGAAAATTATTGTATCCACACTGGTTTAATCAAGCCTACCTATCGTCTCACCTACGAGGATGTTGATGAGATGTTGGAGTTGGGAGTACAGGCTGAACCAGAAATTGAGGCGATCGCTAATTGGGCAAAAATCCGCAAAAATTGGCGTTATGGTCAAGGCGCTATCAGTATCAATATGCCCGAAGCCATGATCAAAGTCAAAGACGATGATATCAATATTGATGTTTTAGATGATTCCTCATCCCGGCAATTAGTCGCAGAAATGATGATTCTTGCTGGAGAAGTCGCCGCCCGTTATGGTCAAACCCATAATATCCCTCTCCCCTTTCGTGGTCAACCCCAACCAGAATTACCCCCAGACGAGGAATTACTGCAACTCCCCGCCGGTTTTGTCCGTTCCTGTGCCATGCGTCGCTGTATGCCTAAGAGCGAAATGAGCATTACACCAATGCGTCACGCTGGGCTGGGTTTAGATACATACACTCAAGCAACTTCACCTATTCGTCGTTATAGCGACTTACTCACCCACTTCCAACTGAAAGCACATTTACGCGGTGAAGGTTTACCTTTCTCTGCGGAACAACTCAAAGAAGTGATGATGACAGTCATGAGTACCACCCAAGAAGCAACAATGGTGGAACGACAAACAAATAGATATTACGCTTTAGAATATTTACGTCGTCATCCTGAACAAGTTTGGCAGGTAACGGTATTAATGTGGTTACGAGAAGATAGCAATTTAGCACTAATTTTATTAGAAGATTTGGGATTACAGTTGCCTATGTCCTTCCGGCGTTCTGTTAGTCTGGGAGAAAATTTATTAGTGAAAGTTAGTTTGGCTGACCCCCAAAAAGATATGATTCACTTCCAAGAAATTATGTATCAGGAAGCCCAATCAGTTACAAATTAGAGATAGCAGAGAATAAGGAATAGGGAACAAATCTTAATTCAATGCAGTTTCATCTTAGCTGGGCATTAGATACACCAATACAGTGAATCTTTACAGAAAAAACTAATCCTGATGTTAATTATGTTTTCTACCCAACGAGTGATTAATTGCCCAAATCCCGAATGTGATCAGCCTTTGAACTCCTTCGGAAATACGATTTGCGATCGCTGTCACACTCCCCTAATTTACCGCTATCTCTGGGCAACTGGCAACCAAGCCGCAGAAATTTCCCCAGAAACCAAGGTAGCAGACAGATATGAAGTCATCAAACCCCAAATTTGGCTAGATACCCAACCGGCACTATTACCAGAAATCCCCGCAGAACTACCAAATATTGTTATTCCCTACCTAAGCTTATACTCAGAACATTTGCATATACCCCAAGCCTATGGTTTTACCTCCTTAGCGGCAGTAGAAGGTGATATTCTTTTACTAGAAAATGCCCCCATAGATGAAACCGGTTGTATTTACCCGACAATTACCGACTCCTGGGAACAAGCATCTCCCGTCAGACAAATTTACTGGTTATGGCAAATTCTCCAATTGTGGACACCCTTATCAGCATTGGGAGTTGCCCAAAGTTTACTATTAGCAGATAATTTATGTGTGCAAGGTTGGTGTATTCGCTTATTAGAACTGCATCAAAACATAGGGCAACCGACTCTACAAGATTTAGGTAATTCTTGGCGCAATTGGGTGACAGGTGCAAAAACCACCAGTTCCTCAAAATTAGAAAGCATAGTTGAGTTAATGTGTCAACCGGAAAATGATTTAGAAATTATTAATACTCAACTCAATGAACTATTATTAACAACAGCCATAGAATTACCTTTATATTTAACTATAGCCGGGGGGACAGATCCAGGTCCCGTCATGAAACATAATGAAGATGCTTGTTATCCTAGTCATCCGAGGGACATAGATGATCAATTACAACCAAGACTAGCAATTATTTGTGATGGTATTGGTGGTCATGAAGGTGGTGAAGTTGCCAGTCAATTAGCTTTGCAGTCTCTCAAATTGCAAATGCGGGCTTTATTGGCAGAAATAGACGAACAAACAGAATTATTAACTCCTAACCTCTTATGTCAACAAATAGAGTCTTGTTTGCGAGTCGTTAATAATGTAGTATGGTCGCGCAACGACGAGCAGAAACGGCGGGGGAAGGAACGCATGGCGACAACCTTAGTTATGTCATTGCAAATCCCTCAAAAAAGAGAACAGTTAGAAAACTCCCACGAACTTTATTTAGCCTATGTTGGTGATAGTCGTGCTTATTGGATTACTCAAAATTATTGTCAACTGCTGACTGTGGACGATGATATGGTAAAACGAGAAGTTGGTTTAGGGAAAAGTTTATATCGTCAAGCATTGCAAATCCCAGAAGCCAAAGCCCTAACCCAAGCATTAGGCACAAAAGAAGCAGAATTTCTCAACTTTTCGGTTCAACGATTTATTATAGAGGAAGATGGGATTTTATTGCTGTGTTCCGATGGTTTAAGCGATCGCAATTTAGTCGCACAATCTTGGCAAGACTACGCAATTCCCGTACTTACAGGCGATTTAGACATAGCAGACGCTACCCAGGAATTAATTAAACTGGCTAACGAAAAGAATGGCCAAGATAATATATCTGTAGTCTTAACTCTTTGCCGGGTTGCCAAACCATCCTCAATGGCAATTATACCCGCACCGCCAGCAGAAATTATTCCGCCCCAACCCCTAGCTGTCCCTGAAGCAGAAGCATTAATTATAGCAGCCACTATAGAAACAGATTTAACAGCAAGTTCCCAAGCCTTGCTTGATTTAAGTCTGACAGAAGCACCTCTAAAACCATCTAGAAGTAAAGGTTTGGTACTATTAGCAGGATTATTAGTTTTATTATTGGGAAGTACCACAATCAGTTTATTTGCTTGGTGGCAATTATTACCCCAATCATTCTCACAAGTCTGCCGACAACTTCCGCAAAAGGTGCGAGAATTATGTCCAGGAAGGGAGTAGGTAGGGGGCAGGGGGCAGGGGAAAAGAAGATTCCAATTACTAATTACCAATTACCAATCATCTCAATAAGAAATATACAAGTTTGTTCTACAGCTTAATAGCGCAATGTGTTGTAAAATTGGGTTTGCCATTAAATCATGCTGAATTTTGCAGTCAAAATAGCTGTGGAGATGGTTTAGGAACAACAAAAGTTAGATACACAATATATTATGAAAATAGGCGATCGCGTGCGTGTTAAAGAATCAGTAGTAGTTTATCATCATCCCGAACATCGCGGTGATGCTTTTGACATCAAGGATGCAGAAGGGGAATTAGTGGCTATTGTCACCCAATGGCATGATAGACCTGTAAGTGCCAACTTTCCTTTTTTAGTCCAGTTTAGCAAAAAGTTTAAAGCCCATTTACGCGATTTTGAAATAGAAACCATTTAGTACCACAGGCGGAATTAAAAAATACCGTCCGTACCGTGTCGCCAATCCAAATTGCTACACGGATTAGTTCTATTATTGATGTGTGCGATGGTGCTGACTTGCCAGTTCGCCTTTTCGTGAAATTTCTAATATACGCTTTCACATGATTTAAGTCACTGGAAAGAAAGATATTAAGCTAAAAGATGAGTTCAACAATGTCTTCGTTTAGTCAAGTATGAGTCCTCTAATTCTTATACTCACCCAGATCATTCTCTTCCTCCTGGGACTACGAGTAATATTTTTGATACTTGATCAGGTAATAAATGCTTATAGGCGAGTTAGATTTTCACCAAATAAAAACCCGATTTGGATCATTAAAAACATTTTTCAACGGAGACTAAGGATTAAAACCTATACCAAAAATACCCACAATACATACAAAAATTCGAGGTTGTGGAAGCAACTACTTCGCAAACTCAATAATGAAAATACAACCGCCGAAAGACTAATCAACCATCTCATGATCAAACACCCTGGACAGTCTGACCGATGGTATCTTGAAAAGGCGATTTTCGATTTAGAACGGGATAAAGGAAGATATTAACTGAGATCAGGAAAATATTCCCAAAAATGCAAATGAATATTACTACCTGCAACCACAACCGCAGCCGCAAAATTATTTGCTGGTGTTAATTCTCTGAGACTCCAATCTCCTGAGACAAGTAATTTACTAGGTTGATTTGGTGTTAAATCTATTTCAATTTCTTCTAACTGTACTAAACCATCTCCTGTAGCTTTTAAATAAGCTTCTTTACAAGTCCAATAACGAAAAAATATTTGTTGTTGTTGGGCGGGAGAAAGTAGTCGCAGGTATTCATATTCTCTAGCAGAAAAGAATCTTTTCGCCAGACCTTCCAAATCAGACATAGTGCGAATATATTCTAAATCCACACCAATTTGATGTTGATAGCTTACCCCCAATAAAGCCAAATCTTGGGAATGAGATAAATTAAATAATAATCCCTGATCAGCAAATTTAGCCGCCAATAAAGGCTTACCACGCGGCTGATATTCAAATTCTACTTGTTTAGGGGCAATATCCAAATATTGCCCTAAAATGGTGCGGAGAGTGCCACGTCCAGCCATAAATCTTTGCCGGTGTTCAGGAAAATAAAACCTTTCAGCGCGAGCAATTTCATCACTAGATAAAGTTTCCCGAAAAGATTGTAATTGTAATTCATCAGAATTTAAATTAATGCGCCAAATATGCACATCATTTAATAACAAATCTAATTCTTTAGGTGCGGGTAGCCAATTCAAATTAAACACAATCGCTAATAATTAAACTGTAAAGATCCGGGAGACAAAATGTTTGATATAGCCGGGAAAATTAGGTATATTCTTTTTTCTTTCTAACTCCTAACTCCTAACTCCTTCTATCCACTCTAAAACACGATTCCACGCCCACCATTGATCAGGATCTTGGTATTGATTTTGACATTTTCTGCTACTCACATAACCAACATGACCACCGTAGCGAGTCAGTAATAAATCTATATCAGGATTTTTTCTAGCAGCAACTTCTAAATCAGGAATGATAGCCGGATCAAATAAAGGGTCATCAGCAGCATATAAAATAAAAGTTGGTTGAGATAATTTTGGTAATAATTCTAAACCACTGCTGGCTTGATAATAATCAGCAACCGTTGCAAAACCCAAACGGGGAATCACCAATTCTTCGTCAAATCCCCAAATACTGTTAGCCCTTGCAATCGCCTCTGGTTGAATAGATTCAGGATAAGCAGCATGGATTTTCCAGGCTAGTTTTTTCAATTCCTTAGCAATGCGAGACTCGACATATTTACCAAAAGGGTGTTTAACTAAATAGGTGAGCGATCGCAGCGAATCCAAACTTGGACAAATCACCGCCCCACCAGCAATGTCAATGTCTTTAGGTGCTAAATCCACAGCGGCTTTCACTCCCCACAAAGCCAACTGTCCCCCCAAAGAATAGCCTGTAAACCAAAATGGTGAAGGACAACCCATTTTCGCCGCAGCTTCGGCTATTTTCACAAAATCTTCCCCCTCATACAAACCATCCGAAGTCAATGTTGGTGATAATTCTGCGGTTTTACCATGCGCCCGCCAATCAAATAACACCACAGCATAGCCTTGGGCGTAAGCCTTGCGTCCCAAAATTCGTAAAAACCATTGCTGGTCCAACTCTCCAGTAATACCATAGGTGCCAACAATCGTACTATGGGCATTGGGAGGAATAGCAACCTGACCAAAAATTGGTACACCCTGACCCCCAGAGAAGATAACCTCGTGATATTTTGGTTCTGGATGAGTAATTTTACTCTCCCAATCCCGATTAGCCCATAAAGCCGTATAAGCCGTCATGGTCACGCCATTTTGCAAAAAACAGGGCGGTAAATATTCGTATTTATACATATTTATACATAAATAAGGGGTGGTATATTTTACAATGATTTGATTTTAATATTTATATTAGGTTTAACATATTTTTCATAATTAAGATGGTAATCTTTTTATATATCAAGGAAAACAAAGCCTTATGGTTTGCTTGATTATCCCATCATCCCTCACTCAACTTTTTCCCAAAATCAGCGTAGCGAAATTTTGGTAGTTGGGAGAGAGTCAATTATCGTTAAATAAAGTAGTTATAATTTTTTAAGAATGCCGAGGATTCTTGTCATAGACGATGACCCAGCGATTTCAGAACTTGTTGCCGTCAACTTGGAAATGGCGGGCTACGATGTTAGTCAAGCTGAAGATGGCATTAAAGGTCAGGCTCTGGCTCTCCAGCTACAACCCGACTTAATTATGCTTGATCTGATGTTACCTAGAGTAGATGGATTTACAGTTTGCCAACGCTTACGTCGGGATGAACGGACTGCCGAGATTCCTATCTTGATGTTAACTGCTTTAAGCCAAACCCATGACAAAGTGGAAGGGTTTAATGCTGGTGCAGACGACTATCTGACCAAACCCTTTGAGCTAGAGGAATTGTTAGCGCGAGTACGGGCTTTATTGAGACGCACTGACAGGATTCCCCAAGCAGCAAAACACAGCGAAATTCTCAACTATGGACCGATTACCCTCGTTCCCGAAAGATTTGAGGCTATCTGGTTCAAAGCAACGGTGAAACTGACTCATTTAGAGTTTGAGTTACTCCACTGTTTGCTGCAACGTCATGGACAAACTGTTTCCCCTAGCGAAATCCTTAGAGAAGTCTGGGGTTATGATCCTGATGATGACATTGAAACTATTCGCGTGCATATTCGCCACTTGAGAACTAAACTCGAACCTGATCCTCGTCATCCACGCTACATTAAAACCGTTTACGGTGCAGGATATTGTCTGGAATTACCTAGTCTACCTCCGGGAATGGAGGAAACTATGGCTACAGTAGTTGAGTAACAGGGAACGGGGGACAGGGAACAGGGGACAGGGAACAATTTTAGCTTTATTCAGCAAGCCCTAAGTATAGATTACTCAGGCGATCGCTCTCCCAACCAAGAATAGGGTAATGCAGAAATATTACCGCCAATATTTTCATGTCAAATAGAAGGAAAAGGAGGATTATCTTTTACTGCATTTAACCGTTTATTCTTGATTCTGATAAGAAATAACTTCAAGGTATATTGTGCTTACGCACTACACCCTAAAGGCATGATTAAAAAAATTAATTTTTTCTTCAAGATTACTCGAAAGTGCCACAAATGCTCAAAAAACCACACCTAAGAGAGATTCATTTATCATCTACGTAGTTTTTATTACATAAAAATTGATAATTCCAATACTTCTCCTCAACATAAAAAAATGTATATTGTTTAAATCTAGCACAGTAGGAAACATCAAGGCAGAAACAAGGTAACGGTGAAAGATAAATTTACTTCTTTCTACCCTTGTCGTCTAAAAATTTCATCTTGATGTTTCTCTTTTTTAATAATTTGTAAATCGTTGATTTTTATCAAAATCTTATCTGATTAATTATTCTTAAATCCAGCAATATTTACTTAAGTAAAGTATAAATTTTACATAAAAACCCCATACAATAAAAAGAGCATGACTTACGCAATTGGCACATTGGTAGGGTGCGTCAGATATCAACAATACGTGAGTTCGACATAACGATAATTTGTGGAAAACCCACCCCACGTAGGAGTCTCAAGCCCTTATTCTCTCGTTGAAAAAATCATAACTCCGTTCGCGTAGCGTCTCCGAAGGAGAAACTCCGAACTCCGAACTCACGTAACAATCTGTTTATTTGCAGGATTTACGCAGTAGTAAAGCCCCCTACAACTCTTGCGTAAGTCCTAGAGATTTTTACTTTTTCTATGGCAAGCTGGTAGTCAAAGAGGTTATGGATTTAAAAAATGTCGTCTTTAGAAATCAAGCTACCAATTCATGAAACTTTTCAAAGTACGGTTCAGGGAGAAGGATACTGGACTGGTTGCTTAGTAGACTTTATTCGCTTATCTGGTTGTCCAGTTGCTTGTCCTTGGTGTGATACGGGTTATGCTGACCCAAGAGCAAATTTACCCCGAATAGAACGTCCTATTGCTGAACTTCTAGGGGAAATAAAATCTCCCAGAGTGGTAATAACTGGTGGAGAACCATTTATTCATAAGCATTTACCGGAATTAGTACAAGCTTTGTTAGTTGCAGATAAGTTGGTTAGCATTGAAACATCAGGCTCTTTTTGGCAAGAAGTTTCCCCCGCTGCTTGGATTACTCTATCTCCCAAAGAACATCTTAACGCTAAATACCCGGTGCAAAGTCAGTTTTGGAGTCGAGCTAATGAAGTTAAGATAATCATAGAAACTGGGAGAGAAATTGATTTTTATGAAAAATATCTATCTACTCACCCTAATTTGCTTGTCTACTTACAACCTGAGTGGAACAGTTCGTCGAAATCACTACCGCTGATTTTCCAGATATTACAACAAAAACCTGACTATAGACTATCTTTACAAACACACAAGTATATCGGGGTACAATGACTAATCAGCAGTGGCTACTAGCTAAAGAATTCCGCTTTGAAGCAGCACATAAATTGCCTTACCATGATGGTAAATGTTCCCGGCTGCATGGACATAGTTGGCGTGGAGTTGTTTATGTAGCTGGTGATAGATTAGTAACAGAAGGTGCTAAACAGGGTATGGTCATGGACTATTCAGAAATTAAAAAATATCTCCAACCCTTGCTTGAGAATTATTTAGATCACTATTATTTAAATGAATCTCTGGGTTTAGAATCACCAACTAGTGAGGCGATCGCTGCTTGGATTTATGATAAATTAGAACAAGCAGGATTAGCAGGGTTAACAGCAGTCAGAATTGATGAAACTTGTACTTCTATTTGCTTATACTCTAAAAATCGCATATCTGGCTGGTTGAATTCTGGTGAAAGTATAAATTTACTTCCCTGAATTTAATTTTGAAAACTCTTACCTTGGCGTGAAAATAATTCATATTTAAATAATTCAACGTCTATCACTCTTGCGCTCCAGCTTGTCTTAACATATTACAAATACCACGATAATTATTAAATTCGGCAATCATTAAGGCTGTGTAACCCCCTTGATTTTTTAAATTGACATCTGCCCCAGCTTGTAATAGCATTGCCACTGCTTGACTATAACCTTCTGCTACAGCTAACATTAAAGCAGTTGCGCCGACGGAGTTTTGCAGATTCACATTTGCTCCTGTTTCTAATAGTAATTGAAATATTTCGGGATAGTTGGCAGCTATGGCTTTAACTAAAGCGGTTTTACCATCATCTGCTAATTTATTAATATCTGCTCCATGTTTAAGTAATAGTTTCACTGTTTGCAAATGTCCTTGAGATACTGCTAAGGTAAGCGCAACTTCGCCGAAGTTTTTCTTTTCCATATCTGCTCCTGCGTCTAGTAAAACTGCTACTATGTCGCTATATCCCTGGAATGCAGCTATTAGTAGGGGTGTATCTCCCAAATGATTTCTAATTTGCACATCTGCCCCTCGTTGGATTAATATTTTGACTACATCTATATATTCTTCGACAACGGCAAGATGTAAGGCTGTTTCACCTTCTTTATCTTGATGATTAATTTCCGCACCCGCATCTAATAAAGCGGTGATAATAGCAGTATTTCCCGTTGCTGTGGCTGCTAATAATGCTGTTCCATGATCAACGTTTTTAATGTTAACATCAGCACCAGATGATAACAATGCTTGGACTATTTCTAAATAGCCTAAATCTGCGGCCATGATTAATCCTGTATCACCTTCTGGATCTTGGCTATTGACAATATGGTTATTTTGTGATAATGCTTTAACTACTGTTGGATGTTTGTGTTTTATGGCCAGTTTGAACGCGGTATCATCATCTTTGTCGGTAATGCTGATGTCAGCAGCGGCGGCTAATAAAATTTGTACAATCTCAAGATGACCTTTCAGTGCTGCTATCATTAACGCGGTACTACCATCATCGTTGGTAGCATTGACATTTGCTCCTTGAGAGACTAACAATTTGACAACATCTATTTGATTAGCACTAGCAGCCAGCATTAGTGCTGTTAAATTATAGGTTTTTCTGGTTAAGTTAATGTTAGCACCGGCATCCAAGAGCGATCGCACAATTTCTGCATAACCTAAATTCGCCGCAAACATCAATGCTGTAGTTCCATTTATATCGCTAATATCCACATTAGCACCGTCGGACAGCAGCGTAAATACTCCCTGCATATCCCCAGCTTTCACAGCCTTCAACAACGAAGTACCTTGATTTTCTATCATTTGGTTAGATCCTGGTTCGGTAGATGTGACTGATTCCAACTCCAGATTACACTTTGGCCAGATGGAAAAATTTCTCCGGAAGAAAAATCAATGTATGCTAAGTTTTATGAAGATTTAATAATTGGAAGTAAAAAATATGGCTTTTGAACTAACTCCAACAATCAGATTCTGGTTGAACTTCGCTCACCCAGTTACTATGTGGGTACTATTAGCACTTTCCTTGTATGCTGCATATTTAGGATTACAAGTACAGCGTACCAGAAATGCTCAGGGAGAAGCAAAGAAAGAACTAATTAAAGGGCGTTATACCATCAAACATCACCAAATTGGCTCTATTATGTTAGCTCTGATGGTGGCAGGTTCAATCGGTGGCATGGCTGTCACCTACATTAATAATGGTAAGTTGTTTGTCGGACCCCATCTATTAGCCGGATTAGGAATGACAGGTTTAATAGCTTTTTCCGCATCTCTATCTCCTTTCATGCAAAAAGGCGCAAATTGGGCGCGGATAACTCATATATTGTTAAATTCTGCCATTTTGGGGCTTTTCATCTGGCAAGCACTCTCTGGTGTCGAAATCATCCAAAGAATTCTCACGAAAGCTTAGATTGTCAGTTGTCAGTTGTTCGTTGTCAGTCCTTAGATAACCAACCCTGGCGACTAGAAGTCGCGGCTATACAGACGAAACCCACCTGCGTGGGTTTGAAACCTTTGATTTCTCATTAGTCCACGTAGGTGGACTTTGCTTGTGTAGTAGCGACTTCTAGTCGCCATCAACTTTTAAAACATCCTCTACGGAATTTCATCAGGATTAACACCGATAGATTTTAGATAAGCCGCTAATTTTTCTTTTTGTTGGCGCTCCTGGTCTGCCCTTCGCTGTTCCTCATCTGCCCTTCGCTGTTGCTCATCCGCTCGTTCATTGCCAGTCAACAACATCTCACCATCTCCAGTCCACCAACGTAACCAGGGTATTTCCGTATCTTGTTGAACCCCCAACTCCACCCCCATTGGTGGAATCGGATAATGCCCTCGTTCATTAGCTGGCATTTTCTCATACTTACCATCTACAAGATGATAGACCTCAACCGATGATTTTTCTACCTCGTAAATAGCATAAAAAGGAATGCGAATTGCTTGTTCATATACCCAAAATTTACCAGCTTTCTTTGGTTCTCCAGTTTGTTCATCAATATCATATAATGATGTCCTGTCTCTTTCTTCTGAACCATCACCAGAGACAAATTCAATGGCAATTAATGGAGCAACAATTTCCTTCCACATTACATAAGAACGACGATATACTCCTGCTAATAAAGGAGAAACATGGGGAACATAAAACCAATCCGGCGCTTCTGCGCCTCTAACTGGTGGTTCTGTGATTCGCCAATAAATACCGCTATCCTGTCCAATACAATATCGTCCGTCAGGGTGTAGTTTTTGTAAAATTGGTTCTATAGAAGTTGTGAGAATTATACTTTGGGGTAGTTCCTGAAAATTTTTCACAAAAGTTCCATCTGAATCTGGCAGTTGTGTATGGTCGGGGAGTGTGATTTGATCGTGTTCAGATGTAGTTGGTGGTGCAATGATTGGTTTTGTTAATACCATAGCAACTTCATCGCCTTAATTTGTTTTTCTTAGTTTAACATAGTCCTAACCGCAAATTTCTACGATGTGACAAAAAGCAATAGCGTAAGCACTGCTGCAAGTAGATCCCATCTTATTGAAGCAAGTAGAGAGCGCTTTTTTTCAAGACATCTATGGGATTTCGTCAGGATTAATACCCAAGGTTTTCAGGTACCCTGCCAGTTTTTCCTTTTGTTGTCGTTCTTGAAGAGCGATCGCTTCAGCTTCTTCTTTAGCAGCACGTTCTTGTTGAATCAATTCTTGAGCATTGTCAGCCTGTTCCTCAGCAGTGGGATACCTCATCCCAGAGCGATCATACCAATAAACCCACTCTCGTTGCCAACCGCCTTGATTTCCCTGCTCACAACCAATTCCTGGTAACAGAGCAACCGATGGGACTAATTCATACTTGCTATCTACCAATTTATAAACTTCTAAAGACTGATATTTTTTATACAATCCTCTTCTTCCACTCAAGGGATTGTAAATCAAATAATATAAAATCCCTAAATCTTGGTACTCTAACAACTTGCTATCATATTCGCCATTATATTTATGAGAAACTACTTCTAATACCAAAATTGGTAATACTTTTTCTTCCCATAATAAATAACTTAATCTACCCCCTTCATTTTTGACTCTCTCCACTCCTAAAGCTAAAAATCCATCGGGAACAATTGATTTAGATTTTGCTGGTTCTTCTGTGTTTGGTTCATAGTAAACACACATATCTACTCCCCAGAACCAATCTTGGCGATCGCCCCAAATCCATTTCAATAAATTTAACAATAGATTGGGAATATCATTTTGGAGTTCATTATCCACTGGGGTTTCGTCGCTGTCGGGTAAGTCTTCTGCTGTGGGCAGATTTTGATATTCATAAGATCTTGTAACCATAGCTTTTTGGCCTGTTACTTTCGCTCCTATCATATTAACTCATTTAGCGATCGCCTCTGCGGGAAATTACTCCTTAATGGCAACCCAGCTAATCCCAATACTTTAACCATTGATGCTACATCTAAATCTTTTTTGGAAATTAACCCACTGATAACAATACCTTAGACTGTTATTACCTGTGTTTCTTGTGCGGAAAAGGTATATTCAGAGATTGATGAAAATCTCTTTGTACCTTGTGTGTGAGACGACGGGAAACTTGACGGACAATTTGATTCAGGATGCGATCGCCTGTAGACTGAATTAACGAATAGGGTAATCGCTGAATAAATCTGGGAAACTGCAACTCAACCACCAAATCCAACTCCCATTCTACCCGCGTCACCCCATCTAAATTACCTATCAATCGTGTTGATGATTTATAATCTACCTCATAACCAGGTGACTGATAATCAGGTACCGGAATAGTTCGGATTTGGAATTGATGATCTTGGTATTTTAATAACTCCAAGCCAATCTTCGGTTCTACATCGTAACCAAAAGCACCAAACTTACCCACCGCCAAAGCATAACTATTTTCCCCTATCCGGCTCACCTTCATCGGTTCTGCACAACGACCAAACCAGGAAGAGTGAGTATTAAAATACTCCTCTACCTGCTCCACCGGAGCATACATTTTCATAGCATCTTGATAATTACCATAAAATTTAGCTGCACTTAGATAAGCTTCTTGTTTTTCAGTCTCATCTGCTACTTCCCATGCTTGGTATTTACTATTGTTTGTAACCATAAATTTGTTTTTTGTATATTTTAAAGTTTGTCTATATTCATCATTCCCGCTTCAGGGAAGCTTTTTCGCACCAAAATTCAATGTTCACAAAAATTTCAACAAGTTGTCATTAACTTTACACAAACAGCATGAACTGATTATGTACAGTCAGTCAACAACGAGAAAAATGGTAAATTTAGGTGTCACCAATTCACAGTCATTCAATAATTGATATTGTAGCTAAATACCGAAATACCGTCATCATAGCAGTATTACTGAGCTTATCAAGCTTCTGAAATAAAAAAGTTAACTTTTTCTTATTAGTCCCAAGAAACAACTACAAGGAGTTAAATTCTGAAAAACTTTGAACTTAAAGGTGTAGAAAAACTCATCGCTCCCATCGCCTCACTTTTGGGCTTTGTGTACCTGTTTCAGTGGTATATTTTTGGGGATATACAATTATCCCCCGAACCTATATTTACCAGAAAACAGCCTCCCCTAGTCATGAAAGGTGGAGACCCTTATATTCGGGCATTAATGCGAACAATATCCGCCAGCGAAGCCAGTGGTAATCGTCCCTACTCTCTCTTATATGGTGGTGAACAAGTTAATGATCTCAGCCGTCATCCTCAAAAATGTGTCACCATAGTCACAGGTCCGAATACAGGCAACTGTTCCACAGCCGCAGGTAGATATCAAATTATTAATACTACGTGGTATCACATTGCTCCCCGTTATCATCCAAACCCCACCAAAATGATGTTTTGGACTAATTATAGTTTTGAAGCCGAATATCAGGATGTCGTAGTTTACCGTTGGTTAAATGATGCAAAAGTTTGGGGTGTAAATATCCCTAAGCTATTACAGCAACAAAAATTAAATGACGTTCTCCGAAAACTCTCCCCCACATGGACAAGTTTAGGATACGGGATAGAAAATAATTCTGTTAGTAGTTCCTTACCCAAAATTTACCAGCAAGTCCTCAAAGAAGAATTCAAGCAAAATAACCAAACTAAAAGGACAAGATAAGTCATCAAACTCTTCCCTGTTCCCTGTTCCCTGTTCCCTGTTCCCTCATCTCAACCAGTAATTTAAATACGCGATAGCTTAGAACAATTAGCTCAATTTACAATAACTTTGCTCTTCACTTTAGCTGATACAGGCATAAATACCTTTGCCTGAATAGGCTTTAGCACTTGCAACCCAGTTAAATTTTGCCAACAATCCAAAGCAGCTTCCCGAATCACTACTTCTTGTTCCTGGCTCAGTAATAGTTGTAAACATTCCCCAATATCTTCCTGCATTGCTGTATCAACTTGCTGACGGGTAATCAGTTTATTGAGTTGACGGATAGAAAGCAAACGTTTTAAAGAATCCTTTGCCGTTAAATTGTTCAATAATTTATCAAGATAATCTTCCTCTCGATTTCCTTGAAAACTGAATATTTGCCACACCAGCAAAATTAAAGTTAATAGCGTTCCCAAACCTTGAACAATAGCACCAGCAGCCAACCAATGACTAGGAGCATCAACCCAAATAGCTGAAGCCATGTAAGTTATCACAGTCGCAATACCACCACTAGCGATCGCATAAGCTAACCTACTATTAGTGCTACTCATCAACTTACGTATTTCTAACCAGCGCAATTGCCAATTCCATTTTTGCACTGAATAAGTAAATACCATCATTCCAATACCCACCACCAGAGCTAACAGCAATTGCCAACTCCAAAGTAGCATAGCCACAATAATTGTCAATAATCCCAACAAAACACCAGGTTCAGAGAAATGTTTAAAAACCTGATGTTTGGGAATCTTGATCTGAATTTCTGAAACTTGATTCATCAATTGTCGCCAAGAAGACGAAGCCTGTGCCACAGTATTTACCTACTTGATTACAAAATTATAAATAGATAGTTTTTACCAATTTCGAGGATGAAATCAGGAGAATTTCACCCTTAAACCAAATGCTATTTATCCTGCAATCGAATATCAATTACAGACGCATTAAAGTTATAGTTAAAACCTTCTAATTCAAAAGGCATTCCAATTTTCACTTTGCTATTACCAAGAACAGGCCCATCCTTAGTAACTGTAGCTTTTCCTTCTAAAGTCAGGAGAAAATCCGTACTAAAGTTAATTTTTCTGGGATCTGGTAATTCTTTCACAGAACCATCTGGTTGACCAATTGTCAGTGTTCTCTCTAACTGCTCAACCGATTTAATCCCAATCTGACCATAGGGTTGATTACGGATAATCACATTAGTTTTACCACCTTTTGTAAATCCTTCTTTAATTAATTGTTGAGGATTACGAATATTCAGTCCACGTACCAGTAAGTCTACCTCAATGGGTACTGTTTTCGCACCGACTTGAGCCACAGACCCAGAAGTACCAGGGAAAATAAAGATACCCACTATCACCAGCAAAATTACTAATGCAGCCCCTAAATCTAATAGGTTAATTTTACCGAACAAGCGACCTTTAGAATCTAAAATAGCCATAATCAGGTTTGGATAAGTTGCAGTTGAGTTTTCAGCTAAGTAATTGATCGTACTGACAAGTTTTTTCCAGTGATTCACAATCTTGATCACTGCATCAGAATTGACAGAAACTAGACATTATGGTTATGCGACAGTTTATCATGATTGCAGGAGCTTCAGGATCATAGTAGCAGTAAGTTATTTGAATTGACTATTTGCCCTATCTGGAGTTGAAAATGCAACTTAGTAACCTGAAAATTCGTCCTCTGATTTTAAGTTGTTACACCAATCTCATATAACTGAATCATGATTAACTCGCAAGGAATTTGGACAAATTATCGTTTGTGGCAGCGGCGCTGTTTGTATCCGTTCATTTCTGTAAGTGTTGCTGTGATGATTTGCTTAGGTACACCATTATTAAGTAAAGCTATAGGTTTTGGCGATCTGATCCGTATAGTCCCACAAGTCACCCAAATATTGAACCTATCTAATATATCTGATCGCCAGGAAGTTGATCTGGGTCAGCAAATGAACCAAGAAATACAGCAAGAAGTCAGAATTTCTCGTAATTCACAACTAAACAGTTATGTTGAACAAATCGGTAGACGTTTAGCAGCTAATAGCACTCGTCCAAACATTCCTTATACTTTTCAAGTAGTCGAAGATCCTGCTGTTAATGCCTTTGCAACCGCCGGTGGTTTTATTTATGTGAATACAGGTTTGTTAAAAACAGCAGACAATGAAGCCGAATTTGCCAGTGTATTAGCTCATGAGATGGGACATATCGAAGGCAAACATTTAATTAAACAAATGAGACAACGAGCTATAGCTAGTGGTGTAGCTTCAGTATCAGGTTTAGATAAAAGTAAAGCCGTAGGCATTGGTGTGCAACTCGCCCTGAATCTTCCCCGTAGTCGCCAGGACGAATTTGATGCTGATAAAAGAGGATTAGCAAACATCACCCGCACTGGTTATGCTCAGTCAGCAATGGTTTCTTTCATGAAAAAGCTACAAGGAAGTAGTTCCGTACCTGCATTTTTAAGTACACATCCAGGAGCCAGCGATCGCGTAATCTCTCTGCAAAATCAGATTAACAATCAACCCAGCCGTCAAAACTATGGCTTAGATAATCCCGTTTATCAAAGCAAAATGAGAGCATTTTTGCCATAATTATTCTCGTTTTCTATGACGGCGGCTACCTGCGAACTCTTGTGGCTGCACAATTGTCATTACCTCTTCCCAGACCATAGTCCGTACAGACCTATTGAACACATTGGCCTGATAAACCAACTTATTCGTAATATCCAGCCCCGTCAACCAACCACTACGGGGATGATAAGCACCAGTATCAATATCTAACCATCCCTGCCCCTGCGCCAAATTACCAGGAGCCACACCGGGTAAAGTAAAAGTTATAGTATGACCAACTATAATCAACTTATCTGCAAAATATGGTTGCTCTATCCGATGG
The DNA here is from genome assembly GCF_015207875.1 of Dolichospermum sp. LEGE 00240. Taxonomy (GTDB): domain Bacteria; phylum Cyanobacteriota; class Cyanobacteriia; order Cyanobacteriales; family Nostocaceae; genus Dolichospermum; species Dolichospermum gracile. The sequence goes on from NZ_JADEVZ010000027.1 coordinate 55,747, forward strand.
AACTCATCCCTAATCCAGCATAGTTCTTCCGCCGTCTGTTCTTGCACACTCTTTTTTGGATCAACACCTGCGTGAGTTAACCAAACATCTCCCAAATCTAAATATGTGGGTAAACTCTCAAACCAATCTAGATGTTGTTTCGGAATTGTTGCCGATTGGTAACTAGCAATGGTAGCCTGTCCTCCACTATATAACCACGTTTGCATATTTGTAGACGCACCATTCTTACCAGTCATTATATTCAATAACATCTGCTCATGATTACCTAGCAAACAATGGTAATCATTTTCTTTAACAAACTCAACAACATCGGCACTTTTTGGACCACGATCAATTAAGTCTCCCAAAAAATATACTTGATCCTCTGATGTGGGGGCTATTTTCTCCAACAGCAACATCAAACATTCATAGTGTCCATGTACATCACCAATAACAACCCTGCGTTGACTAATTTCGCTCATTTGCTTCTAGCTTACATGAATTAACTGAATATCTCGACTACACGTTTATTGATCTAATTTCGTTTAAAAGGTCAAGAAAACTTGACTAAGTTATGATTTCTTTAATAATTATGCAGACATTTGGTTAACTTGCCAAGTTCCCATATAAATAATTACTAACACCCAGGACTCTGATTATACATCAATTTTCATACTTCAGTAGGCTTGTCCTCAGCAACAAAATATAACAAGCATCAGTTTTTAATCTTCATCTTGCAATAACCATAAACCACTATAAGTCATTCCCGAATCATCTGGTTGCACCAATAAAAAATGCAATCCCCGACTTAGTTGTTTTCTCTCTTGATACAATTTACCCGCAGCAGTCACCTCCTCATCAGTAAAAGTCGCCAACACCCACCTATCTACTAAACCAGCTTCTAATACTAACCCATCAGGCGCACCAGCGATGTAGTTTAATGAAACGGGCTGACTTTCCTTTAACCATTGCGCCAACCGCATAGATTTTCTCCCACCATAAATCACTACACCAGGTATAGGTACTGTTGAAGCCAAACCCAGATTAATTGGTTTGAGAAATTCTGGTATTTGCAAAAAAGGAATTGGCCGTTCTGCAAACTCATCCACAATATCACCCGATGGAATCGTCGCAAACCGCCATTCTTCCCCCCATAGATTTTCCGATAATGGTAATGGAGGTAGTTTATCTACAATTACAGGATATTGTTTCGCTGCTAACCACTGTTTTAGAGCCAAAGTTCTCCGAGTAGCTTCAACCCGAATTCCTAAATTATTTGCCGCAATTGTCATTAAACTTAAAGACTGAGGCCGAAATACTTGAATTAAATCTGGTAACTTGTCCTTACCCGCTAATTGTAATTGTTGGACAAGCCAAGTAGAATTAGCCTGGGACTGGAGACAACTTGCTGTAAACTCAAAACTGCGAGTTTCATCACAAACTAATAACTCCCATAGCATTTGCCCTTCAACATTTTGTAGCGGACTACGATAAAAATCGGCCTGCCAAATCAGACTCATTCCCTACTCCATAAAAATTAAACAACTCAAAAGTGAATATAGCAAATTTAGTTTTTGACTAAATTTCTGGCAAATTCTATCGCTGCTTCTACTGTAGAAATTTTCCCCTCAGCTTGAGCAACACCAACCTCCATTAATAATTCACCTACCAGTGGTGAAGCGGGAATGTTTAACGCCCTCATCATTTCCTTACCATTGAGTAAAGGAATAGGGTGTGCAACCACATCGTTTTTGTCAAGATAACGCTTAATTAAAGGTTCATATATAAATAGCATACTTTCGTCAAACATTCCCCTAGCTACAATATCATTGGCTAAAGCTAATACCAACACAGCCGGAAATAAAATTCCCATTTCCCGAAACAGAAAATACTGTTTTCGCAAAGGCTTATGTATCGCCTTTATTTCCGAAAACATTCTTAATCCCGTTATCACGGCCCGAATTTCTGCCCGACTATAGGTAAGTTCCTGTAATTCAACTTCGGCAATTTCCGGGTTTAAGTCCACAAGACAAGCCAGTTTAGCAGTAGTTAACCAAGAAGTTTTCACAGTTTCTCGCACATAATTGCCTAATTCTTCTCCTAACTCCTGCCAACATTGGCTAATTAAAGCAGCAGCTTGATCAACAGCAGCCAACTTAATAAAACTTTTATCAGTTGCGTTCTTAAAGAAACTAGTCAAAACACCATCTTTCCAAGCAGTATTTAACCAAAATGTCCCTTGAGAACTTGCCAGTAAATAACCAATTTCCACCCGCACTCTTTCCGCCGCTACCTGACTAATACTGGTTGCTAAACTGCGAATTGTTTCTTGAGTAGCTGATTCAATAGTAAACCCAAGTTGGGCAGCTTGACGATAAGCCCGCATTAACCGCAAAGGATCATTTTGTAGATTTACAGGTGATATCATCCGTAACAGTTCAGACTCTATATCCTTACAGCCGTCCAATGGATCAATAATTTCTTGAGTATGGGGATTATAGGCGATCGCATTAATAGTAAAATCCCTTCTATGCAAATCCGTAATTAAACTTTCCCCCTCCTGTTGAGCAAAATCAGCCGTAGCATCAGGAAACACCACACGGGCAATTCTTCTTTCAGCATCAAGTAACACAAAACCAGCTTGATAACGTTGAGCAATCTTCCTCGCCACCTTCACCGCATCCCCTGGAATAATAAAATCTAAATCTACATATTCCCGAACCCTACCCAAAATCGCATCACGTACCGCACCACCCACCATATAAACAGGTTGTGGCAAATATTCCAGACTAAAAGGCCAATTTTTGGCAGCTAAACGAGCAGCAACTAATTTATCCATTGTCATAAAAATCAACCTAGTAACTAATGCCGATTATTTTGCATTAAGCTACATTAACTATAAAGCTTCCCAAAGTTGGTTCTATTATGTGTATTTGCGTGAATTGCCACTATGTAGACCGCTGCGTCACCTACAACGCCGTAGAAACCCAGCACCAACAGCCTCACCTGACAGAAACACCAGATTTTGACCCCAACGAACCTGCCATCAACGTCAATATTCGCACACAAGGCGAAATAATTGAAATGGAATGGGATGTTGTCGGTTGTCTCAGCTTCAAACAAGAAACAGGTAAATGGTCTAAATTGCGTCCAGGTGAATTAGTCCCCACCTAATTAGACTAAACTCTGAGATGTTGCTGAGTATTTACAGCCAAAATCAGCAACACAAATTCTGACAAACTCCATTAACTTCCAATTATTCTCTTTCTTTCCTTCTTTATTCGTGTCCTTCGCTTCTTCGTGGTTCAATCACATTTAATTGGTATTTTCCAGCGGCAAAAGAGTAAAAGCCCAAAATTAAGGTGATTTCACCTTTAACTTCTGAATTATGCTGTATTATTTAGCAGAAAAATACATTTGCATTTACCTTGACAACCATAATCAAACATATCTTACCGGATAAATACGCTTTAGCATTGCACACCACCACACCAGAACTCGGTTTAGCAATTAGCAACTTTGCAGACTATCCCCAATCTCAAGTTTGGAACTTAGGGCGTGACCTATCCAGTCACATTCATCAATATCTAGTTGAAGTAATTAAACCACGAACCTGGGCAGACCTAGAACTTATCGCCGTAGCCCAAGGACCTGGTGGTTTCACAGGAACTCGCATCGGAGTCGTCACCGCACGCACACTATCACAACAGCTAAACATTCCAGTATTTACAGTTTCCACCCTAGCCGCAGTAGCTTGGCAAGCCCATAAATCCCAAAAAAACTGCCAACATCCCATAATTGCCGTAGAAATGCCAGCACAACGGGGACAAATTTTTGGTGCTATTTATCAACCTAACCCTGATAATTCGGGCATTACAGCCCTATTATCAGATACATTATTCACCCCGTCTGCATGGCAAGAAACCCTAACTAATTGGCATACCAATCAGTTAATATCAGCCACATCTCACTTAGCAGCCACCGTCAACAGCATTTTGGAATTAGCCTATTTAGATTGGCAGCAAGGAAAAAATCCCCATTGGTCAGAAGCTCTACCTTATTATGGGCAACACCCAGTAGATATTTGAAATTATCGAAATCCCGTTAACCCTTGCCATATAAAGTCTTTAGCCTAAAATCACCCCCTGATTTTACCCCCTCCCAAAAATATTTTGCAAAACCCTTGACAGAAATAGAAAGAATTGATAGATTAAATAAGTGCCGAGAGGAGAGACAAACCCCGGCAACTGAACCGAGAAAAAATAATACTTTGAAAGAATAGATTAAACCAATCCTCGTCTTTAAGATAATTTTCAGAGGATTCGAGATTTTAACTAATTTCGGAGCCAACAAACTCGAAAGAAACAAAATGGAGAGTTTGATCCTGGCTCAGGATGAACGCTGGCGGTATGCTTAACACATGCAAGTCGAACGGTCTTTTCGGAGATAGTGGCGGACGGGTGAGTAACGCGTAAGAATCTACCTTCAGGTT
>NZ_JADEVZ010000146.1 GCF_015207875.1 Dolichospermum sp. LEGE 00240
GCAATTACTATGGCGGTTAATGCTATTACTGATGAAAATGCTCTCAATTGGTTTAATCATTGTGGATTGTTTTTTGACCCTATTTAGATAGCTATTTTTGTACTGGACTTGATCGCAAACTGCTGTAAATAGAAATATGGGGACTTGATTACTTGATTAACTAATGTAAAAAACAAAGGAGGCTTTATGAAAGCTGTTGAGTTAGTAGGGACAGTAAACACAAATGGGCAGATTAATTTAGACCAAGCATTAACATTTCCTTACGGCAGTCGTGTTAAGGTTATTGTCTTATTGCCTGAGTTGATTTGCACCGAAGAAAGTGTTGTTCCAGGAAACTATTCAGGATTATTTTCTGTTCTGATTCAGGCATTACCGTAACATTCCAGGCGAGTGCTGCTAAACTCAATAAAGCCTTACCCTTCTATACTTTTGATTACTTCCACCAATTTCTGAATATGTGCTAACTCATGGGTAGCCATTACAGATATCCTAATGCGGCTGGTGCTAACTGTGGGAGGACGAATGGCTGGGGCAAAAATTCCCGATGTTCGCAAGTGCTTTCCTGTTGTTAATGCTGCGGACGCACTGGGCAATTGAAAACATAATATCGGAGATTCTGTCGGTAATAACTTTAAATTAGGTAAATTCTCTGTAATTAATTGTTTTAAATAGTTGACATTTTGCCAAAGTCGCGATCGCCTTTCCGGTTCTGCTTGGACAATTTTAATGGCGGCCATTGCGGCGGCTGTATCTGCGGGAGATAGAGCTGTAGTATAAATCCAACTAGGGGCGCGATTGCGTAAAAAGTCAATGAGAGGAAGGCTACCAGCGACATATCCACCCAAACTCCCCAAGGCTTTACTTAATGTGCCAATTTGAATTAATTCTCTACCTGTACAGCCAAAATGTTCTACACAACCAGCGCCAGTTTTTCCCATGACTCCTGTAGCATGAGCTTCATCGAGAAGTAGCATACTACTAAATTCTTCAGCTAAATCTAGCAGTTGGGGTAATGGACATAAATCACCATCCATGCTAAAGACGCTATCGGTAATAATTAAACAGCGGCGATATTTCTTCCTGTGTTCCCATAACTTTTCTTGCAGTACTGCAGTACCACAGTGCGGATATTCCATGACAGTTGCACCGCTGAGAATCGCTCCTTTTTTTAAGCTGGAATGGTTATATTCATCAGATAAAATTAAGTCTCTTTTACCGACTATGGCGGCAATTGTGCCTAGATTTGCTAAATAACCAGAACTAAATACTAATGCGTCTTCGGTTTGTTTAGTAGATGCTATTCCCTGTTCTAATTCTCTGTGAATTTCTCGATGTCCACTGAGTAATCTAGAACCTGTACTACCAGTGCCGAATTTTTGAATAGCATTAATGGCGGCTATTTGTAAGCGTTCATCTCCTGCTAATCCTAAGTAATCATTACTGGCAAAGTTAATAACCTCTTGCCCAGATAATACCACAGTTGCACCGGGTTGGCTGTGAATCGTTTGTACGGAACGATACCAGTTAGCCCGATAAATCGTGGCTAAAGATTCATTTATCCAAGCATAAGGATTATTATTCATGATGAATTATGAACACTCTACTTCACTACTGCTAAGATAAGCGATCGCTTGTCTAATCCAATCCTCCACATAGGCATTTTTGGGTAAACCAATATCTTCGCTAACTACGTGCAGGGCGTTACTAACCTCATGGGCAGTATATCCCAGGGCAAAAAGAGTCATTTGCACTTCTTCTAAAATTCCTGGTGCAGGTCTGCCTGTAGCCACAAAGAAGCCCGCTGATTTGCGCCATTCGATCAGTTTACTCTTGAGTTCTAAACAAATGCGTTCAGCGGTTTTCTTGCCCACTCCAGGGGCTTGAATCAGCATTTGGATGTTAGCAGCGACAATGGCTTGGACTAACTCTGGTAATTCCATTGTATCCAAGAGAGCGATCGCTAATGCTGCACCAATGCCGCTAACACTGAGCAAATGGCGAAATAAATCCCGTTCCGAAGGAGAAGAAAAACCATAAAGCACGGGTACTTCTTCCCGGATCTGGTAATGGGTAAAGATTTGGATCACATCCCCAGTTGATGTTAACTGGTTGGACAAACGTTGGGGAATTTGTAAATCGTAACCTGTGCCATTGACTTCTAAGGTCAAGATGACGCGATTAGGAGTAATGGCTTGGACACCAGCAACGATACCTTTAAGATAGCTAATCATTCTAGGAAACCAAAATATTTTAAACCTTCCATAATCCCAGCAGCACAACGGTTTTGGGCGAGGTAACGGTAGTCCGCAGGATGCTGCTGATACCATTGGAGTAACTCTGGACGAGCATTCCCGACAATGATTCCCCGTTCCTGACCGACAGCGAATAAAGCTATATCATTACCTGAATCGCCACAAACAACAGTCTGCTCGGCTGCAAATTTCCACTTCTGACGGAGAAACTGCATTGCTTGACCTTTATCGCTGGTATGGGGTAAAATGTCAAGGTCAATTTCACTACTATAGATTAACTTTACATTTAGTTGAGTTTTTTGCAACTCGGCCTCAAGTTGTGGTATAGTCAGGCGAATTTGGTTTGAAAACGACTATATATAAGGAGTATACTGTGACTCAATTTCTTTTCATTACCGATCTTGATCACACTCTCGTGGGTGATGATCAAGCAATGGAAGGACTGAATCGCAAATTAGAACTATATCGTCAGCAACACAATACAAAAATTGTTTACTCTACTGGGCGATCGCTATATCTGTATCAGCAACTAGAACAACAACAAAATCAAAAACAAACAGCACTTTTACAGCCAAATATACTCATTTGCGCCGTAGGTACAGAAATTTACTCTTATAATCATCAAGATCAATTGATTATTAATAATCAGTGGTCAGAGAATCTATCTGAAGATTGGGATAGAGAATTAGTTGTAAAAGTAGCTGCCAATTTTACTCAATTAAAACCACAGCCGGAAAGTGAGCAAAGACCTTTTAAAGTTAGCTATTTTCTCCAAGAAAAAACTGCTCTACAAATAGTATCAGACTTAGAAAAAGCCTTACTCCAACAAACTTTAGATATTCAAGTTATTTATAGTGATAACAAAGACCTAGACATCCTACCACGTAAAGCCAACAAAGGTATGGCCATGACCTTTGTACGCGAATATTTAGAAATAGAACCAGCCAAAACCGTTGCGTGTGGGGACTCTGGTAATGATATTGCCCTCTTTGCCAATAGAAAAGAAAAAGGTATTATTGTCGCCAATGCTAAACAAGAATTACTAGATTGGCACAACGAAAACCCAAACGAAAATCGTTACTTAGCAAAAGCTGAGTTTGCGGCAGGAATTGAAGAAGGTTTACGGCATTTTGGATTTTTGGGAGAATAAAACTTAATAGTTTAGTTCCGTTTTTTTTGATTCAACTAGCTTATTTGTTTAATCACTTGAAGCTCCTAATTCTTTTAAAGCAGATATTTGGGTATCATCTAAATTTTTAACTCCAGAAATATTCATATCCTGGTACGGTTTACCAAGTTCTATGGTATGAATACTAATGTTAACGCTGTCTTCTACTTCCCAGAACTTACAGCAGTTTGCGATCAAGTCCAGTACAAAAATAGCTATCTAAATAGGGTCAAAAAACAATCCACAATGATTAAACCAATTGAGAGCATTTTCATCAGTAATAGCATTAACCGCCATAGTAATTGC
>NZ_JADEVZ010000147.1 GCF_015207875.1 Dolichospermum sp. LEGE 00240
ATTAATAATAAACTCAAATTAATCAAAAGACTTGGATATGGATTTCGCAACTTTAGTAATTTTAGATTACGTAGTTTATTAAACTGGCACTTTAGTATTAATTCTCCATAAAAGGGACGCAAGAGCCAGAAATTACTGGAATCAAACTAAAAGGATTTACAGGTTTTTGACGTGCTTGTTCAAATAAGGCATATATATCTGTGTTTGACATGATTTTTCTCTACTTTACTTTTATCAAGGTTTACTAGCGAAGAATAAAAGACCTCTAATTTCACTATTGATAGAGTCTTGTTTCTGTTCTTCAGTTGCTCCCCGTGCTTCTCCACTTTGGAGATATAATAATTGCTCTGCTTGCATATCCATGATCCAATCATTAAATTGATCTCGTTGCAACTGATTTCCTACTTCTTTACGTATCTGCCAAATAGGAACTAACCCAGCATGACTATAGCTTTTATCTAGCTTGTCAAATAAATCAAGAATCTCTGACTTAAACTCCTCATAAGAACCAATCACCCCACCACCAGACGCAACCGGCGCAGCTACTACATTAATTTGACCTATCCACCGCAACAACGCATTAGCCGCCCAAGTCCCCACAATAGTTCCCTCAAACTTAAACTCACCACTACGCAAACCTGCACCTAACACATCTAAACCGATTGGTGACTTGAGAGTATAACCAGTCTTAGAAACAGTAACAGCCCCCTGTTCCTGCAAATCCTCTAAAATGCCCTTATAGTCCGCCATTTTCTGACCCTTAGCCACTATCCGCTTCGTCAGCAAACCTTTTTTCACTTCCTGTTGATTTGCTCCTAAGTCCCACAACGCAAGCAGCAAGCGAGTTTTAGCATATAAAGCCTGTAAATTTTGGGCTTTGGCGTTCATATTCAGTATCCCAATTAACTAAAAAATATTATAAGTATTTTATTTGTTACTTGGACAAAGATCAAACAATATTAACTATTTTGATGTAAATAAGACAAAAATCAATATTTATGACTTATGCTGCAAATACCCTGAACAGGTAAGGGTAAAGCATGAGCTAAACCGCTACATTTATACTCAGGATTGGGATATTGTTTGAGTAGGAAGTCCCTAATTGCATATTTCCGCAGAGGTAAGAAATTAGAGTCGCTTATATCAGCAGCAAGATGGAAGACCGACAAAAATAGTTCATGATTACATACAAATACTATACCCATCCTTTTCTAGGTACGAAAAAACAAAAGCTCAAATCTGCCTTTGTGTCTGTACGGAGATTAAAGAGTTGTAAATAATAGGAATAAGAATGAAGACTATATATAAAGAGCGTAAACTCGGTTTACGCGTGCAAGCAATACTGATGTCTACATTACTCTCAGTTCTTTTATTAACAGGCTGTGGCGGTGGTTCTCGAAACGCATCAGTACCACCACCTGTTGATGATACAGCAGGTAGAAACATGAGCGATCGCTCTTTAGTAAATCAACCCGAAGCCAAAAAAGGATTATCCACAGGTCAGAAAGTGGCACTTTTAGGGGGAGCAGCCGCTCTTTACTATCTCTACAACAAACAAAAAAACGCTCAAGGAACAGGAGCAAAAGGCAAATATTATCTCTCCAAAAATGGGCGCGTATATTACCGTGATGAGCAAAACCGCGCTCACTGGGTAACTCCTCCCCCAGATGGTATTCGTGTTCCCGAATCAGAAGCGCAAAAGTATAGTGACTTCCAAGGCTATAACGGACGCACCACAGGTCGGGATCTCACTCAATTACCAGAAGCAACACAATAAGGAAACAAATCATGGTTAACGACTTTTTGCAAAAAGCGAAAGATTTTTTAGTAGGGTTAGGCGATAAACGAGATCAAGAAGAAATCCGTCCACCTCGTGATGACCTCAACGAAGCCAATTTTGGTGATGTTCGTCCCGCTAGTGAAGACCCCTATGGCGACCCCGCCAACCAAGGCAACTTTGGTAATGTTCGTCCCGCCAGTGAAGACCCATACGGCGACCCCGCCGACCAAGGCAACTTTGGCAATGTTCGTCCCGCCAGTGAAGATCCCTATGGCGACCCCGCCGACGAGGAAAATTAACTATCTGGTGAAAATTAAATCTGCGTTTTCCAGAACCCTTGTAGAGACGTTCCATGGAACGTCTCTACTTTTTTGGAGATATCTATTTCTATTAGACATCTAAATTAGGCAAACTCTTCTAACTGTGACAACTTTAACCAAATATTGGGCGTTGGTACTTGTCCAAACTTCACCAAAGCATAATCACCCTTGATATCCACAATTTCCCCTTGGGTTTCAAACAAGTAACTAGGTAAACGGGAATCACTAGCCTGTGCTTCTAGACTATTTTCTAGCTTTTCCCGAATAGCCCGCACCATATTTCCTTTTTTAATCGCCATAAGTTGCCCTCGTTCCAAAATAAACGCTTTTACTGAAAATTTTAGCCTGTACCCAGACACAAGGGGAATTTTTCTATTAATCACCTGGTTTTTTGGCCGACATCATCCCCATATTTCCGCCCGCGCCATTGCTTAGGAGTGTGAAATGCAGATAAAAAGATGCGTAGCACCGCTAAAGGGTCAGCCAAAGGAGAAAGCCAGAATAACCAACCACCAGTGGCATCTTTCCGATCATAGGAGGGTGCGATCGCTAATAATAACAGTATTGGCGTGAGCAATAACTCCACCCCCAAATCCCTCTCCGCCGGCGAGGCAGGGGGCAGTTCTAATTCTTCCTCCTGATTCCTGTACAGACGTTCCGGCGGAACGTCTCTACTGACTTCTAACCCATAACTTACGTCACGCTGCGCTATCATGAAAAGACTTTTTCAGCAACCCCTACTTATGATGATCTAAATTGAGTGGTGACATATTCCATGAGATCATTTTGCACTGTAAATCCGGTATGGTTGCATTCAATCAGCGATCGCCATTTTAGCCTATTTATGCTTCCCAATAGCTTCTGGGAAGTGACAGCAGGAATGATCTTGTTGAATAATTCTGGCATGAATATGGGTTTGCGGTGAATCGCTAGGGAATAGATCACAGTTTTATCTAAATCTGATAAGCGTTGAAATTGTTGATCTAACAAATCGTAAATGTTCCCAAATACGGTTACACGTTGGTCTAAAAAAAGATCAATCTTGCCAGAAAATAGAAAATCAATATTGGTGGCAACAATTTTGAGTATCAGCGGATTTCCTGCATAGTGATGATGTAAGGTTTCCCATTCTGCTTGAGTCTTGTCAATTCCTTCTGACTGTAAAATCTTGAGTCCATCTTCAGGAAGTAACCCTTTCAGGATCAGTGATTTAATCGAATTAGCTTTTCTCTCTAGTAAACTAAATGCGATCGCTGGTTCTCAACTGATGATAATTAAACAACTTTTGTGGGTAGACTCCCCAATTGTGCTAATCAGTTGTCCATAACCTTCAAACCCTTCTCGATATGATCCCCCTCGTTCTCCCCATTGCAGAATGGATTCTAGATTATCCAAAACCAGCAAACAACGAGTTTGATGGAGATACTGCATTAACTTTGATATTAATTGATCTGGAGATTTTGGTACCCACATTCCGCAGATACTAAAGCAAATTTAGGAATTAAAAATTTAGAGAAAGTAAAGCCTGAAAAGATTGCCGAGCAAAGATTTCAGGCTTTTATTTGTTAAAATAGTGTGATCAAATAGAGAGG
>NZ_JADEVZ010000028.1 GCF_015207875.1 Dolichospermum sp. LEGE 00240
CTCCCCCACTCCCCCAACTCCCCTACTCAACAGTAGCGGAACTCAATTTCATTGTTTCCCACAAAACCATGTTTGGTGTTGTTGCGGGGATTGGTTGATGGAGGGCAATTAGTTGTGCCAAGGTATTTTTTAATTGTGTCCGGGGGACGATATCATCAACAAATCCGTGTTTAAGTAAGTCTTCGGCGGTTTGAAAATCTTCAGGGAGTTTTTCTCTGAGGGTTTGTTCAATTACCCGTCTACCCGCAAAACCAATTGTTGCTTTGGGTTCGGCGATGATGAGATCACCCAACATGGCGAAACTGGCGGTAACACCTCCGGTAGTGGGGTTGGTTAAAATGGGGATATATAATAGTTTGGAGTCTCGGTGACGTTGGAGGGCGGCGGATATTTTGGCCATTTGCATTAAAGACAACATTCCTTCCTGCATTCTCGCACCGCCGGATGTACAAATGATGACTACAGGATAACGGCGTTGGGTGGCTTGTTCAATCATGCGGGTGAGTTTTTCACCGACGACGGAACCCATGCTTCCACCCATGAAGCGGAAGTCCATGACTCCTAATGCTATGGGTAAGGTGTTAATTTGACCTAATCCGGTTTTGACAGCATCTACCAGTCCTAGTTTTTCTTGTGTTTCTCGTAAGCGATCGCTGTAGGGTTTGCGATCGCGGAATTGCAAGGGATCCGTAGGACGTAAATTTTCATCTAATGGTTTCCAGGTATTAGCATCAATTAATTGGCGAATCCGTTCATCACTATCAACTCGATTATGATGACCACAATCAACGCAAACCATTTGATTAGCTCTTAAATCTTTTGTATAGCTCAGAACACCACACTTAGGGCATTTATGCCATAAACCATCGGCAATTTCCCGTTCTTGGCGTTCTGAGTTGGTGCTGCCCGATTTACGCCGATTTGCGAACCAATCAAATAGAGACTTTAAACCGCGTGATTCTTCGTTGTTTGCCATTTTTATCTTATGTAATTAGGTATTAGGTCAAAATCAGAACTATGATGTGGGTAATTAATTAATGTCTAAACCATGATTTGTGTGATTGTGTTGATTAGTTAATCATAAGAATCATAAGAATCATAGTTAAGACTGCTTAGATATTACCAACATCTCAAATCTCAATGGGGTAATAGCAGCTACAGTCAGGGTGGATACAGGTTTGGGCTGATAAAACCATAAAGATGAAAAAAAGATTTAAAAAATGATGTTAATATCCAGGCAAAAATAATCTCATATAGTGGGACAAAATAGTTTCACCGCAAAAAACAGTGATTACCGCACCTAAAGCTAGGAATGGTCCAAAAGGCATTTTTTGTCCCATTTGGTGACGGGAGAGGATAATTGCGCTCCCACCGATGAATACTCCCAAAATGCAGGATATAAAACCCGCTAGGAGTAAATAACGCCATCCTAACCATGCTCCCATCATAGCAGCTAATTTAGCGTCACCTGCGCCCATGACCGTTTTGCCAAAAGCCATAGAACCTAAAAGGGCGATCGCATCAAACAACCATAAACCTAGAACAGTACCGGCTATTCCGGTCATTAAGCGTTTTGATAAGCCCACCGCAGTCGGTTCTGATAACCAACCAATAGCCATTTGAAAGACTATTCCTAAAATTAAACCCGATTTAGTCAACGGGTTGGGTAGGGTCATTGTATCTAAATCTATGAGAGATAGAGCCAATAACCAGCTACAAAAAGCCCAATAGCCGATGGTGAAAATTGAAAATTGAAAAACCCAAAATACTATTAAAAATATTATCCCTGTTAACGCCTCTATTAATGGATAACGGCGAGAAATCTGAGTCTGGCAATAACGACACCGCCCTTTTAACCACAACCAACCAAAAACTGGGATATTATCATAGGTTTTTAACCTATTTAAGCACTTGGGACAGCGAGAAGGGGGCCACAGCACTGATAACCCAGCCGGTAGCCGATAAACTACAACATTAATAAAACTACCGAGAGATGTCCCCAAGACAAAAACAATGATACTGGCTGGAAGATAAATCAAAATGTCCATATTGTTATTTGTCAGTTGTGAGTTGACTAATACATATAGGACTCAATTTGATTTAACGGGACAAAGCATTCCTGTGGTAACAGCACTGGGTAATGAGTAAAAATCACCTTACCCCGATGAGTTACCCGACTAATTGCTACCCCTGTAGCTTTTCCTACTATTTCTGGATGAACTTCACAGTAGGTGTAGTAAATATGACTAGCGGCTCTAATTACAGTAGGATCAATCAAAGACGGGTGCTTTTTTTGTGAGGTAAAGTTTGCTTGTTCTTGTTGTAAAGCGTACACTATTTGCTTTTATGTAAGTTATAGATTTGCTCTTAGTTTATCTGAAAATTTTCACAATAGATGCCAAAATTTTCAGATTTATCCTTTAACGTGATTTTAGTTGCAGAATTTCCATGAGTGCTGCGCCCATAGCTTGACAACCGACTAGTTTCATTCCTGGGGACATAATATCTCCTGTGCGATAACCTTGTTGTAAAACTTGTAACACACTGTTTTCAATTAAGTCTGCTGCTTCTGGTTGGTTGAAAGCATAACGCAACATCATGGCGGCACTTAAAACCTGTGCTAGAGGGTTGGCTTGATCAAGTCCGGCAATATCTGGGGCTGAACCGTGAACTGGTTCATAGACACCCGGACCATCAGCACCCAAACTGGCGGAAGGTAACATTCCTATACTACCAGTTAACATCGCTGCCGCATCGGAGAGAATATCACCAAAGAGGTTGCCTGTGACAATTGTATCAAATTGTTTGGGAGCGCGAACTAATTGCATGGCAGCGTTATCCACATATAAATGAGATAATTCCACATCAGTATACTCTAAGGAAAGTTGAGTAATTCGTTCTCGCCACAATTGAGATACTTCTAACACATTGGCTTTATCCACAGAACAGAGTTTACCACCCCGTTTTCGCGCTGTTTCAAAGGCTACGCGCCCAATTCGTTCAATTTCCGATTCTGTGTAAACCATCGTATTTACACCACGTTTTTCTCCAGTTTCAGTGGCAAAAATACCTTTGGGTTTACCAAAATAAATTCCACCAGTGAGTTCCCGCACCACCATAATATCTACACCTTCCACAACTTCCCGTTTCAAGGTAGAAGCGTCAATTAATTGGGGAAGAATTTTGGCAGGACGTAAATTAGCAAACAGTTCTAAACCCGCCCGCAGTCCTAATAAACCCGCTTCTGGGCGCAAATTTGAGGGCAGAGAATCCCATTTATAACCACCAATAGCAGCGAGTAAGACGGAATCGCTATGTCGACACATATCTAAGGTGACAGCGGGTAGAGGTTCGCCGGTTGCGTCAATAGCAGCGCCACCAATTAAGGCTGTAGAAAATTCAAAGCTAAGATCAAATCGTTTCCCTACGACTTTTAGCACGTCCACCGCTACGGACATAATTTCAGGACCAATGCCATCGCCAGGAAGTAAGGTAATGCGGTAGTTTTGAGTCATAGTCAAGTTTTGCTGGGTAAATGTTTGTAGATAAAATATCATACCTAGCAATTGTGCCAAATGGCGTGGTTAATTTTATTGGTAATTGGTAATTGGTAATTATAAAAACTATTCCCCAGTCCCTGGTCCCTAAATCCCATCAATTTCAATTAATTTTTGTCGAGATGTTGTCCCAGATTTAATTGAGATAGAGGATTGAGGAACATCAAACTTTTTAGCTAATAGTTTAATTAACTCTTGATTAGCTTTACCATCTACAGGTGGTGATTTGAGATGTACAGTTAAACTACCATCTGCTAATTCCTCAATCTTTTGTTGTTTGGAGTTTGGTTTAACTTTTACTCTTTTTTGCATGATCTATTTCTCGAAGTTTTTCTAAGCACAACCAACCCAAAATAGAACCTAACAGATAATGAGGAAAATCCCACCAAGCGAAAGTAGCACGAATGGCTTCTAATAATGGTGGATGCCAAAGTTGTAAAAATTCAACAATGCAGGTCAGAATAAACACCCAGATAGGAATTTGGATAACGGCTTTTTTACTTCTGAAAAACCCAAAAGCAAATAAACACCAAAATATTTCATAAAATATCGCTGCACCATAATTATTTAACCATTCATGTCCAATTCCTCGATAATATTTAAAGAAAAAACCCATCGCTATAACGATGAGTGTAGAAATGATAATTAACTTGCTTTGTTGACGGTTATGAAGCATTTTTTACAAGTAGGTGATCAGCTATTTGTAGCAAAGTTCACCCAATACCCAACATTCTATTTACCTGTGGTAATGCTAAAGGTTTGCGTTCAATATTTTGGAAACATTCGATTTTTTGAAGTTGTGTACAAGCAGTTTTAAAATTACTGATTTTTAATAAAACAATATCTTGATAAACTGCATCTTGGGGACTTTTTATCTCCATAATCAAATCTTGTAAGTGATTTTGTTCAATAGCTAAATTCAGATATTTTAAAAATACTTCTCTTTTTTTAGAACGGACACCGACTAAATACCAATTATTAGTCGTTTGTTCTGATGAATTTGAATCTTTAGTTTCGATTGGTGGCATGATTGGCAGTGTATTTTTCTTAAATTTATTTAAAGAGCGAATTCTCAACTGTGATGTTTATGATTTGTTTAATTTGTTCCGACTAATTAATCATCGAAATCAAATAAATCATGCAAATCATAGTTCTGAATTTAGCCAATATTTATAAGCTGCATAAGCTAATGTGACTACTCCAGTAATAATAGCAGATTCATCAACTTCAAATTGGGGATGATGCAAGGGATGATTAATTATTCTCCCTTCATAGCCTACACCTAAACGAAACATTGAACCAGGGGCGTGTTCTAAATAAACAGAAAAATCTTCTGCACCTAAAGATGGTTCTGGTAAAATTTGGACACAATTATTAGTCCAAGCTTCTTCTGCCGATGATTGTAATAATTGTGTTAATGCGTTATCATTTTGGACACTAGGTACACCTTGATGATAGTTAACTTGATATTTTGCATTGTAAGAATTACAAACATTAGCAACTATATTTTCAATCCACTGTGGTAGTTTGTCGCGGGTTTCTGGGTGAAGCGATCGCACTGTTCCTAATAATTGGACTTTATCAGCAATCACATTTGGCGCTCTTCCCCCATTAATTTGCCCAATACTCAACACTACGGGACGCAAAGGATTTTGAGTACGGCTAATAGCTTGTTGCAATGATGTAATCACTTGCGCTGCAATCCAAATTGCATCTATGGCTTCATGGGGACGCGCACCATGTCCAGATTCACCAATAATCATAATTTCTAAATTATCTGCTGCGGCTGTCAACGCACCGTAGCGAATACCCACTGAACCCGCAGGAATGGAGGGAAAAACGTGCAACCCTAAAATAGCCGCCACATTATTCATCACTCCATCTTTTACCATCCAATTTGCACCTTGGGCAATTTCTTCGGCAGGTTGAAATAAAAACCGCACCTTTCCACCCAATTCTGGGGCAATTTGGGAAAGTACCATCGCTGTCCCCAAACCTACCGTAGTATGAATATCATGTCCACAGGCGTGCATAACTCCTTCAATTCGAGAAGCATATTCTAAATTTGTGCGCTCTTGAATGGGCAAAGCATCCATATCAGTGCGAATTGCTAAGATCCTATCACTAGGTTGAGTTCCTTGTAATTCACCAATGACACCGGTTTTACCTATGCCTTCTTCTACGTGCAAGCCATTGGCAGACAACACACCTGCAATAAAAGCAGCGGTTTGATATTCTTCGCCACTAAGTTCTGGATGCGCGTGAATATGGCGACGGATTTCGACTAAGCGGGGTGATATGTTTGTTGTTAAGTCTTTGATTCGGTTTAGCATAGCAATAATTTTAATTCATTCACCTTATATTTCAATCTATAGCAATCCTAAATGAAATGTGTTCGCGAAGCGTGCCGTAGGTATCACATCTCTTATTTTCCTACCTCTGTGTCCTCTGTGTCTGGAGTGGTTCGTTAAAAAAACTAGTTCATAACTCAAATAGGAGTCCTATAGAATTTTGACAACTTGAACGGCTACAAGCATTATGACTAATTTTATCGGCTTATCTGCTAATTTTTCAGCATCAAAGAACACAGCCAAATTACTCTTCCTTAGAGGGTGTTTGAAAAGTCTAATTTATTACTGGCAAGGGCGACTAGAAGTCGCGGCTACACAGACAAAACCCACCTTCCTGGGTTCAGAACCCTTAATTTTTCGGCGTTGCTGATTAAGGGTATGAATTTTAGTCTCACGCAAAGGCGAGGCAGCGCGGTCTTGGGGGTTTCCCCCATGAGCGACTGCCGTAGCAAAGACGCACTGAGGTTTGAGCTTTAAAGGTTCAATTTGGGAATTTCATACCTCAATTCAGCAACGCCCTTATTTCTCATATCTAAAAACTTTAATTGTTGATATAAACAACGAATTTGCTGCAAATATACACCTGCTGATTCAGCTTTTCTTAATGGATTACCAAAAATTGCTTCTACTTCTAAAGGACGCTTTTCATCAAAATCAATTTTCATACTGGTGCGGTAGGGTTTCATTTTTGTGGTGTAATCTAACATGGTTTGAACAAAACTTTCAGGAATTATTCTTCCTGTACTTTTTGCCCCTGCGACTACTTCCCACATCAAAGTTTCCACTAACTGACGAGTGTGAATATCCGTCATCAATTCATCTGTTCTGCCATCAAGAATTACAGATAAACCATTATAGGGAATATTCCAGACTAACTTTTTCCAACGTCCTAATAGTAAATCTTCTAATAATTCTATAGATATACCAGCATTTTCAAAATCTGTGGTAACTTCTCGCATTTTTTGAGTAATGCCAGTTAATTGATAATTAGATTTATATTCACCTAAAGTAATTTGTCCATAATCTAAATGATGAATATGTCCTGGTGCAACTCTATTAGAACAGAGAAAACATAACCCCCCAATAATGCTGACATTATTGACAATTTCTGCAATTTCTGACTCTATATCCAATCCATTTTGTAATACCAATACTACTCCGTCATCTTTAACTATTGGTGGTAATAAATTGGGTAAAAGTTGATTTTGGGTAGTTTTTAGTGATATTATTACCACATCACACCGTGGCATCTTGTCTACATTATTATAAGCATTAACTTTGGGGAGGGTGAAGTCACCATTTTTAGACTCAATCATGAGACCGTTTTCCCTTACCTGTTGGTAATCGCTTTTGAGTAAATAGTGAACTTCTAAACCGGATTTTTGGAGTTTTGCGCCATAAAATCCACCTAATGCGCCAGTTCCCAATATGGCATAAGTGCGTTTACTCATTTTATGTATAGAAAAACATTAGTAAAATTATCCAATAATATTTTACCAGAATTTTTATAATAAAACTTAAACATGATTTACTATTTTTGAGAACCTTTGGTAGATATGAGGTAAAGTCAATGGCTGATATTGTTGATATTGCAGTTAGTAGTGATGGGTTTAAAACTTTAGTAGCGGCTGTACAAGCTGCTGGTTTAGTAGAAACATTGAAAAGTCCTGGTCCATTCACCGTGTTCGCACCAACTGATGATGCTTTTGCTAAATTACCCCCTGGCACAATTACAACTTTATTACAAAATCTTCCCCAATTAGCACGCATTCTCACCTATCATGTCGTGCCTGGCAAGTTAACGAAGGCTGATTTGGCAAAACTTGGTACAGTCACTTCTGTGGAAGGTTCTGCGATTAAAATTAATTGTGAAGATGGTTTTGAGGTGAAAAATGCCACAGTTTTAGCGGCAGATATTGATGCTGATAATGGCGTGATTCATGTCATTGATACTGTGATTTTGATGGGTTAATCCGAGAGAGTCTTTTAGCGTTATCGGGGAAACCTTATAGAGACGTTCCTTACAGCGTCTCTCTCATTCATAAATTTAGTTACCAAGGCTAATTCTTTAAAAATTGTTACATAAATGGTGTGATTACTCACTTTTAAGGTACTATGGTACTATGAGTTCAATCATCATATTATTTATAATTATTATTTATAATAAAACTTAATCATAAGAACCTACTACAATCATCCCCAAAAATTAATGTTAGATTTCAACGCCTTAATCGAATTTTCCCGCAATAACTGTATAGGCATTTGTGCCTTTCTTGTTCCAGCCAATATTCTGACAACCTTATTAACAATTGTCCTCACCGTTCTCAATCGTCCTATGGGTCAGGTGTTGATGTCTATAGGATTCGCGTGTACGTTTGCTAGTATTATGATGCTGCACGTTTATACTTGGTTTATGATTGGTGTGGTTATGCCGCCAACTTACATCCTGTTATCCTTAGCAATCACCTGTTTATTGACTAATCTTTTGGTAATTGTCTGGCGGAGAAATTCTCTACAATTGTTTTCTTTTGATAAATAATTACAACAAAAGTCAGCTTTGCATTGAATATTCAGAATAGTAGTAAAAAATAGAAATTACTATTCTGAATATTCAGAATAGCTGTTAATTAACTAACAGCTATTTTTGGTAATCTTAACGGCAGTAACCCCAGCAGCAAGAGTGCTTGTAACCACCATAACCTCTACCATAGCCACCATAACCACCACCAAAAACATCTTGTACTTCCTCGGTAGCTAATTCATTGAGGAAACTAGCAGCATCATTAAATAAATCATAACCGACAGGAAGTAGTGTGGATATTTTGATATTAGCCATGATAATTCCTCCTTTATATATGGTCTTGACATCAAAGGAATGAGATTAGACTTGATATTGACTAACCTTTGTTTTGATTCTTTCAAAGATAATTTATAAATGCAAGACTTTGATATTAATAGATAAGACTTTATTAAATTATTTTTGTCTAGCTGTTAATAGTACAATCGAGGGCGGGGAAACCCCACCCCTACAGGTTTTTCAATTTAATTCCTGTATCTCATTCAAGTGCATACCACTACAGTAAAGATGTTTCATGGAACATTTCTACAAAAGAGTGTGGTTTTTTTATGGATTATATTTCCGAGAAAATGCCGACTTAATTAAGTTTGTTTTGTCTAAACTATAGCAAATAGACAATAGACAACATATTGAAAATACAATTTTCAACTCTTTTTAATTGGTGATTTCTGCCCGTAATTGGTTAACAACTCGATCTAATCCCACCGAATGGGCGGCTTTGAATAATAGGCGATCGCCTGTTTGCATAAATGTTTTTAATCTTGTTACCAAATCAGCATGATTTGTGAAACATTCGCAAGATATATTATCAGCACTATTAGCAATAATTTCTGCATCTTGACCATCAACTAATACCAATAAACCATCTAGATGCAAATTTTTGACCATTTCTCCAACTTTCCGATGAAGTTCTGGGGATCTTTCTCCTAGTTCTTTCATTGCCCCTAAAACCGCAATTTTTCGCTTTCCGGGTGTGTCTGCTAACAACTGCAAAGCTGCTAACATGGCTTCTGGGGCGGCATTATAGGTTTCATCTAAAATCACCACATCATTAGCTAAAGTGAAGCGTTGACTTCTACCTGTGGGCATATTTACCTTAATACCAGATTGTAATAATTGCCAATCAATTTTTAATACCTTGGCTACTGCTAAAGCTGCTAAAAAATTAGTAGCATTATGACGACCGGGTAAAGGTAAAGGTAGATTCTTTCCGGCAACTTCTACAGTTTGATTATCAGTTAATATTCCTTGAATATCGCCACCGGAAAAACCATAACTGATAACTTTACCTTGCCAGAACTTCGCTGCCGTTTCCATTAATAATGGATTATCATAATTAAGAATAGCAATACTATCATTGGGCATGGTTGCTAATAATTCACATTTAGCTTCTGCAATGGCTTGTTCTGAACCAAGTAACTCAATATGTGCCGTGCCTACATTAGTAATTACCCCAATTGTCGGTTTAGCGATTTCTGTCAATTCGGCAATTTGTCCCCTGCCTCGCATCGCCATTTCGATCACAGCAAAGTCATTTTCTCTACCCATTTCTAACAGGGTTCTGGGAACACCTATTTCATTATTAAAATTCCCGTAGGTTTTATGAACTTTGCCTTTTGTGGCTAAAACTGCGGCAATTAATTCTTTAGTTGTGGTTTTCCCGACTGAACCTGTGATGCCAATGACAGGAATAGCAAAGCTTTCGCGCCACCATTTAGCAATTTGTTGATATGCCTTTAAAGTATCTTTAACCCGCAAAACCGGAAAACCGGCATTTTCGTAATGACGATCAACTATTGCAACTATAGCCCCTTGAGCGATCGCTGTGGGTACAAAATCATGTCCGTCAAACTTTTCTCCTCGCAAAGCCAAAAACACTTCCCCTGGTTGCAAAATGCGGGTATCTGTTTGTATCCCAATAGCCAACTGAGCTAAACTAGATACAGATACATTCACAGGTTCAGCTATAAGAACTTCAACTAGTTGAGAGATAGTGATAGAGACTGACATACTGATAAACGATAAGGTATTTTAAAGGTCTTAACCTTATCATTTTTTGTGTCGCGTTGTCATTGAAGATTTATTTTTGTCAATCTACACCACAGATTACTGGACAAATCGCAAGACGGTGAAATTAGCAACCATCCAGATTATTTTCCCCTCTAATAATTCTACCCGTTCACTTGGTTCAAATATTCCTGCTTCAGCCATTCTGTGGTATTCATCAACAGTCCACAGCCGCAATTGTAAGGGTGATTCTGTGGGTTGCATAGTTAATTAAGGTGAATATTTATTCACTATTGTATGATATTTTTTTGTCTGAAATGGCTAACGCCACGCTACTCTATCAGACAATTTAATTTTATAATCCTAATTATCAATTGTTAATTACTTTTCCCAAAAGCGAAAATTGAAAGTTGCAGAGTCCCGACGGAAGCGCCGAGTAGGTTTTCTTTTGCGTCTTTTTGCACTTCTTTCACTCGGCTGTTCTGGATTTATTTCTTCCACAATCTCCTCTGATAATTGTGTTTGTAAGGCCTCCTCACTTCTCCACCAACCAATAATCCAACCTCCACCAACTCCAGCGATCGCACCGAATATAATACTCATAGGGGCTGAATAACCGAGGAAAAGGCAGCCCATCATAAAAAACAACCAATATTTTAATCCAGCATCAATGCCATCATTAGAGGCGACAGTAGCAGGTTCAGAATTACTATCATTAACAGATGTGAACCACCCCAAGGTGACACCACCCATAATGGCTATGAATAGACTGAGAGGAACTGAAGCATTAGCAATTCTGGAGATAATAAATAAAAATAATCCAAATAACAGTTGAGAAAGAAAGTTAGGTGAGGAAGAGAAAATATCGCCTAGTAGATTATTTTTTGGTGCCATAATATTAGGAGTCAGGAGTAGGGGCGGGGTTTCCCCGCCCAGGAGTCAGGAGAAAACGAGAAAACTGTAATTTTGTTAGGGTAAAGCGCAATGCTAAACCCTAAGTTAACTAGACAAAAATTAAATCAGTTTTGATAATTGCGTGTCTAGCGGTTGAGTTGTATCCACAACTGTTATATAAGGTTGTTCGAGATTTGTAAATGGTTGAGATTGCTTGATTTGGGATGCTAATAAATCAGCAGTTGCATCAGCAATATCACCAGTGCGGTTCAGCAATCGTTCTGTGACAACTTCTAACGGTGCGGTACAGTTGATAATATGTACAGGTAATTGATGCTGTGTAGCTTGGGAAATAGCTGCTTCCCGTAAATCCTGGCGATCATATTTGGCATCTAAAATCACAGACCAACCTTGATTAGCCAGGATAATTCCTAATGCTAATAATCGGTTATAGGTTTTTTGGGTCATTTCTGGTGTGTAGATTTCATCCCCACCTTTTTCTAAGAGGGGAATTCTCGCTAAATGCTTACGCACAGCATCAGAACGGAGATGAACTGCGTTGAGTTTCCGCGCCAAATATTTAGCTGTGGTACTTTTACCAGCACCAGATAATCCTGACATTAAAATCAGTTTTCCCTGTTGGGGTTTAGTATATTCCCAGGCTTGACGATAATATGCAGATGCGGTTTTTGCAGATTCTTCTTTGACCGCAGCCGGGATGTTAGGATCATCTAATAAGAAAGAACTTACCTTAGCTCGCACATAGGCTTGACGGCTTAAGTATAAAGGTAATACCTGTAAACCTTCCCAGTCTCCAGTTTGCTCTACGTAGGTATTTAAAAAGGCATTTCCTAATTCTTTCCGTCCTCTGGCTTCAATATCCATGACTGTAAATGCTACGTCATACATGACATCCACAAAGCGGAAAGGCTCATTGAATTCTATACAATCAAATAGCATAATTTTGTCATGCCAAAGAGCAATATTTCTGAGGTGCAAATCGCCGTGACATTCACGAATATAGTTATTGTCAATTCTGCTTTTAAATAGTTCTGGATGTTGGAGAAAGAAGTTGTCTGTATATTGTTTTGTTTCTTCAAATTGTTCTTTGGTTTGAGGACCACCAATATATTTTTCAGCTTGTTGATAATTCTCATCAATTGCTAATCGGACTTGGGAGACTTCTCCAAAACTGCGAATATAATCGTTTGTTTCGGTTTTTGCATGATATTCAGCTACAACTCGTCCCAATTCTTCTAAGTGACTTTCTGGCAAGTTTCCACTGGCAAAAAGTTCACTAAATAGGGTTTCTTGGGGAAATTGACGCATCTTTACTGCATATTCTACGGCTTCTCCTGTGCCACCTAAATGGTATTGTTCACCTACTAAGGTTACGGGGAGAACTTCTAAATATAATTCACCTGCACCTCTTTGATTTAGCCGCAGTTCTTCTTGACAAAAATGGTGTCGTTTTTCTAAGGTGGAAAAGTCTAAAAAACCAAAGTTGGCTGGTTTTTTGAGTTTGTAAGCATAATCCCCGGTGAGGAGGACATAGGAAATATGAGTTTGAATTAGTTGAATTGGTTCTGTTACGGGATGAGGATAAAATCCTGGTTGTAACATTTGTAAGATTAAATTCGGGAGATTGGTTTCTGTCATTTTTATTGGTAATTGGTGATAAATTTCTGGACTGTTCCCTATTCCCTGTTCCCCGTTCCCTACTATAAATAATTTTTCCACAAAAAAACCAGGGTTAACCCTGGTTCTCTTCGTTATTACAGTAGGTGGCGTATTTAGGAGTTACAAAATCTAAATTGAAACCTATACACAAAGCCAGTTTTACTCCTGACTGGGCGCGGGCCCTGCGCCCCTACTTCCTGCTGTATTACCTGAATTTTAGCCTTTAGCGCCAGCAAAAAAACTTAGGTGATAAGGTGTGCCTTTGGCTGGGTGGATCTGAAGTTCGCGGATTACGGTTGTACCAGTCCACTCCAATTCAGGAATGCTGAGTTCGATTTCGGTTTTGTTGGGGGTAACTTGCTTGAGCAGGCGTTCTACAACTTTAGCATCAAGAACGAGAGCAATTGATTCAATTCCTTTGTGACCATACAAGTTGGCGGGAATTAAGCCTGAACGGCGCAAAGCTCTGGGTTTGCTACCTTCGGGACGGGGTTTAGATTCGAGTGCGATCGCCATATAATTTGTTAATTTGTTAATTGTTAGTTATTCGTTGTCTGTTGTCTGTTGTCAGTTATTTTGCTACTAACCAATGACCAATGACCAATGACCAATGACCAATGACTAAACAGGTGTACCGTTGGGTTGCAACAGTGCGCGTTTGGGACCGTGAATCGGGTCTTCGACAATGATAGTTTGATCACGACTTGCTCCCAAGGAAACAATTGCGATCGGCACTTTCATTAATTCTGCTAAGAATTTCAGATAGTCCAGTGCTTTTTGTGGCAACTCTTCCAGGGTACGACAGTGACTTGTTGAAACTTGCCATCCTGGTACAGTTTTGTAGATGGGACGACAACGAGCGAACTGACGAGCGCTGGTGGGGAAGTCTTCGCAGCGTTCACCATCAATTTCATAAGCCACACAAACATTGATTTCCTCTAATTCATCGAGAACATCTAGTTTGGTAAGTGCCATGCAATCCATCCCGTTAATACGGACTGCATAACGCCCGATAACCGCATCAAACCAACCACAGCGACGTTTGCGCCCTGTAGTTGTGCCAAATTCTGCACCGCGATCGCCTAGCAAGTTCCCAATTTCGCCATTTAGTTCTGTGGGGAATGGACCTTCTCCCACTCTTGTAGTATAGGCTTTGGATACACCAATTACCCGATCTATCATTGTCGGCCCTAATCCACTACCAACGCAAGCCCCCCCAGCGACTGGGTTGGAGGATGTGACGTAGGGATAAGTTCCATGATCCAGGTCAAGTAATGTCCCTTGTGCGCCTTCAAACAAAATATTTCGTCGCCGTAAAACTGCATCGTAGATTTTCAACGATGTATCAACGACAAAAGGACGCAAGCGTTCTGCATAACCTAAATACTCCTCAATCACTGCTTGTGGATTCAAGGGCGGTAGATTGTACAGCTTTTCTAAAATGGTATTTTTATAGTTTATCGTCCGTTCCAACTGCTCACGCAGGTCATCGGTGTCCATCAGGTCTAACATCCTGATGCCTGTACGTTCTGATTTATCCGCGTAGGTCGGACCAATGCCTCTACCTGTTGTGCCGATTTTATGATTTCCCCGAACTTCCTCGGATGCCTTGTCAATCATGCGATGATAGGGCATGGTGACATGAGCCGTCTGAGATATCAGCAGATTAGCCGTAGAAATATTTAATTGTTCTAGTTGTTCGAGTTCTTTGATCAAAACCTGTGGATCTATGACTGTGCCACAGCCAATGATACATTCAGTTTTTGGATACAAAATACCAGAGGGGATTAAGTGCAGCTTAAACGTCTGACCTTGGACTACGATTGTATGCCCAGCGTTAACTCCCCCTTGATAACGTACCACCACGTCTGCGGAGCGGCTGAGTAAGTCAGTTATTTTACCTTTTCCTTCATCGCCCCACTGGGCACCTATGACAATGACGTTAGCCAAGAGATTATATTAAAGGGTAAAGTTTCCACAAATTACAATTATTAGCAGATTTCATGTCTTTTGTCAAGAAATTTGTCAACCTGCTAAATATCTGCTCAACAGAGCCATAGAGTAGTACCATATACATAACCAAAAGTATAGGTTGGGTTTTCCACATTTAAGAGGACGGTTAGTACCTATAATCAATGGGTGGGTTTTTCCACACTTCGATAGCACAATAATAAAAAGTTAATCAAAAGTATCATCAGTAGTAAATGCTATGACTTGATACAAGTTGTGCTTATGAACAGCAGAAAAGTCCCAGACGAAAACCAGGTCTAGGATTAATATGGATAGATTTACTCTTTTTTTTCCAGACGCTTAAGCAAACACCGCAGGTATAGGCTAAAATCATTGTTGTGGACAATAACGCCAAAAAATAATAATTATTCACAAAAATTAAAAAAGAGCATGACTAACGCTAATCCACGCTATTTGCACTCCTAAATGTCTGTATTCTTGTTAAAGTGTTACCTTGAACCTATTAGCTAGTATCTTCTGTACTTCTGCTCCCTTCTAAATTTTAACCTTGCTATATGGCCCGAGACTATTATGAAACCCTGGGTGTCTCTCGTGACGCCGACAAAGAAGAGATTAAACAGGCTTATCGCCGCCTAGCCCGAAAGTATCACCCAGATGTAAATAAAGAATCTGGGGCTGAGGAACGATTTAAGGAAATTAACCGCGCTTACGAAGTGCTATCCGAGCCAGAAGTTCGCGCTCGTTACGACCGCTTTGGTGAAGCAGGTGTTTCTGGTGCTGCTGGGGCTGGGGCTGGTTTCCAAGATATGGGTGACATGGGTGGTTTTGCCGATATCTTTGAAAGCATTTTCAGCGGCTTTGCCGGCGGTCCAGGTGGACAACCCCAACAGAGACGGCGCAGTGGACCAGTCCGAGGCGATGATCTGCGCTTAGACCTGAAATTAGATTTTCGGGAAGCGGTATTTGGTGGAGAAAAGGAAATTCGGATTTCCCATTTAGAAACCTGTGAAGTTTGTAGTGGTTCTGGGGCTAAATCAGGAACTCGTCCCCGGACTTGTAGCACCTGTAGCGGTTCCGGTCAAGTTAGACGGGTAACGAGAACTCCTTTTGGTAGCTTTACCCAAGTATCAACTTGTCCCACCTGTGATGGCACAGGAACGGTGGTGGAAGATAAATGTGATGCTTGTGATGGTAAGGGCGCAAATCAGGTAACAAAGAAACTGAAAATTAATGTTCCTGCTGGTGTGGACAATGGCACAAGACTACGGATTTCCCAAGAGGGAGATGCGGGTCAGCGGAACGGGCCTCCAGGTGATTTATACGTTTATTTGTTTGTCAATGAAGATGAAGAATTTCATCGTGAGGGCATTAATATTAACTCGGAAATTAAAATTAGCTACTTGCAAGCGATTTTAGGTTGTCGGTTAGAGGTAAATACGGTAGATGGACTGGTGGAATTAATTATTCCCGCTGGAACTCAACCGAATACAATCATGAAATTAGAAAATCGTGGTGTTCCCCGTCTGGGTAATCCTGTGAGTCGCGGTGATCATCTGTTGACGGTGTTAATTGATATTCCTACGAAAATCATCCCAGAGGAGCGAGAACTACTGGAGAAACTGGCTAAAATTAAGGGAGACAGAACTGGTAAGGGTGGTTTAGAAGGATTCTTAGGAGGCTTGTTTAAATCATGAGTGGGTCTTCTGTATTCACCCCTGACGCTCAACTCGATTTACGTGGTACTCCTTGCCCGATTAATTTTGTGCGGACAAAACTATTTCTGGAAAAGATGCCTCCTGGCGATTTGTTGGAAGTCTGGTTAGATCCAGGTGAACCGATAGAACAAGTTCCTGATAGTCTAACAATGGCTGGTTATCAAGTGGAACAAATTACAGATTGTACTGGCTATTTTTCCCTGGTTATCCGTCGTCCGGTTACTGTGGCATGACAGGGGAAAATATTTCTACTAAACAGTTATTGGGTACGGTGTTAGCTGTACAGGCGAATTTTTATCGAGTACAGATGGATGAAGTAGAAGGAGTCAGGAGTTCAGAAATAATAGTGGAAAGTTCTTCTTCCCCTTCTTCGCTGTCACCTGTTCCCTGTCACCTGTCACCTTCTTACCCTATTCTCCTCTGCACAAGAAGGACGCGCTTAAAAAAGATTGGTCAGCAGGTGATGGTGGGCGATCGCGTGGTTGTTGAAGAACCCGATTGGGCTGGGGGACGGGGGGCTGTGGGTGAGGTTTTACCGCGTCATAGTGAATTAAATCGCCCAGCGATCGCTAATGTCAATCAAATTCTCCTGGTTTTTGCGGTGGCTGACCCGCCTTTAGAACCTATTCAATTGAGTAGATTTTTAATTAAGGCTGAGTCTACAGGGGTTGATGTGCTGTTATGTTTGAATAAATGTGATTTAGTTTCTTTAGAAGAAAAACAGCAAATTAGCGATCGCTTACTGGCTTGGGGTTATCAACCTTTATTTATTAGCGTTCAAAATAGCATTAATATTGACCAAGTAGCTGAATATTTGCAGGATAAGATTACGGTGATTGCTGGACCTTCTGGTGTGGGGAAATCTAGCTTGATTAATAGTTTGATTCCCGATATCAACCTGCGCGTGGGGGAAGTTTCCGGTAAATTAGCTCGCGGTCGCCATACCACCCGTCATGTAGAATTATTTAAAATGCCTACAGGTGGTTTATTAGCAGATACTCCCGGTTTTAATCAGCCAGATTTAGATTGTAGTCCCGAAGAATTAATTCACTATTTCCCAGAAGCAAGAGTTCGCCTAGCTGCGGCTCATTGTCGCTTTAGTGATTGTATCCATAAAGATGAACCGGACTGTGCTGTGAGTGGCGACTGGGAACGATATCAGCATTATTTAGAATTTTTGGCTGATGCGATCGCTCATCAAATCCATATTAACCAACAAGCCGACCCCGAATCAAGTCTGAAATTAATATCTAAAGGTAAAGGTCAAAGTCAATACGAACCAAAATTAGAAAGTAAAAAATATCGGCGAATTTCCCGTAAAACCCAATTACAGGATTTACAGAATTTATATCAAGATAGTGAGGAAGAAGGTGACAGGTGACAGGTTACAGGTGCTACGCCACGGGGACAGGTGACAGGTTACAGGTGCTACGCCACGGGGACAGGTGACAGGTTACAGGTGCTACGCCACGGGGACAGGTGACAGGTTACAGGTGCTACGCCACGGGGACAGGAGAAATTTCTATCTTCTTCCTGACTCCTGACTCGTGACTCCGAACTCCGAACTCCTGACTTATAATAAAATGATCCATATAGTCTTAAAATATTCTTAATTTCCCCACACAGACTTTTTTGTCTGTAATCTCCAAATACCACACAGAAAAAATATTATGGCTATAGGCTACGTCGCGCTTGTACTTCATGCACATCTGCCCTTCGTTCGTCACCCCGGAAGTGACTATGTGCTAGAAGAAGAATGGCTATATGAAGCAATTACTGAAACTTACATTCCTTTATTAAAAGTATTTGAAGGCTTAAAACGAGATGGTGTTGATTTCAAACTCACCATGAGTATGACTCCGCCTTTGATTTCTATGCTTCGTGATCCTTTGTTGCAGGAACGCTATGATGCTCACTTAGCTCAATTGGAAGAGCTTATAGAACTAGAATCCGAACGCAATGTCCATAATGGTCATATTCGATATTTAGCAGAACATTATGCAACTGAGTTTAATGAAGCGCGGGAGTTATGGGAACATTATGACGGTGATTTAGTTACAGCATTTAAACAGTTCCAAGATAGTAATAACTTAGAAATTATTACCTGCGGTGCTACTCACGGCTACTTACCATTAATGAAAATGTATCCCCAAGCTGTGTGGGCGCAAATTCAGGTAGCTTGTGAACATTACGAAGAAACTTTTGGACAACCCCCTAGAGGGATTTGGTTGCCAGAATGTGCCTATTATGAAGGCGTGGAAAGAATGCTGGCGGATGCTGGGTTACGTTATTTCCTCACTGATGGTCATGGTATTTTATACGCTCGTCCCCGTCCTCGTTTCGGTAGTTATGCCCCAATTTTTACAGAACCTGGTGTAGCTGCTTTTGGTCGAGATCATGAATCTTCGCAACAAGTATGGTCTTCTGAGGTAGGTTATCCTGGTGCAGCCGAATATCGGGAATTTTATAAAGACCTGGGTTGGGAAGCTGAATATGAATATATTAAGCCCTATATCATGCCTAATGGTCAGCGTAAAAATACTGGCATTAAGTATCATAAAATTACTGGTAGAGGCTTAGGTCTTGCGGACAAAGCTCTATATGATCCTTACTGGGCAAGGGAAAAAGCGGCAGAACATGCTGCTAACTTTATGTATAATCGTGAGCAGCAAACTGGTCACTTACACAATATCATGGGTCGTCCGCCAATTATTGTTTCTCCTTATGATGCGGAGTTGTTTGGTCATTGGTGGTATGAAGGTCCTTGGTTCATTGATTACCTGTTTCGGAAGTCATGGTATGACCAAAAAACTTATGAAATGACCCATTTAGCCGATTATCTACGAGCTAATCCGAATCAGCAGGTATGTCGTCCGGCTCAGTCGAGTTGGGGCTTTAAGGGTTTCCATGAATATTGGTTGAATGATACCAATGCTTGGGTTTACCCACACTTACACAAAGCTGCGGAACGGATGATTGAAATTTCTCAAATTGAAGCCGAAGATGAGTTACAGGAAAAAGCACTTAACCAAGCCGCGCGAGAATTGTTACTAGCACAATCTTCTGACTGGGCGTTTATTATGCGGACAGGAACAATGGTTCCCTATGCAGTGAGAAGAACAAGGTCACATTTAATGCGGTTTAATAAACTATATGAAGACGTGAAAGTGGGTAAAGTTGATAGTGGTTGGCTGGAAAAAGTCGAATCAATGGATAATATTTTCCCCAATATTAATTATCGCGTTTATCGTCCAGCATTTTAATTACAGCAGGAGTCAGGAGTCAGGAGTGAGAAAGAAGGAAGAAGAACGAAGAAGTAAAACCAGTGTGACACTTGATAGCGTAGCGTGGCAGTAGCCATTTTTTTGGTTTAAATTTCGGACTTCATTTACCGGATCTAAAAAAAGCAAAACCCCCAGAATTGTGACTGGGGGTTATTTTTATATACATCTTGTCAAATTGCTACTAAATACTATTGGGGTAAGTTACGGCTGTTGTAAGCATCAATAGCATAGGCGGGTGTGCGTTGGGTATAGTCTATATCTACGCCAGTAATAGATTTAGCCAAAGCTGCAAATTTGTCAGAAGCCCAGTTACGTTCGTGAATGGGTTTGCTTTGTTCACCCATGAAGTAAGCGAGAGAACCGATAACGGAAACTGCTACCCAGCCAACAACCAATAGAGAAATTAAAATAGCCATTCGAGAACCTCGTTTTTTACTTTTGTAACCTTATGTGAACAAATATAACAGATTGTTAACAGAGCTTGCAAATTATTTTCTGGTGTGTATGCCCATCAAAGAGGTGAGGTATTCCTCACTGTAATAATTTTGTAACAAACCGCACTAATACAAGAAATGGTGAGAAAATCATGTGGGTATTCCCAAGATGGGAAAGCAGGTATTTGTAGCAATACCTCTAAGATACAAGGTTGGGTTGTGGAACGTAAACGTTCGCGAAGCAATAGCATGAAATCCAACAAATGCGTTGGGTTGCGCTGTCGCTTAACCCAACAAAGCAGAAAATAGACAAGGTATTGACCTTTAATCCTGATTTAAAGAATTTTCAAACCGCTATATATATGCGCGGACATATTTCTAGACATAACATCATCGTACCCAAAACTCGGAACACTGTCAAGCCCCCTGGCTGAAATCACCAAAAATCGTTAAATTATTGATAAAATTCTCAATAATAATGAGAATAGACCCTAATAATTGAGAAAGTTCTTTCTTCCAAAAATCCCATACAAATAACTTATATCCCAATCAAATTACAATATCCCCGACTTATTTAAGAAATCGGGGATCTAAATACCGGAAATTAACCGAAATGTTTGATAATCGCCTCAGCAAATTCAGAACACTTTAATGGTTGTACAGGTGGTTCCATTAACCGCGCTAAGTCATAAGTAACTTGACCATTAGCGATCGCATCACCTAAGCCTTTTTTAATTAAATCTGCGGCTTCTTGCCAACCCATATATTCCAGCATCATCACACCGGAAAGAATCACCGAACCGGGGTTAATTTTATCCAGCCCAGCGTGCTTTGGTGCTGTCCCATGAGTAGCTTCAAAAATCGCGCAGGAGTCGCCAATATTTGCCCCTGGACCCATGCCTAAACCGCCAACAATAGCAGCAGCAGCATCGGATAAATAATCACCGTTCAGGTTCATTGTCGCCAGAATAGAATACTCATCTGGTCGAGTTTGGATTTGTTGAAAGATACTATCAGCAATGCGATCATTGACCATGATTTTCTCTTTCCATTTACCGTTTCCGTGACTGTCCCAAATTGTATTGATAACGGTTTCTACTTCCTGGACAATTTGGGCTTTTTTCTCTGGAGTCAGAGAATCAAAACCAGGATCAATTTCATGGGCATTTTCTTCTGAAGAAATATGGGGATTTTTTTCCTTATTACCCAAAATCCAAGATTCCCGTTCTGTCACGCACTCTTGACGAAATTCCCTGGTTGCTAATTCATAACCCCAATCCCGGAAAGCGCCTTCTGTGTATTTCATGATATTGCCTTTATGCACCAAGGTGACTTGTTGCTTATTTTTGGGCAATGACAAAGCCTGCTTAATGGCACGTCTGACTAAACGTTGAGAACCGGTTTTGCTGATGGGTTTGATACCAATACCAGCGTCGAGGGGAATTTGTTTTTTGCCGTGTTCTGGGGTAGCGGGTATCAATTCCTCATTCAAGAATTTTATCAGGCGATCGCCAATGGAACTACCTTGCTTCCACTCAATCCCCAAATAAATATCTTCCGTATTTTCCCGATAAACAATCACATCCAATTTTTCAGGAGTTTTGTGGGGAGAAGGTGTTCCAGCGTAATATCGGCAAGGACGCACACAAGTATAAAGATCAAAAATTTGGCGTAATGCCACATTTAAAGACCGAATCCCCCCACCAACAGGAGTAGTCAAAGGCCCCTTAATGGCTATGCCATATTCTTTAATCGCCGTCAATGTATCCTGAGGTAAATACTGGTATGTTCCGTATAGATCACAGGCTTCATCACCAGCATAAACCCGAAACCAGCTAATTTTTCTTTTACCTTTGTATGCCTTAGCGATCGCCGCATCCAGCACCTTTTCCGTCGCCGGCCAAATATCTATCCCCGTACCATCACCGCGAATAAAAGGAATAATCGGATTTTCAGGAACAACCGGTTCACCATTTTTGAAGGTAATTTTCGCACCAGTGGTGGGAGGAGTAATCTTTTCGTACATAATTCACACATTCCAAATAGAAGAAATTCACCGAGTAGGGGCGGGGTTTCCCCGCCCAATGGGGTTTCCCCGCCCAATGGAGTTAGAAGTCATAATTACCGTAACCCCTGGATTCTCTGACCCCTTAGCTGATAAAGTATTGTTAGTTAGGATTTCGCATCAGCCACCGAGAGTGACTTTTTCAGATAGGCACTCAAAGGCTTTCCAGATTCACCCAAGATCTGTGTAAACTACTTTTCGCTATTCGTCCTTCATTTTGTAGAATAACCGATAGCAATAGATAGTTTATTCACGCTCACGCTAACACGAGTAACGGCATGACAGACCCAATGATTGTATCAGGCACTACAAATGATCTCGACTCCCTCCGCCAAAAGTTAATCGCTGGGTCCGAAAAAGTCCAACAACAAATCATCCCGCAGTTAGCTGACTTGGGTAATGATGGGTTAGATGTGTTGAAGGAATTTTTGCTGAAACGTCGTGATACCCCAGCAACTTGGATTGATGGTAAAGTCTACCAAGTCATCTATAATACTAATGCACCGACAGATCAAGAATTTCTACAAACTAACTTTCCTGAAGGAATTGTACCTCTAAAATCGGACTGTGGGATCAGTTACAATTCTTTGCAAAAGTTACTTGCCAATCAAGACTTTCAAGCAGCGGATCTCTTGACAATTCAAAAGATGTGTGAAGCAGCAGGTTCTCAAGCAGTAAAAAGAAAATGGCTGTACTTTACAGAAGTAGAAAATTTCCCCATTCAAGACTTACGCACCATCAATCAACTCTGGGTAGTTCACTCAGAAGGCAAATTTGGCTTTTCCGTACAGCGCGAAATTTGGTTAGGTTTAAGTAAAAATTGGGTCAACTTGTGGCCAAAAATTGGCTGGAAGGATGGTAACAACTGGACAAGATACCCCAACGGGTTCACCTGGAATTTAAGCGCTCCTAGAGGTCATTTACCCCTCTCTAATCAACTACGGGGGGTGCGAGTCATGTCTTCCTTATTGTGTCATCCTGCTTGGACTAAGTAGTTAGATCCCCGACTTCTTTAAGAAGTCGGGGATCTGTAGTTAACCAACTGCAAAGCCTGTATATGGTCTCATCAAAGGCTCATGAAAAGCTAAAACAATATCTTCTTTTGGTACTCCCAATTTAACCAATTCATCCGCAATCCCAATTTCCGTTCCATCATGTTGTATCCAAATCTTGTCGTTTTTGATATCAAGATGTAAAACACAGCCATGCTGTCTGCGTCTGTTTTTCCAACCAACATACATTAACTGATAATGATTACCAACAGGATCAAAAATCAGTTGTTTCTCAATCTCATCTTTCTTTGAACCTATTTGAGCATACTCTCTGATAACTTGTTGAACATAATTTTGATATTGCTTTAGTTTTTCCATTCTACAATTTCCTCCTGAATCGGATCATAAACAATGATTTTAAGTTGATAATGTTCAACAACTGTTTTGATAAATTGCAATTGAAAGAAAGCGTGATAAACACCCAAAGGAACAGCCAAATATAAAACTCTTTCTGATTCTTTTTGTTCTAATGCAAAACGATAATTAAAAAACTGGCCAACCGCTGTATGAAATTGAGAAATACTAGATGTACCAGTGAAACTCTTAATTTCCACTGCTATTTTTTCTCCAGTTCTTTCAGCAGCAAGAATTTCCTCAGCCCCAAGATCAATATACATTTCCACATCACCAACTTCAATCCTCAAAGGATCATCCGTGATTACCCAACCCTCTTTTTCTAATCCTTTCCTCACAGCATCATGAAATATATCTTTAGCTGGCATTGGTTTAAAATTTAGTCTTTTTATCTATTATTATAATAATAAATTTTGTCTCACCTTACAGAAATAAATTAGAATGCTTAATAGTATAAAAAGCTACTTATTTTAAATCGAAATTCAGTATTGACATTCCAGATTTACTATGTCAGTGTATAAACAAGACAACCAAACAAATGGCACAAAAGCTTAGGACTCTATAGCTAAAGTATCAGTTGTTGTCTCAGCCGCAGGATTCCTTTATGGCAAATCTTGCGTTGTGGCTTAGTTTCAATATTTATCCCCATGTTTTGTTGCATCCCTAATTACTCAGTTAGTATGAATGAAATAAGCCATCTGGATAAATATTGACTCTAAGGCATAACGAAAGATTTGCCAGAAGGGAATCCTGCCACTGAGACTGAAACTCATTTAACACTGAAATTGGTTAACATAGAGAAACTAAATGAGGGAAAGCTAGTTTTTTAGTTTTTTCCTTCGTCTAGTGATATTGCTATAAATGTGTGATTTTTTGAAGCTGTCCAGTTCACTTAAAAAACTGGGTATTTTACCATGAATCATCTACTATTGAACGTCGAAACAGTTCAGAAACAAGACTCTGTTGCCATTTTTTGTGATTTTCAAAATGTTAGTTCAATCAAAAAATATGCTGATTTATTGCTTGATTTTGCGAAAATGCAGGGAAATGTAAACTGGAAGAATTTTTACTATAGTTCCCACCATAAAAATCAAGTTGATGCCAAAAATAAATTTGCATCACTTGGTTTTAACTGTGTAGATGTTCCTGATTCATCAAAAAATAGTGCAGATTACCGACTGATAACTGACTGTGTAAACACCATTGCTTTTAATCCTTCTTTAAATCTTGTTATCCTTGTATTAGGAGATTGGGATTTTGCGGGATTGATTTGCATTCTTAAACAGATGCGTAAAAAAGTAGTTATCTTAGCTCAAAAAGGGAGTGCAAGTCCAAAATTAATTAACCTAGTTGGTGCTGAAAATTTCCACTTTATAGATGATTTAGATCAATTGATGGGAGAAAAAAAACAACCTCAAACCACCGTCATTAATCCTCAGATTAGTTATAATGAAGCTGTAGAATGTTTAATTGCAACTGTTAAGAATGCACTAAGACAAAATCAACCTACACACTATAGCTATATTGGTAAATTGATGCGTCAACTATTTCCTAAATATCAAGGAGTTGCTTCAATATCTACACCAAATGGTAAAAAATTTAAAAACTTTGGACAATTTGTAGATATGGTGATCAAGGAAGGTAAAATCATTAGACAAAATCAGGAGTTGTTTTTAAGAGAATTAGACAAAATCCCTGCATAAATTTGTCTTCACAATCCCAGTTGATGAAAATAACTGGTTAATGATAACCGCACCTTGCGGTTTTTTTCATTTTTGTATATGGTTAATATTCACTAAAAACTCTTACTCAAAAATTAAAATATCAAAATGCACAAACTTCTCACATTCAATAACGAAAAACTTTTGCGTCAAGCACTTACCCATCGTTCCTATGTTAACGAAAACCCAGGAGAAGGGGAACATAACGAGCGCTTAGAATTTCTCGGTGATGCTATTCTCAATTTTTTAAGCGGTGAATATCTCTATGAAAATTTTGCTGAAAAAGGAGAAGATGAATTAACTCGTCTTCGTTCCGCATTAGTAGAAGAAAAACAACTGGCAAAATTTGCGATAGAAGTAGGTTTAGACTTTAGAATGCGATTAGGAAAAGGAACAATTAGAGATGGCGGTTTTCAAAATCCTAACTTACTAAGTAGCACATTTGAGGCTGTAATTGGCGCTTACTATTTAGATAATGATCGGAATGTTGCACCACTTCGTGACATTGTTAAACCATTATTTGATTCTGCCTCAGAAAACATTGTAGAAATCCGTTCTAATGTAGATTCCAAAAATCGGTTTCAAGAATGGGTACAAGCTCAAGGTATCACAAATCCCCCCAAATATGCTACAGAACAAATTGACGGACCTTCTCACGCACCAGAATTTAAAGCAAAAGTATTAGTAGAGGGTAAAGAATATGGGGAAGGTAAAGGACGCAATAAAAAAGATGCCCAAAAAGCTGCTGCTGAAGACGCGTTAGCAAAATTGAAAAAACGAGGCTTATTAGATTGATAATTGTTGATTTCCTAGTTGATTTGGCGAATATAATTCGCAGCTACATAGACAAAACCCACCTGCGTGGGTTCAGAAGCTTTGATTTTTCATTAGTCCACGCAGGTGGACTTAGCCTGTGTAGTAGCGATTTATAATCGCCGGAAACTAATATTCATGACGAATACTGATGTTATTACTGAATATAAATGTTAATGTTCTATCATTATTCATAATTGAGTAAGTCAGCTTAATCCAGTACATTGAATTTAATAGTGCTGGAACGGAGGAACCAAATTGTGGGGCGTATTTTTGTCTTGATTAATTTAGGAATTTGAGATTTAAAACTCAAATCAAATCTAAAATCAAGCAAGAAGGGGTATCTCTCAACCTTAGCCCGTCAGCTAACTTCGTAGGCATTGAGAGGAGACTGAAGAGACAGAATTTTAATTATTTTCTGATCTTATCAGTGTCCAAGGTTGGTACTAGTTAATATTTGCGTACCCAAGCTTAACTCTGCTGAGGTGAAATAAATGATATTGCAACTAAATTTAGCTGCCATTTTTGCAATTGCTGGACAAACTGTTTGGAGAAAAGCCAAACCTATAATTTTTCAAGATACTTTCTTATTTCCCGCATTAGGTTGTTTAGGAATTATTTTGTTGTGGTGGGTGGTAGCACTAGCTAATCATGAATTAATGCCCACACCACCAGAAGCTTTAATTGCTAATTGGGACTATATCTTACATCCATTTTATGAAAGAGGTCCAGGTGATTTAGGCATTGGTTGGCTATTATTAGCAAGTTTACGGCGGGTCATATTAGGATTCGGTTTAGGGGCATTAGTCGCCATTCCCTTGGGATTTTTGATCGGAATGTCTCGACCGGCAATGTTAGCTTTTAATCCCATTATTCAGATTTTTAAACCTGTATCACCATTGGCTTGGTTGCCGATTTCTTTATCTTTGTTCAATTTAGCAGATCCTTCTGCTATTTTCGTGATTTTTATTACCTCGCTGTGGCCAACTATTATTAATACAGCATTGGGGGTTTCTAGTGTACCCAAAGATTACTTAGATGTAGCACAAGTTTTAGAAATGCCTCGTTGGCGACAGATTACTAAAATTATTTTACCTGCTAGTTTGCCTTATATTTTTACAGGTTTGAGAATTAGTTTAGGCATTGCTTGGTTGGTCATTGTCGCTGTGGAAATGCTCACTGGGGGTATAGGAATAGGATTTTTTGTTTGGGATGAATGGAGTCGTTTAAATCTCAGTTCTGTCTTTTTGGCTGTGTTTATAATTGGTATAACTGGGTTGGTTTTAGATTACGGTGTGGGCAAAATTCAAGAGTTAGTTACTCACCGTCCTGGAAGTTAATAATTTAAACGCAGATAGAAGATGATGAATGCGGATAAACGCAGATAAATTTGTACTTTCATAAAATCCCAAATGATAAAAAGGTATGACTGAAAATTATTTAACTCGCAGAGATTTTATTGCAGGAATAGGGGCGACAACTGCGGGAATAATATTATCATCCTGTGCTGTTTCGGGAGATAGGTCTGCTAAGGGACTCACAGAAGAAGCTTTAGCGGTGACACCCGTAGTTAAATCCCAAGATTTAGAGAAACCGGACATTACTGTGGGTTATGTTCCTGTTAATGATTGTGCGCCATTTGCGATCGCTTGGAAAAAAGGATTTTTCCGCAAATATGGCTTAAATGTTATACTCAACCGCGAAGCCAGTTGGGCTACCTCCCGTGACGGCTTAATTTTCGGTCGTCTCGACGCTTCCCCCGTCGTCTCCGGTGCAGTCACTAACGCTAGAATAGGTGCAGAAGGTGCGCGTCATGCCCCCTTATGTGCAGCAATGACAATCCACCGACATGGTAACGCCATGACCATGAATAGGGATATGTGGGACTATGGCATCCGTCCCTGGTTTGAATATCAACAAAAATACGGTGATGGGGCATTAGAAGCCTTTGGCAAGGACTTTCGTGGCTATTTTGACAAACAACCCCCAGAAAAGAAAATCTGGGCTGTAGTCCTCAGTTCTGCCATTTATGAATACTTTGCTCGCTATCTTTCGGCTGCTGCGGGTGTTGATCCTCTTAAAGAGTTTCGGGTCATAATTGTTTCTCCACCACAAATGGTGACAAACATGAGAATTGGCTCAATGCAAGCTTACATGGTTGCTGAACCTTGGAACACTAGAGCAATTACAGGTAATGAAGGTATCGGTTTTACCTTCGCCCAAGGCAAGGAAATTTGGCAGGGACACCCAGATAGATTATTGGGTGTAATGGAATCTTTTATTGTTAATTATCCTAAAACTTACCGTTCTTTGGTAAAGGCAATGATTGAAGCTTGTCAATATTGCAGCAAACCTGAAAATCGCCAAGAAATAGCCGAATTACTGACAGAAAGATCATTTACTGGTGCGAAACCTAAAAAGCCCGGTGTTCCTATTACTAAATTTACTGGACCGGGAATTATTGGCAATTATAATTATGGTGGTTTTGATGGCAAAGACCGCACGATTACAGCAGATGATACCACAATTTTTTATGATCTTCCTAACAATATTCCTCACAAAATAGGAGAACATTCCACATTTTTATGGCGTTCTCGCAGTATTTGGTTAATGACTCAAGCAGCCCGGTGGGGACAAATCAAAGAAATTCCTAAAAAT
Source organism: Dolichospermum sp. LEGE 00240 (assembly GCF_015207875.1). Classification (GTDB taxonomy): domain Bacteria; phylum Cyanobacteriota; class Cyanobacteriia; order Cyanobacteriales; family Nostocaceae; genus Dolichospermum; species Dolichospermum gracile. The sequence goes on from NZ_JADEVZ010000028.1 coordinate 29,135, forward strand.
GCTGAGGAAGTAGCCGCAAAAGGTTGGAGGACAGATTTATATCGAGACATAGCCGCAGAAATGGGAATTGAATGTCCCCAAGATGATTATAAAGTTGAACCACCAGAAGCATTTATAGATAAAAAAGGATTTGATCCTAGTGATCCTGTAGGATATCTCAATAGTTTTGATATTCGTGCTAATTCTCCCTCTCAGTTTTTTCTCTCTTAAAAAATAGGTAATTAATCATGGAATATACAACTTTACCACATAATACTACTACCGAAATTTTGCCCCGGAACGGATTCTTAGAAGTAGAAAATTTAGTTAAATCCTATCCAACTCAAGATAAAGGACAATTCACAGTTTTAGATCATGTTAATTTGACCATTAATGAAGATGAATATATTTCTGTAATTGGTCATTCTGGTTGTGGTAAATCCACATTATTAAAAATAATTGGTGGATTTGAAAAAGCCACATCTGGTTCAGTTCGCTTAGAGGGAAAAGAGATTCGGAAACCAGGTGCAGATAGAATGATGGTATTTCAAAATTATTCATTATTACCCTGGTTAACTGTCCGCGAAAATATCCGTTTAGCGGTAGATGAAGTTTTGAAAAATGCTAATCGTGCCGAAAAAATTAGCATTGTTAATGAACATTTAGCAATGGTAAACTTAACCGCAGCCGCAGATAAATATCCTGATGAAATTTCTGGAGGAATGAAACAAAGAGTGGGTATTGCTAGAGCTTTAGCAATTCGTCCTAAAATGTTATTAATGGATGAACCTTTTGGGGCTTTGGATGCCTTAACTCGTGGTAAATTACAACGTCAAGTATTAGATATTTGGGAACATCATCGTCAAGCAGTCATGATGATTACCCATGATGTTGACGAAGCAATCTATATGTCTGACAGAATTATTTTGATGACTAATGGACCATCGGCAAAAATAGGAGAAATTTTAACAGTTCCTTTTGCACATCCTAGAGATAGAATGGCCATGCGGAACTCAACAGAATACTTTGAACTTCGCAATCATGCTCTGAATTTTCTAGATCAGAATTTCACCCCAGAAGAGTAATAATTGGCGTTGCTAATTTCATCAGAGAATACAGTTCATACCGCTATTATGCAACGCCTAATAATCAATTAACATTGAATAATTGAGTGAAAATAAACTGGGGTGTTTTTTTGATTATCTATTTCAACCCTGTGACTTTCAAAACCTCAGTTCTATCTTTTCTGACTGTCAAAGTAGAATCAGCATTACCATTTTCAGTAATGGGTTGTTCTAAAATGTAAGTGTAATTTCCACCTTTCCAAACTGTACGACATAGACCATGACGACAAACTATTTTACCACCTGTTAAACTCACGCATTTACCATCAGCATTACATCCTTGATAACTCACATTTCCTGTACCATTAACCCCATTCCAAGAGTTGCTATTACTAATAGTAATCTTCCATTTACCATTACTCAAGGTGTACGAATCTTTTTTTTTGAACTTTCATTCACAACTTCCATTTTAGTAATGATTGATTGTTTGCGAGTTTTCCCACAGGGTTCTATACTCTGACAATCATTAACTGATTCTACTTGATAAACAACCCGGACTTTTTTATTCAAAAACTTCTTCTCGTCACAAATTTCAAAACTCGCGCCAACATTGTGTTCTATTCCTTTATTATCTACTAAGGTGACATAACACATTAAGTCACCATTGACTATTTTTTTAACCTTTCCCTCCGTTGGTTGTTGATTTGTACCCTTTTTTGAACTTTCATTCACAACTTCCATTTTAGTAATGATTGATTGTTTGCGAGTTTTCCCACAGGGTTCTGCACTCTGACAATCATTAACTGATTTTACTTGATAAACAACCCGGACTTTTTTATTCAAAAACTTCTTCTCGTCACAAATTTCAAAACTCGCGCCAACATTGTGTTCTATTCCTTTATTATCTACTAAGGTAACATAACACATTAAGTCACCATTGACTATTTTTTTAACCTTTCCCTCCGTTGGTTGTTGATTTGCACCTTTTTTAGTATTTTTATTGTTGTCTAGGTTTTTACCAACAGGTTCTTTCTTCTCTTGTGTTTCTGATTGTAGATAAGATGCTTGTTTATTTTGTTGTTCACTTGCTACTACCAGAGCAGTTTTCATTTGATTTTGTGTTACAACAGCAGATGCCTCTTCTTTCAGTGTATCCTTTAGTGCGGTAGTACAAGCTATCAAAGATACACAGCTAAAAATTAAAGCAATTGGGGAAATTGATTTTTTCATGGTGAAATTGCAATAGTTGAGAATATTTCTGTATTTTAACATAAACCTAAATTATACTTTTAATATTTATCGGGAATTTTCACATATATACTTCGCAAGGCCACAATTTAAGCTTTTGCTTAAAAGGGATATATGGATATAAAAGGGCAAGTTATATTTTTTTAGATAAAACCTCAATTAATTGATAATCTTTAAAACTACCAATAACCCGATAATGTATTGGTAACTTGACAAAACCTGGTTGATATATCCAAGCATAACTCAACATAGGTAACTGGGAAACTGAATCTACATTCTTACCATATTGGGGTGTATAGAAGTCAATTAACAGAGACTCTTTATCATTAAATCCTTTATTTTTAACAAAGTTAATCGGATGATTATGCAAAACCTGATTAATTGTTTCTTGTTTGTAAAATATTCTAAAATCTGGGTTGAAATCACCTAACAAACCTAAATTACCTGCTGTAGCTACAGATAACCAACAGCTAATTAATAAGCTACCTAGCCAATAATGAGAAGTTAGAAACTTACGGTGATAATAAAACTTACCTATCCAGATTAACGGCACAATTAAGCTACCAAAACCAGAAGATATCATCAGAATTGCATATTTGTGAATATTTACCTCACCCCAAACTAAAATACTTATTCCGGCTAAAACTAAAATTATGCCTAATATTCCCCAAGCGTAACTAATATTTCTCGGTAAATAAATCATCTGATGAGATGAATATTGATCATCAAATCCTTTTTGGTAAATTTTTCCTAACCAATCTAAAGCCACCGCAGATAAAAAAGCAATAAATGGATAAAGGCAAAGACTATAATGAGATAAACGAGTGGAAAATATACTCAATTCAGTAAATAAGATAACGGGAAACCCGATTAATATTAATGGATATTTAGAAATTGAATGCCGAATTACTAATATTATTCCTAATAAACTGAAAAAGAACCAAGGAAAAGATTTTAAAGCTAGATTCCATACATAAAATAAAATGCCATTTCTATGTTGTTCATGACTACCTAGTTCTATAACAAATCCCAATAAAGCTCCAATACTATCGCTACCATAACGTAACCAGCTAAAATAAAGCCAAATTAAGGTAGGAATTAAACCGACTAAAAACCCTAAATACAACATAGGGTTAGTTAAGTGACGATGACGACGATGATCTATGATTAAATAAGGTAATAATGCCATCATCGGCAGAAAAATCATTAAACTTCTCATCAAAAAACCTAAGCCAAAACTCACCCCAGTGATAAAACCATATAAATACCGTTCTTGAGGATTTATATCAGATTTTAATAAAAAGAAAATTCCTATAAATACTAATAATATAGTTGGTAAATCTGGTGTTGATAACCGACAATATTGTATCCACAAAAATTCTACGCTGAGAATAATAATTCCCCAAAATGCTAATTTTTGAGATAAAAGAATTTCTCCCACTTTATAAATAACAAATATGCTCAAAATTCCCGCAATCATTGTCGGTATTCTCGCGGTTGTATCACTAACGCCAAATATTTGATAAAAAATAGCAATTAACCAATAAAAACCAGGGGTCTTATGATGAGGATGACCCCAAGGTGATACCCAATCACCTGTTTCCAACATTTGTCTAGCTCTCAAAGCATAAAGTGTTTCATCATGAGCCATGAGACTGGTTTCCCCAGAAGTAAATAACAATAAAGGAAGTAGCCAAATTAATAATTTGCAATATGGTAATTGCCAAAATAGCCGAATTAATTGGATAATATTGATGATTCGTGGTGATTTAAAAAACATTTATGAATTGTAAAATATAGTATTTTTCATGTAAAATAAGTGAAGTTATCAAAAATAACTTACCAATTAAAATACTAGCCAAAATTTCTAGATCAGGTAAAAAAGACATTTATGCTACTGCAACCAAATCAACGGATTAAGTTAGATGAATCGGATGATCTGTTATTCTATGATTACCCTCGCTTTGTCACTCATGTAGATGATGGTTTTATTCGACAACTGACTGATTTATATCGTCAGCGACTTCAAGAAAATATGCGTGTTCTTGATCTAATGAGTAGCTGGGTATCGCATCTACCTACAGAGATAAATTTTGCTCATGTACAAGGACATGGACTAAATGCTGAAGAACTAGCCCGAAATACTCGATTAAATCATTACTTTGTCCAAAATATCAATACAAATCTCCAGTTACCTTTTCCAGATCAAGACTTTGATGCTGTTATTAACTGTGTTTCTGTGCAATATATCCAATACCCAGAGGCTATATTTTCGGAAATACATCGCATTCTTAAACCTGGTGGGATAGCAATTATTAGTTTTTCTAACCGGATGTTTTTTCAAAAGGCAATTCAAGCCTGGCGAGATGGTTCGGAAGCTTTTAGAGTAGAATTGGTCAAGGGCTATTTTACCTCAGTTCCTGGATTCACGACCCCGGAAGTGATTTATTCGACCTCAACAGCACCAATTTTCTTGCAGTGGTTGGGAGTAGCAGGTGGAGATCCTTTTTATGCAGTGATAGCTCAACGTCTCGCGTAGTTTTGTACTACAAAGATATGCAAATACTTTGTGATCATCACTACCTCCAATCATTATTTAAAAGTAAATTTTCTAGTTTGTAAGTGACAAAATAGTTGATAATTGCCTCACAAGCTCAAGTATCAAGGAGAAGCCAAAAATGGTGATAAATCGTGGGCGGAGAGTTTTAGCTGCTGTACTGCTATCAATTCTACTACTGACTACAGCTTGCACGACAAAAACACCTAGTCGTTTTGATCAGGTACAACAGGAAAGTACAAAGCAAAGAAGTGGACAGGCAGTAGTTAAAAGTGCAACTCAGGGTAGTCAATTAAATAAATTCTTCCCCAGTGGCGGAGATGGTTATGATCGAGTCTACACCCAAGAGAAAAAGGGCTTTTCTGAGGCAAACTTGAAAAAGGATGGCAAAGTAGTTGCCCAACTCGCTATTTCTGATACTAGTAGCATACCTGGGGCAGCGACTAAATTTGCTAATAGCACCGAAAAAATAGGTGGTTATCCCGCAGTAAAAGTTGGTAATACTCAAACTTCTGTGCTAGTGAATAGGTACCAAGTGAAGGTGATTTCTAAAAGTCCATCATTTACTGCGAGCGATCGCGCAGCTTGGATAGAAAAATTTAATCTTGATGGTTTAGCAACGTTGAAATAGTTTAATCTCTTCCCTAACTAACAACCGACGTTAATACAAAACATACATAAGGAGAATTTTGTGAGTAAACCAATTCAGCAGTTAGTTGACGAATTACCAACCAGTAACTTGACTGTTTCCATGTTGAACGCTTTAGATTTTGTTGCTCCTGGTGAATGGCAAAATACAGTTGGTTTTGTGAATACCATTAAAACTGTTACCGGGGAAACTGACGAAGACTTAATTCAACAAATTGGCGAAAGAGCAATTTATTTATTTAACGATAAATCCCAAGGATATCAAACCGCCCTCTGGCTGTATCAAACTGTTGATGGTGCAGATAAGGCTTTGGGTGCAGCAGCTTTGGCTAACAAAATTGGGCAATCAATTCCCCTGCTCGGTTTTTTAAACTCTCTGACTCCTAAACCAGATAAAGCTCAAACCATTGACTTAACTCTAAAATTAGTAGCTGAAGTCGTCGCCTTTTGTCAAATTAATGGTATTCCTGGAGATAGTATCGGCGATTTTGTTGGCTCTTTAGGTGAATATGGTGGTGAGTCACTGATCCGCATGGTGGCATTAGTTTGTGTTGATGGTTTAATACCCCTTGGACCTGATTTTATTAACAAAGCCCTCTCTTTGATTAGTCAAACGAGTCCCCAAGATTTAAACCAAAGCCCGACTTTCCAAAGCATCAAAAATACTATTCCCGGTAATAGCGATGCTGGTAAACTCAACTTTATTGGGGAAAGTTTTGATTCAGTTAAAGGTTGGATGAGTGGGCTGGTTAGCGGTCATGATCTAACCCCACAAAAAGTAATTGGTAATTTGCAATCTTTCACGCAAATTGCTGATGACAAGCTAGACTACCTAGCAGCATTTCTAGATGTGGCTACAAATTACTATGAACACACAGGAACTCAGACTTTAGCACGACGTTTAATTGAACGAGCCGTAGCTGAAATTTAGCAAATTGTGTAGGGGCGGGGTTTCCCCGCCCTCCTGCTATACTTTATTAAACAACATTTGAAATGGAAAATTAAGAAAATAAGCCTAATAACAAGATATTTCAGAAAATTGAGACGACAATACACCCCAAGTACAAATATGACAGCTTGTCTTTTGACACGATTTCTATTCATAGGGAAAATAGAAATTAGTGATTGTTATTACCGGGTGTGAGTCCAAAAATATGAATAAGAATTTTTTCCTACCAGTTTATTTACTAAGTTTACTGGCAACATCTCCTGCTGTAGCTGCTGATCATGAAAATAATCAAAATGCAGTAAATTTAGATATTCCTAATTTAAGAGACATTGAATTACCCGCCATAGATGCTCAATTATTAACCCAACAACCAACAGTAAACGAAGTTAAGCCAGAAGCCGCCCCAGAACCAGATCTAATGCCTACAGACGATGCAGATATTTCCATCGAAACCATTGGAGAAAAAGACGTTCTCCCTGAATCTACTCCTACTCATGTAATTGAAAAAGAAGAAATTCAAAAACAGGGGGCAACGAGTGTTGCTGATGTTTTAAAAAGAATGCCCGGTTTTGCTATTAATGATGTGGGACATGGCGCAGATATTCACACAGGTACATACTATCGAGGAGCTTCAATTAATCAATCTATATTTTTGATTAATGGTAGACCAATTAATAGTAATATTAGTACCTATCATGGTGCAACTGATTTAAATAGTATTCCAGTAGAGTCTATTGAAAGAGTCGAATTATATAGCGGTACTGCTTCTTCTCTATATGGTTCTTCAGCCTTTGGCGGAGTTGTCAATATCATTACCAAAGAAGGTTATGGCAAGCCAAAATTAAATGCTAGTGCTGAATTTGGCTCATTAAACTTAAATAATCAACAGGTAACTTATAGTGGGTCAACGAATAAAGTCAAATACAACTTTAGCTTTGAAAGGTTCTTTATAGATAATCGTTACCGCGTTCCTGTTGGTGCTGCAAATCGTGATGCTCAAGGATATTTATTTAATGCAGATACAGCTACCAGCACTTATTTTGGTAGCATAGGTGTAGATTTAGATCCTAAAAACTCCTTGAATTTAGATGTAACTACCCTGAGTAGTCGTCGGGGGTTGATTTATTTCGGTTTTCCTTTACAAAGAGACCGATTAGATCATGATGGTTTGAATATTGGCTTATCTTGGAAAACTCGACTTGGTAAGGGAGAAAATTCCAATTTAACAACTACCTTGGGTTACAACCGAGACTATTTTAGCACTTATGGACCAACGGGAGCGAGATTTTACCGAACCGGAATTTTAGATACACAACAATTCAAAGCTAGGATAGATCATGAATGGAAAATTACCCCTAATAATCAATTACGCTGGGGTTTAGATTTAAAAAATACTGATTTAATTGGCGATGTTTTGAGTACGAATCCTGCCCTAATTGCTAAAAATGAAAGGGAAGATAGAAGTACATTTAATACAGCTTTATTTGCTGTCAATATTTGGCAACTTAGCGATGCTTTGCAAGCAGATTTAGGGGTAAGACAAAACTTTGATAGTCAATTTGGGAGTTATTTTAATCCTAGTGTGGGATTACGTTATGCAGTTAATCCAGCTATTGCAGTGCGTGGAAGTTGGGCAGGGGCGCAACGCAATCCAGGATTAGATCAATTATATGTTTTTGATACGGTGCATAATTGGAATTCTAACCCTGATTTAAAACCAGAAACAGGTTCTACTTGGACTGCGGGAATAGACGTGAGATTGTCTACAAATTTGTTAGGACAATTTACTTATTTTGGCAATAGTTTAGATAATCGTTTAGGCATAATTAATGGCAGATGGGAAAATATTGGTTTAGTAGATACCAATGGTTTAGAAGCAGCATTGCAATTAAAAATTGCCAGTGAATGGTCAACTTTTATCAACTATACTTATACAGATGCTCAAATCAAAACAGGCACAGAAAAGGGATTACAATTAGGATTAATTCCCTATTCTTGGCTACAAACTGGAATTGGTTATCAAAAGAATGGATGGCAAGGTAATTTATATGCTACTTATAATAGCGGTACTCGTCGTTCTCTTTTTAATAATGCAGCAGCAGGAGAAAAAAGTACAGATTTTGCCCCGTCTTTCTTTAATTTAGATTTGAGTGGACGGATTCCTGTAAATAAAAATTTGGGATTAACTTTTTACTTAGAAAATCTTTTGGGTGAACAATATGAACGAGTGAATCGGATATATAGTCCTGGTTTTACTTTCCGCGTGGGTTTAACTTCTAGCTTATAGGCAACTTTACCTCAATTTAGGTACAATCTATAAGCTGACATAACCTTGACTTAACCAAAATGACAAGCATCTCCACCCCTACTCTCAAAATCCCCGAACTCCTAGCACCTGCGGGTAACTGGGAATGCGCTCAAGCCGCAGTAGAAAATGGTGCAGATGCGATTTACTTTGGTTTAGAAAAGTTTAACGCGAGAATGAGGGCTGAGAATTTCACAGAAGCAGATTTACCCGAATTAATGGAATTTTTGCACCTGCGGGGAGTCAAAGGTTATATCACTCTGAATACCTTGATTTTCCCCCAGGAACTAATGGAAGCACAGCAATACCTCAAAACTATCATTTCTGCTGGTGTTGATGCCGTCATTGTGCAAGACGTGGGTATTTGTCGGCTGATTCGTCATCTTTCCCCTGACTTTCCAATTCATGCTTCTACCCAAATGACTATTACCAGTGCTGCGGGGGTAGAATTTGCTAAATCTTTGGGTTGTCAATTGGTAGTTTTGGCGCGAGAATGTTCGATTTCGGAAATTAACAAAATTCAACAACAAATATCTCAAAAAAATACTTCCCTACCTTTAGAAGTTTTTGTTCACGGTGCTTTATGCGTCGCATATTCTGGACAATGTTTAACCAGTGAATCACTAGGAGGACGTTCTGCAAATCGGGGAGAATGCGCTCAAGCTTGTAGAATGCCTTATGATTTAATTGCAGATGGAGAAGTTGTGAATTTAGGTAATAGAAAATATTTATTAAGTCCTCAAGATTTAGCAGGTTTAGACGTTTTACCAGAGTTAGTAAAATCTGGAGTGACTTCTTTGAAAATTGAAGGACGGTTGAAAGCACCGGAATATGTTGCTAATGTAACTCGCGTTTATCGTCAAGCTTTAAATCAACTATTAGAAACAAATGTAGAGACGTTTTCTAGTCGAAAGAAAGACCAATATAAGTTAGAAATGGCATTTTCTCGCGGACTATATACAGGTTGGTTTGAGGGAATTAATAATCAAGAGTTAGTGCATGGGAGATTTGGTAAAAAACGGGGTGTTTATTTGGGAGAAGTTACCCGAATTAGAAATGCCGAAATAACAGTAAAGTTAGCAGCACCTGTTAAACCCGGAGATGGAATTGTTTTTGATTGCGGACATCCAGAAAGGAAGGAAGAAGGGGGAAGAATATATGCAGTTATTCCTAATGGTCAGGATGTCATCTTAACTTTTGGCAGAAATGATTTAAATTTCCATAATATCCATATAGGTGATAAAGTTTGGAAGACAAATGATCCAGAATTAGATAAACAAATCCGTCAAAGTTATACTGGAGAACATCCCCAATTTACTAGACCGATTAATATCGAAGTGCATGGAGAAATTGGCGGAAAGTTAATAGCTGTATCCCGTGATCAATCTTGGAATATAGTGCAAGTAGAATCAGAAATATTGATAGCTGAGGCACATACAAAACCCCTCTCTACAGAAAGATTAAAAGAACAATTTGGACGGTTAGGGAATACACCTTTCCATTTAGATACGTTTATCAATAATCTCAACGGGAATATTATGTTACCTGTGAGTGAGTTAAACCGAATGCGTCGGGAAATAGTCAGCAAATTAGAGGAATTAAGAAGTAGACCTAAACTTTGGGAACTAAATCATCAAGGAAAATGGCAAGATTTAATTAGTGCTAAATCTACACCAATTTCCGTTTCTCCTTCTCTGATTGTTTTAGTCAGAAATATCGAACAATTACAAGCAGTATTAACAGCAGATATCAAAACTATATATTGTGAATTTGAAGATCCTCGCAATTATAAAGAAGCAGTAAAAATATTCAGAGAGTGGAAAGATTCTTTGATAAACCTAGTCCCCAGTTCCCAGTCCCCAGTCCCCAGTATCTTTGTCGCACCACCCCGGATAACCAAACCTGGAGAAACCTGGATTTTAAAACAAGTTCTTGCTTCCCAAGCTGATGGTTATTTAATTAGAAATTATGACCAATTAGAATATTTTGCTAATGAAAGATGTGTTGGTGACTTTTCCTTAAATATTGCTAACCCTTTAACCGCAGATTATTTTCAACAACGCTTTAATTTAGAACGAGTAACAGCATCTTACGACTTAAATATTAATCAACTGGAAGACCTAATTACCAATTACCCAGCAGAAAATTTTGAAGTGACAATACATCAACATATACCAATGTTTCACATGGAACATTGTGTATTTTGCGCTTTTTTATCTGAAGGAACAGATTATACAAATTGTGGTAGACCTTGTGAAACACAAGCGGTTACAATCAGAGATAGGGTAGGTAGTGAACATATTCTCAAAGCTGACGCAGGATGTAGAAATACAGTATATAACGCCACAGCACAAACTGGAGCAGAATACGTACAACGGTTAATAGGATTGGGTTTACAGCACTTACGGATTGAATTTGTCAATGAGACACCGGAACAACTGCAAAAAACCATACATAGCTATCAGAAATTACTCCAAGGAGAAATCATCGGTTCGCAACTGTGGAGAGAATTGAAGCTACAAAACCAATTAGGTGTGACTCGTGGTGCATTGGGGATAATGTAGCTAAATGGCGGTAAGTAGTATTACAATACTTATGCACCTTGGTTACTACTTTTTATGTCCAGTTTAATGCCTCAGTGTCAGCAATTGCAAGCACAAGTTGAATCTATTCTCCAACTTCTACAGCAAGAATCAGCTTTGCGTTCTCAAGATATTACATCTGTGCAAATTTCTTTGGATAAAGCAGTTTCTCCTAAGTTTGAAATTGTGTTTGCTGGTGCTTTTAGTGCGGGTAAATCCATGTTGATTAATGCCCTATTAGAGAGAGAATTGTTATATAGTGCAGAAGGACACGCAACTGGTACAGAATGTAAAATTGAATATGCACCTGTAGATTCAGAAAGAGTTGTTTTAACCTTTTTGAGTGAAAAAGAAATTCAAGAACAAGCAGTATTTTTATGTCAGCAATTGGGATTTAATACTGTAGAAAATATCAATAAACAGGATGTAGTAGATTTACTTCTTCAAGGTTGTACAGTAATTATTCAACAAGAGGGAGGAGAAAGTAAATCAGAACGAGGAAAACAAGCAAAAGCGTTGATTTTATTGTTAGAAGGATATGTAGCAAACCGCGATCGCATTAACACGGTCAATAATGCTACATACTCAATGGAACAGTTTAATTTTACGAACCTCAAAGAAGCTGCGGGATATGCACGCAGAGGTAGTAATAGCGCGGTTTTGAAACGAATTGAATATTATTGTTATCATCCGCTTTTGGAAGATGGTAACGTGATTATAGACACACCAGGAATTGATGCACCAGTCGAAAAAGATGCACAATTAACATATCAAAAAATTCAACATTCAGATACGTCAGCAGTAGTTTGTGTTCTCAAACCTGCGTCAGCAGGAGATATGACAAAGGAAGAAACTGAACTGTTAGAAACAATGCGGGAAAATGCGGGGATAAGAGATAGGGTTTTTTATATCTTTAACCGCATTGATGAAACTTGGTACAATAACCAACTCAGACAACGGTTAGAAGATTTAATTAACAGTCAATTTCGAGATAGTAAAAGAGTTTATAAAACTAGTGGGTTGTTAGGATTTTACGGAAGTCAAATTAAACAAACAACGCGATTAGATAGATTTGGTTTAGATTCGATTTTTGCAGAAAGTGTTAAAGGTTTAGATGGGAAAGAAGAAACACCGCAATTTGTTTATGCTTTTAATAATTACTGCGTTGCTTCCGGTAAACTTTCTCCCAGTCAATTTAGAATTTCTCTTCATGGTTATGAAACTTCTAATGATAACTATGTGAGAATTTTAAGCGAACAAGGAACACCATTAATTAACCAACTCATTCAAGATAGTGGAATTGAAGAATTTCGGACATCAATTACTCGCTATCTGACAGAAGAAAAACGTCCCCAATTATTCAAAAACCTCGCAGATGATTTAGAAGATATTTGTATCAAACTCAAGAACCACTATCAAAGTGTGCAAATTGATTTAGATAGTCAACCGCGAGAAATCGAGAGTATGAAAGAATATGAGTTGCAAAAATTAAATCAGCAACTCCAGCAAGTTGGAAGAGATTTTCATCAGCATATTCATGATGAAGTTAACAGATTAATTAATAATAATTGCGAAGAATTTGAAACAGATTTTCGACAATTACAATCACGGATGATTCGTCGTCTTGATGAATTACTAGATACCTTTTCCGTTGCAGAAGCTTATCGTCGTGCAACTTTGAGTCATCCTCGCAATGCAACCGCACCTTTATTAGCTATTTTGGTGGAGGCTTTTTATTACTTATCTAATCAGTTGGAAGACATTTTAATAGAATCTTGTCAACAGGTAGTTAGTAATCTATTCCAACAATTAATGGCAAAAATTAGAAAATCAGAATATTACCGTCAATTATATCGTTTGTTGGGTAATGATGGAGGAATAGAATCACAGGTAAAAGAGATAGAAAAACTGATTACTCAAGCTTTGGTAACTGTTGCTAGTGTTGAATGTGATAGATTTGTCCGCGAAAGTCCCAGATTTTATAATGAAGGAACATTCTCTATCTATCAATTTCGACAAGTGTTAGAACAAACTTCTCAAGGTTACGACGCAGAAAGTATTGTTGACGCTGAACCTGCAATTAGACAATTATTGAAGTTAGACTTTGAACCGAAAGTTTCCCATACTATTCGTCAATCTTTTCGTCAAACTATCAACCAAACTATTAAAACTCAGTTGTTACCAATGGGGGAAAAACAAGCAGATGAGATATTACAACAATATCCTTATGCTAAGGCTTATTTAGAGAAGAATTTGCAACAAGAAGCTGAGGAAAAGATTGCTAATAATCAACGTTTGTTGAGTCAAGTTGCAGGGAAAATTGAGGAGTATAATACAGCAGTTACGGGAATTAATGGCTGTTTACAAGCGATGCAGTTGTATGAACATTTGTTGCCGATAATTGGGGAGGAAGAGGTATAATGTGTTGGGTGAATGCAGGGTTTTTCTGTGTTCACCTAATAGGAGTTTTCTCACGCAAAGGCGCAAAGACGCAAAGGAAGAAAGAGATGGAAGATAATTTTAAAATTATAGATTCTGAACAAGGTGATGTTGTGATTGATTTTGGAAATAAAACTTTCAAATTAAGTCTGTTAGTTTCACTAATGACAGAAATCATTTTGAATAAAAAGCTAGAAGAATTGAACAATAAACTCCGTGATCATGGTAGTGGTAAACTTCCATCTTATGACGAATCTTATTGGTCAAGTGCAGGTGTAGATTGTCAGATTTTAAAACCTAGTAAAAATTGGCAAAAAGGAAAAATAAGAATGAAAATTTCTTTAGAATTTTGTCCTGAAGAACCAGAATCACCCCTTGACGACTTACGACGCAGATAAATAAATGAAGCTACATCATAAATTAATTAGTCCACGCAGATAGAATTTGTTTGTGTGGATGCGATTTTACTTAATTGTCAGAATCAGGATATCCAGGATTTAAGGATTGACAGGATTATTAATTGTCAGAATCAGGATTTTCTAAAAAGTTACAGCACTTTGCGCGTCTATCTGGTACAAGTTATATCTCATTTTTCAGTTGATGTAATAGTATGTCCTAAATTATTGTACCTAATGGTTACGCAAAGTGCTGTATACTTATTACTATGATTAGCGAAGATAGTGAAAAATAAGAATTTTATTTTAAAAATATCAAATCAAGAAATCCCAAAATATAAACACCAAATCACATCCTGTAAATCCTCAAATCCTGGACATCCTGATTCTGACAAAATATCAAATCAAGAAATCCCAAAATATAAACACCAAATCACATCCTGTAAATCCTCAAATCCTGGACATCCTGATTCTGACAAAATATCAATCTATGAACAAAACCCCACGCATTCCCATACCCCCAGAAGTCAGAACCTACGTTTTCCAAAGGGACAAATATCAATGTCAAAGCTGCGGTAAAATCTCCCAAGAAACTCAACTCAGTATTGATCATATTATCCCCTTATCTCGTGGGGGAAAAAACGATATTAGTAATTTACAAACTCTCTGCTTAACTTGTAATCAGCAAAAAACTAATAACATTGACAATCGTTTTCGCCGACATTTTGATACTTAGTAAAAAAAGCTTTTAATCCAGTCCCCCTCCTCGCTTGCGGGGAGGGGTTAGGGGTGGGGTCTTATTCTTTCACCACTTTAAACCACTCAGTTATCCCGTCAGCCAAAGTATTAGCCATTTTCTTCTGTGCTTGAGGATTAACTATCTCCTCAAATTCATCAGGATTACTCATAAAACCCAACTCTAATAATACCGCCGGTGCAGCATGGGGACGAGTCAGGGCTAAATTATTCCAAAACACACCATAGGCAGGTTTACGAAGATTTTTAACTACATAATTTTGTAAAAATACTGCAAGACTGTGTGATTGAGGATGATACCAAAAAGTACCAAAGCCTTTGGTTTTTTCCGCATCACCATTATCCGGTAAAGAGTTATGATGAATGGAAACAGCGATCGCAGGTTCTTCTTTATTAATTATTTCCTGACGTTCGACTAATGAAACATCTCGATCATCTTCTCTAGTCATCACCACTTTAGCACCGCGTTTCACCAATTCATCCCGCAGTAATTTAGAAACTACCAAGTTTACATCTTTTTCTGGATACCCAGTTGGACCAGTTGCACCAGATTCTTTACCACCGTGTCCCGGATCAAGTAAAATTTTAATACCAGATAAAGGTAGGCTTTTTCTGCTGTCAATATTTGGCGCATGGCGCAAAGTCAATACCAAAGTTGTATTGTCGTATTTCAGATTATAGCCCCATTGTTGGAGCTTTTTGAGGTTAAAGGTGTATTTGACTTGTTGTGGAGTCACCTGTTGCCAATCTAGGCGAGAAATTAAGGAGTCATCATCTAGGCGAATAGTATCTGTTTGAGCGATAGTATTGTAGAGAGTCAGCGCCAAGGAATTATTTCCCTGTTCGACACTCACCGGTACAGCCATTTGTAAGGGAAAACGTATTTCCGTTTCTCTAGCTAGTTGACGATATCCCACACTGCGAATTACTGTTTGTGGGGGAACTGCACCGGGGAGAATTTTGGTTTCTTTACTATTAATCCAAGCCCCATAGTCTAAGCGTAGCCAATCGCCTTCTGTACCTGTAACTGTTGCTCTTGTTCCTTGAGGTAAAGGTGTCAGTCGAGAATAATCTGTACTTGGACCCGTGCGGGCTACACCTGATGCGGCTATTACCTCGACAACTGGTAATTGTACAGGTGCAAAAATTTGAATTTTGCCTTTACCGGTTTCAGTTGTTGTCTGACCATTCAATGTCAAACTAAATTGAGGTTGTCCTAAATCCCCAGTATTGGTAATTGTTGTACAACCTTGGTATTTGGTAATATTATAAATGGCAGCCTGATTACGCCCGGTTAAAATGCTAGAATTAGCTGGTAATTCGGCTGTTAAAGGTTGAGGTAAAAGATTAACAGTTTGATTAGCTAGTTTGACGGAGACATTAGCTTGAGGAGGTGCGATTCCTACGGAGCGCTTCGCTATCGCACCAAAACAAATCAGTTCTCCTGGTAATCTAGTAATATCAGCCGCAGGTGTCAGAGAATCCTTCGCAAAGCCTAAACCTTGTGGTAATTCTGGTTGAGTAGAAATCCTGTTGACTTTAATCTCGCGTTCTTGATTTTGGTAACGTATCTTAAACACATTCTCCCCCAATTGCAAGGGAAAACTAGGAGCAAAATGTCCAGCCTTACTACGTTTAACAGGTTTACCATTAATCAAGACTTGTCCAGTTGCTGGTGCTGTACCGATAAAAAATATTTTTTCCGTACTCGTTTGATGGTTTGCTGGGGGATAAACCACTAAAAGTGATGATTGTGCCAAAGCAATAGAAGGAGTACAAATAAAGCTAAATACTGCTAATCCTAAAAGTTTTTTCACGATAAAAATAACCAAAAAAGAATAAAAAGACTAATATCCTATTTAACCACTTTAAACCACTCAGTCACCCCATCAGCCAATGTCTTGGCAATTTTCTGCTGTTGTTGAGAGTTGACTATCTCCTCAAACTCATTAGCATTTTTCATAAACCGAAATTCTAATAATACCGAAGGTGCAGCACTAGGACGAGTCAGGGCTAAGTTATTCCAAAATACACCAAAAGAGGGTTGAGGAAGTTTGTTAACTACATAATTATGTAAAAATACTGTGGGGCTATGTGCCTGGGGATGATACCAAAAACTCACTAAACCCCTAGTATTAGCAGTATTACTATTATCAGGTAAAAAGTTGTAATGAATGGAAAGTGCGATCGCAGGTTCTTCTCTATTAATTATCACCTGACGTTGCACTAAAGAAACATCCTGATCATCATCCCTTGTCATTACCACCTTAGCACCACGCTTGGCCAACTCATCCCGCAGTAACTTAGAAACTAGCAAATTTACATCTTTTGCTAAATATCCCGTCGGTCTACTTGAACCAGATTCTTTACCACCATGCCCTGGATCAAGTACAATTTTGATGCCAGATAAAGGTAAAAGTTTGCTATTTTTAAGTTTTGGTGGATGACGTAAAGTTAAAACCAAAGTTGTATTGTCATATCTCAGCTTATAACCCCACTGTTGGAGCTTTTTGAGGTTAAAAGTATATTTGACCTGTGTAGGGCTTGCCTGTTGCCAATCTAGGCGAGAAATCAGGGGGTCATCATCTAGGCGAATTGTGTCCGTTTGCGCAATGGTATTGTGAAGGGTGAGAATAAAGGAATTATTTCCCTGTTCCACACTCACCGGTACAGCAATTTCTAAGGGGAAACGAATTTCTGTCGCTTCAGCTAATTGCCGATAACCCACACTCCGAATCACCGTCTGTGGTGCGATAGCGAAGCGCTCCGTAGGAATCGCACCTGATATAATTTTAGTGTCCTTGCTATTAATCCAAGCACCATAGTCTAAGCGCAACCATTCACCGTCCTTACCCGTAACTTTTACCATAGTTCCCTTTGGCAATGGTGTCAGTCTTGAGTAGTCGCTACTAAGACCAGTGCGAGTAACGCCCGATTCTGATGCAATTTCTGCAACTGGTAACTGTGTGGGGGACAGAATTTCGATTTTGCCTAAACCAGTTTGAGTTATTCTTTGATCATTAATTTGTAAATTAAATTGAGGTTTTCCTAAATCAGCAGCATTTGCGACTGTTGTACAACCTTGGTATTTGGTAAGACTAGAAAGATTAGGCTGATTTAACCCCGTCAAAACACTTGAATTTGGAGGTAATTGCGCCTGGGAAGGTTGGGGTAAAAGGGCAATATTTTGATTTACCAGATTCACCCAGACAGTAGCTTGAGGTGGTGCAACTGCACTAAAACAAATTAATTCTCCTGGTAATCTGGCAATATTAGCAGCAGGAGTCAAGGAATCCTTCGCAAAGCCTAAACCTTGGGGTAACTCAGGTTGAGTGGACACCCTGATGATCTTAATCTCTCGTTCTTGATTTTGGTAACGGACTTTAAATATATTTTCCCCTAACTGCAAGGGAAAACTAGGGGAAAAATGCCCAGCTTTGCTACGGTTAATCAGCTTACCATTAATTAAAACCTGACCCTGGGAGGGTGCTGTACCGATAAAAAATATTTTTTCTGTGCTGGTTTGGTAGTTTGTCGGGGGAAAAACTACTAAAAGTGGTTCTTGTGCTAATGCAACTGAGGAGGTGAATAAGAAATTAAATAATACTAACCCTAAGAGTTTTTTCATGGACAAACACAGAAGATTTGAGGATAGAGACTGTGGCACAATAGCCAAGATAGAATCAAATATGAATGCAAAAGTGGCAATACATTGGTCTCAAATAAGAGAATTCAATCGGGTAAAATTCATCCTGCATACAAGCCTCCAACATTGTTTACACAAATTCTCCTGCGGGAACAAAATCTATTAAGAGTTGCTAGAAATTGAAAATACTATGACTAAGTTTATCTTTGTAACTGGGGGCGTTGTTTCCAGTATTGGTAAGGGCATTGTAGCAGCAAGTCTGGGACGTTTGCTGAAATCCCGGGATTATTCGGTTTCGATTCTTAAACTCGATCCCTATATTAACGTTGATCCAGGCACGATGAGTCCCTTTCAACATGGGGAAGTTTTTGTCACCCAAGACGGTGCAGAAACGGATTTGGATTTGGGACATTACGAGCGCTTTACTGATACTTCTATGTCTCGGTTAAACAGTGTTACTACTGGCTTGATTTATCAGTCAGTTATTAACAAGGAACGCCGAGGCGACTACAATGGCGGCACTGTTCAGGTAATTCCCCACATTACCAATGAGATTAAAGACAGAATCCTCAGAGTTGCTAAAGAAACTAATCCTTCCGCCGTGATTACGGAAATTGGTGGAACTGTAGGTGATATTGAATCGCTACCATTTTTAGAAGCAATTCGCCAACTGCGAAAGGAAGTAGGAAAACGTAATGTGTTATATATGCACGTTACTTTATTGCCTTGGATTGCTGCTGCGGGAGAGATGAAAACCAAGCCTACTCAACATTCTGTGAAAGAATTGAGATCCATTGGCATTCAACCAGATATTCTAGTATGTCGGAGCGATCGCCCTATTCCTGTGGGCTTGAAACAAAAGTTATCAGAATTTTGTGATGTCGCTGTAGAATGTGTTATTACCAGTCCAGATGCCCGTAGTATCTATGAAGTCCCAGTAATTTTAGAACGGGAAGGATTAGCCGAACAAGTTCTCAACTTACTGCAAATGGAACAACGTCAACCCAATATGACACAATGGGAAACGATGGTGGACAGGATGTATAATCCTCAACACACCGTCGAAATCGCCATTGTTGGTAAATATGTGCGGTTAGGTGATGCCTACCTTTCTGTGGTTGAGTCTTTACGTCATGCGGCTATTGCAACTCATGGTGATTTGCGTCTGCGGTGGGTAAACTCAGAAGCTTTGGAAAATGAACCACCGGAAAACTATCTATCAGGTGTTGATGGTATTATCGTTCCTGGCGGTTTTGGTAGTCGGGGGATAGACGGGAAAATTGCGGCGATTAAATACGCACGCGATCGCCAAATTCCCTTTTTAGGTTTATGCTTAGGAATGCAGTGTTCTGTGATTGAATGGGCGAGAAATGTCGAAGGCTTATCTAATGCCAATAGTGCCGAATTTGACTCATATACGGACAATCCAGTTATTAACCTGTTGCCAGAACAACAGGATGTGATAGATTTAGGCGGAACAATGCGCTTAGGATTATATCCTTGTCGGGTACTTCCCAACACCCTAGCTTTCCAACTTTATCAAGAAGAAGTCATTTATGAACGCCACCGTCACCGTTACGAGTTCAACAATGTTTACCGCAGTCAGTTATTAGATTCTGGTTATTTGGTCAGTGGCACATCTCCAGATGGTAGATTAGTGGAAATTGTCGAATATCCCAAACACCCCTTCTTTATCGCTTGTCAATTTCACCCTGAATTTCAATCTCGCCCTAATGCACCTCATCCCTTATTCAAAGGACTGATGACCGCTGCCATTTCTCAATCCCATTCCGCAACTGCTACACCTAAGCCTGTACAAGTGTGACAGGTGACAGGTTACAGGTGACAGGTTACAGGTGACAGGTTACAGGTGACAGGTTACAGGTGACAGGTTACAGGTGACAGGGAACAGAAAAATTCAGTTGTATAATTAACTCTGTCCCATTATTTAGGGCTTGCCGAAAAAACGTAAAACGTAAATGAATCAAAGGTTTGAAGTTGATAAAAAGGAAAATAGTTGCAAGGTTTTTGAGGAGGAGTAGCACCAAAACGGAGCATTTTACCTCTAATAAACTTAAAAGTTTGGGGGTGACAGATAGCTAAAACTGTCACCTGTCAACTGTCACCTGTCACCTCTCTTCACTAGAAGACTTATTCAGCAAACCCTATTTAATAGACATCTCCGAGAAATAATGTAGAGACGTTCCATGGAACGTCTCTACAAAGGTTTTAGGATACGCATATTTGTCTAATTGTTAATGCTAATTTAGCAGCGCCTACCATTCCTGCTGCATTTCCTAATTCTGCGGGGAGAATTTGCAAACCTGCGCGAGATGTTGGTAAAACTCGTTTTTCGATTTCTGCTGTTAATGACGGTAAGAAAAACTCAAAACTTGCACTTACACCACCACCAATAATAATGGCTTGGGGTGTCAGCACATAGAGTAAACTGGTTAATCCAATTCCTAAGTCCTTACCATATTCTTGCCAAAAAGTCAAGGCTTCTGGATCTCCAGCTTGAGCGAGTGCGCCTAATTCTGCTGGTTCTTTGCCTGTGCGACGACGGATAGCAGATATGGAAGTATGCTGTTCTAATGAACCTTGATTGCCACTATTGCACATCGGTCCATCGGGATTTAAGGTAATTAAACCTAATTCTGCTGCTGCACCTTGATGTCCGACAAACAATTTACCATCAAGAATAATTGCTCCACCAACGCCAGTTCCCAAAGTTAGTAAAATCAAATTGGGGAAATTTCGACCTGCACCTAACCAAGCTTCTCCTAAACCAGCACAGTTAGCGTCATTTGCCAAAATTGTTGGTTTACCCGTTTTGGCTTCTAACCAATCTGCTAAGGGGACATCATGCCATCCTATGAGATTAATAGCAACTTTGGCAATGCGTCCCGTAGCATCAGCAGGACCCGGAGTACCCAAACCAATGGCGATACTTTCATTATTGGGGTCAATTTGGGCGATCGCATCTACAATAGCAGATAATACCGCCTCTGGTGTTGCCGGTTGGGGAGTATCCACAGATAAAGATTGTAAACAATTACCATCTGCTGTAAATCGTCCCAACTTAATCGCAGTCCCCCCTAAGTCAATTCCAATTACTTGTTTTGTCATTAGTCAGTTGTTCGTTGTCAGTTGTCAGTTGTTATTTTTCCCAATTACCAATTACCCATTACCCATTACCCTTTTTCATAACTTGCACATTTGCAATTGGGTATGAAGTTTTGTGTGCTTGTTGCCAATCTGTGATGGGTGCGCCTTTTAAAATACCAGATAAAGCTACAGAAATCATGAATCCACCTGTAGCAGCCGCAATTAAAGTAATATTATCGTTCACAAAACTCTCTCAGGTTGTTAGTTATCAGTTGTTAGTTATCAGTTGTTAGTTATCAGTTATTAGTTGTTAGTTGTCAGTTGTCAGTTGTTGGTTGTCATTAGACATCTCCAAAAAAGAATGTAGAGACGTTCCATGGAACGCCTCTACAAGGGTTCTAGGATACGCATATTTAATTTCTGGAGATGTCTAATGACTATTGCCTATTTTCTCTTCTCAGACGAGGATTGACAAATTCATTTAAGCCTTCACCAAGTAGTGATAACCCTACAACTAAAGTTGTCATTGCTAAACCAGGAAATAAGGTAGTCCACCAAATGCCTGTAGGTAGTGCTTCTAGAGCTTGTTTTAAATCATATCCCCATTCCGGTACTTCTTCGGGTAATCCTAAACCTAAAAATCCTAAACCGCCTAAGACTAAGATGGCATCTGCGGCGTTGAGGGTAAAGAGGACGGGGACGCTTTGAATAACATTGAAAAATAGATACCGAGATAAGATAACCCAGGTAGAAGCACCCATTGCTTGTGCAGCTTCGATGTACACTTCAGTTTTGACGCTAACGGTGTGGTTACGAACGACGCGATAATATTGGGGAATGTAGGCTATACTAATGGCGATCGCTGCATTTAAGATACCTCTCCCCACGACAAAAGCCAATGTTACTGACAGTAGCAATCCTGGCAGTGTATAAATACTATCCATGAGAAACAATAGAGCTTTATCTAATTTTCCTCCCAAATAACCGCTAACCATTCCCAACGGCACACCAATGATCATACTCAAAGATGTTGCTAAAGTCACAACTTGTAACGCCGCTTGCACACCAAACACACTGCGAGAAAAGACATCATAGCCTAAACGACTTGTACCAAACCAATGTTTAACCGAAGGCGCTTCATGAATAGGGTTAGCCAGAAATTCCTTCGGGTTTTGCAACCACCCCCAACTTTGGAAAACAGGAGCAAAAAAGGCTAAAAAGATGAAAAATAGAGTCATACCTAACCCAATCTGCATTAATCCCTGGGAAAGGCTAGGATTTTTCGGAAATTTCCAGAAATTCGGTAATTGCTTTTTTGTGATGGTCATCTAAACACCGGCTTTAAAAATTTGATTAGCAGTTAAATTTAACTCTGGCCAACTTGGTGATATGATCAGGTCATGATCTCTAAACTGACTAACTTGATATTCTTCATCTATTAGGTGATAAATAGAAATAGTTGGTTGTTTGGGATTGCCAATAAATGCTCTACCACCTAAAGCAGCATAATCAACAATCCAATATTCAACAATCCCCATTTGTTCATAGTCAGCCAGTTTTTTGTGGTAATCATCACGCCAATTTGTACTGACAATTTCCACCACAAGAGGAACAGACGCAGATTCACTAATACTAGACTGTTTTTTCCACAAAGGTTCATTGACGAGATTAGACCGATTTAACAGTATTATGTCTGGTAAGTATGCTGATTTGCTGTTTGCTGATTTGATTAAAGCTGTTTTGGGGATGAAATAAGGAAGTTTTAGCCGACTAAACTCTAATGTAATTTGTGTAGCTAAAAATCCCACAATTTCTTCATGATCTCCTACGGGTGGTGTCATTTCTACAATTACTCCATCATGTAATTCATAGCGGACTCCTGTATTTGGATACCACTCTGTAAACTCTTCAAAGCTGACTAATTTAGTTTGAGGTAAAGCCTGAATCATAATTTACCCGCCTATAAAATTGTAGAGTGAGTTAGCTATGTTTAACTATAAGAGTACCGTGATATATGGCTTCTGACCTAATTTTTATACTCCATTCAAGTGGATCACACTATATCATATTTGCAGCTGATAATTATATCAAAAAAGTAACACAACTGCATTTCTGGGCAAGAATAGCCCAACTGAGACAAAACTAATACAGGAAATGGGTTCTGTCTGCCCATTCCCAAACTACAATAAGAATATATATCCGAATATTTTGATTAATTTGCTCTATGTCAGTTTTAGCAGCGATCGCAGTCTTGGCTATTTTGATCTTAGTACATGAGTTGGGACATTTCTCAGCCGCCCGTTCTCAAGGCATTTATGCTAACCGCTTCTCCTTGGGTTTTGGTCCGATTCTTTTAAAGTACCAAGGATCAGAAACAGAATACACTATCCGTGCCTTTCCCTTGGGTGGCTTTGTTGGCTTTCCCGACGATGATCCAGATAGCGAAATTCCCCCCAATGACCCAAACTTGCTGCGTAACCGCCCAGTTTTAGACCGTGCGATAGTCATTAGTGCCGGTGTCATCGCCAATTTAATCTTTGCGTATTTAATGTTGGCTTTGCAACTGGGCATCGTTGGTATACCCCAAGAATTTCAGTATCAACCAGGTGTACTTGTCAAACCTGTAAACGAACAATCCGTCGCTTATCAAGCAGGGATTCGGGAAGGAGACATTATTCTCGCTGTGAATGGTCAAGAAATTCCACTAGGTAAAGATGCAACCACATTATTAACCAAGGAAATCCAAACCCACCCTAATCAAGAAATTGACCTGAAAATTCAACATGAAACCCAACAAACCAACCTGAAACTAACACCGAAACAAGGTGCTGATGGTAAAGGTGTGCTAGGAATTGAATTAGGTCCAAATGGTAAAGCAATTTATCGTCGTCCTCAAGATGTTGTCGAGATTATCAAAGTTGCAGCTAATCGCTTCCAACAGTTAGTTGTGGGAACATTTCAAGGTTTTGGGCAGTTAATTACTAATTTTGGGCAAACGGCGGGGCAAGTTTCAGGTCCTGTGAAAATCGTCCAAATTGGCGCACAATTAGCAGCTAGTGATAGCACCAATTTATTTTCTTTTGCGGCAATTATTAGTATTAACTTGGCAATTATTAATATTTTGCCTCTTCCCGCTTTAGATGGTGGACAATTAGCCTTTTTATTCATTGAAGGATTATTTGGTAAACCTTTACCTAACAAAATCCAGGAAGGTGTGATGCAAACTGGCTTGGTGTTAATTTTAGGATTAGGTCTTTTCCTGATTGTCAAAGAAACAACCCAATTAACATCTCAGCTAGAATGGGTACAAAAATTCTTTCAGTAAATACAAAGCAGGAGTCAGGAGTCAGGAATCAGAAGTAAAACTAGCTTTGTGTATAGGTTTCAATTTAGATTTTGTATCTCCTAACTACGCACCCTGCTGTATTCACTAGCGTTAGTTGCCAGTTAACCAATAGATGAGTAAATTCAAAAAACTATTGACAACTGACAACTGACCACTAACAACTGACCACTAACAAGAGAAAATTGATTGACTCGCAAATCACTAACCAAAAAACAACGGGCTTTAGAAATTCTTTCCCGTATCCAGCATCTTTATCCAGACGCAACTTGCTCCCTAGATTATGCCACCCCTGTACAATTATTAGTAGCCACTATTCTTTCCGCTCAATGTACAGATGAAAGGGTAAACAAAGTCACGCCAGGATTATTTAGCAAATTTCCTGACGCGGAAAGTCTAGCAAATGCAGATTTAACAGAGTTAGAAGAATTGGTACGTTCGACAGGTTTTTATCGCAATAAAGCCAAGAATATTCAAGGCGCTTGTCGAATGATTGTTGAGGATTTTAACTCTGTTGTTCCCAACAAAATGGAAGACTTATTAAAACTTCCGGGAGTAGCCCGAAAAACTGCAAATGTGGTTTTAGCCCATGCTTATGGTATTAATGCTGGAGTAACTGTAGATACTCACGTAAAGCGTTTAAGTCAGCGGTTGGGATTGACAAAAAATACCGAACCTGTGGGAATTGAAAAGGATTTAATGAAGTTATTACCCCAACCAGATTGGGAGAATTGGTCAATTAGATTAATTTATCATGGTCGGGCTGTCTGTAAAGCCCGTTCTCCTAGTTGTGATATTTGTAAGTTGGTTGACTTGTGTGATATGAATTTATCTGATGCAAAGTCACAAAAAACAAAGTAACTCATTCATAATCTAAATGAGTCATTGCAATCCTACAGGACTTACGCAACTGGCACATTGGTAGAGTGCTTTACTACTGCATAAATCCTGCCAATAAATAGATTATTGATATCTGACGCATCCTACAACACCTGAGTTCGGTGTTAGGAGTTTCTCCTTCGGAGACGCTACGCGAACGGAGTTATGATTTTTTCAAGGAGATCATCAGGGTTTGAGACTCATACTTGGGGCAGTTTTCCACAAATTATCTTATGTCGAACTCAGGTTACAACAGATTTTTAGTGCGACTGAGGTAATGAATAAAGATGCTATTTTTGATTATTACAATTCATCAAAATAATAAGTCACGACTCCAGAAATGGGGTCATTACCAATTCTGATATGATTTGATTTCAGCATTTCTTGGAGTGTAGCTTCGACTTCTGCAAAACTCATTCCTGTAGCCTTAACACCTTGAGTTACAGTTAAACTACCACCCTTAGCTTCTGCGGCTTCTATGAGTTTAACAATCATTGGTTTCTCCGCTGGTTTGTGAACTTGGGAAATAAATATCCGTTCATTCATGGGTACGCCTAAAGGTGATAAACCTGCTTTTAGTAGTAATTTCTGCTCATATTCGTCCACCATATTAGGTATGATTAATAAATCATAGATTTGTCCCAAGTAAAAGAACCCACAGGTAAAGAACCATAATAAACCAGTAGCCGTTTTACCATTATATAAGCGATGTAAACCACCTATTCCCAAAAAACCAGCCCCACACAAGAGGTAAGAGACAAGAAGACGGTCTTTATGTTCAGTATTTTTTATAGTCATCTTATTTATGTCCATTAGGATTTACTGGTTTAAAAACCCACACTGCAATTAACTACCCTTGGTTAGTCTTCGATTCCCCAATTAACCATTATATTTATTTATCACCATGATTTCCCTTTCTCCTGAACTGCAAGCTAGACTTGCCACACCCCTAAAAATTGGCTCATTTGAGGTTAAAAGCCGGGTTTTACAGTCTCCTTTATCGGGGGTGACAGATATGGTATTTCGGCGTTTAGTGCGTCGTTATGCACCAGACTCCATGATGTATACAGAAATGGTAAATGCAACGGGTTTACACTATGTTAACCAATTACCAAAAATCATGGAGGTAGATCCTCAAGAAAGACCTATTAGTATTCAATTATTTGATTGTCGTCCCGATTTTTTAGCAGAAGCAGCTATAAAAGCGGTTGCGGAAGGTGCGGATACCGTTGATATTAATATGGGATGTCCTGTGAATAAAATTACTAAAAATGGTGGTGGTTCTTCCTTATTACGTCAACCAGAAATTGCGGAAGCAATTGTACGGGAAGTTGTCAAAACAATAGATGTGCCTGTAACTGTAAAAACTCGCATTGGTTGGAATGATCAGGAAATTACTATTCTTGATTTTGCGAAAAGAATGGAAGACGCGGGAGCAAAAATGATTACCGTGCATGGACGCACTCGCGCTCAAGGTTATAATGGTAATGCGCGGTGGGAATGGATAGCTAAAGTCAAGGAAATTTTGTCAATTCCTGTAATTGGGAATGGGGATATTTTTTCTGTGGAAGCTGCGGTAAAATGTTTAGAACAAACTGGTGCAGATGGAGTAATGTGTTCTCGTGGAACTTTAGGTTATCCCTTTTTAGTTGGTGAGGTTGATCATTTCTTAAAAACTGGAGAATTATTACCACCACCTAACCCAATTCAACGCTTAGAATGTGCCAGAGAACATCTTTTTGCTTTATGGGAATACAAAGGAGATAGGGGGGTACGTCAAGCTCGTAAACACATGACTTGGTATGCTAAAGGCTTTATGGGTGCGGCTGATTTACGGGGTAAATTAAGTTTAATGGAAACTGTCCAACAAGGTTTAGATTTGATTGATGGTGCGATAGAAAGATTAGCAAATGGTTATGAAATTGAAGAAGAAGTACCAGCTATTATTGCACTTTAGCATTGATTTCTAGGTGAGGTTAAGCGATAGGTTAACACAAGCTAAGGGACTTCCAAATAAAAAAATACTCAACCACCTAACGCAAAAATCTCTCAAACCCTTATTCCTCTGTGTCCTCTGCGCCTCTGTGGTTCGTTAATCAGGATAATTTATTTCTTGGAAGTCCCTAAGTAGGTTGGCGTTGAAAATTGTCATTATGGCAAGGCAAAAGGCAAGAGTGAAGAGGGTTTAGGCGATTTTACATTTTTTTACACAGTTTGGTTTTATCCCACATTCCGCAGATGTGACCTAGATTATTGGGATTTTTGAAAAATTTCAGCCAGGAAAATTTTATCTACCTAATTTTCTGGTTGAGTTTAACTTTATTTGCCAAAAAATAGAACATATTAAGTAA
>NZ_JADEVZ010000148.1 GCF_015207875.1 Dolichospermum sp. LEGE 00240
GGGTTGTGGAACGTACTTTTGGCTGGCTGATGGGTTGTCGTCGGTTAGTCAGAGACTACGAGTTATTACCTGAAACCTCTGAGACTTTTATCTATCTAGCTATGATCCGTATCATGCTCAGGCGATTAGCATAAATTTTGACTCCTCAAAACTTTTCAAACATCCTCTTAGATACTTTTGGATTAGGTGGTCTTGTTGAAGGAATCCGAGGACGGGAATTAGTTACTGGTCGCTGTCTCGGTACTGAAGAAAGAAGTCAAGGTATCGGACAAGGACTAGGTAACGCTGTCACATTGGCAGGAGGTGCTAAAGTCTTTAAATCTGCTTTTACGAAAGGTTATCCATATAGAGGTTTACCACAAGGATTAACGCAAGAGCAGTTTGGAGAAATTTCAGGAGTTATTCGTTCCTCCAAAGCTGGAAATTATGGCGATGATATTGTTGTACAAGGTAGTCGTGCAAAGGGATCAGCTAATTCTAACTCTGACATTGATTTTGGAATTAGAGTTCCTTCTAATAAGTTTAATGAGATACTTCAAGAACGATTTGGTACTCCTAATCCTGGTTCAGCGAAAGAGAGAACGTTAAAACGCGCTATTGAAACTGGAAAAATACAATCTGGTGAGGCTGGTTTAAGTCCTTTGCGAAAAACACTTGAAAATAAATTGGGAATGGACGTAGATATTTCAATAATTAGGCAAGGAGGTCCTTTCGATCAAAAACCTATCATTCCTTTACCAAAAAACAATTAAAAATGGAGAAATTTAACAATTATGGGTGAACGCCAAAACCTCTACTGCAAAATTTATCTAGATTGTGATATTAGTCTAGATGAGTTAATCCGAACTATCGCTGCTTTGGTTCATGGTCGGATTAATCGTCGGAGTGTTTTATGTGCTGGTTACGAAATTGACGCAAGAAAGAACGAAGATTTTGACGAGAATCTTCGTTGTGACTATCCTGATGGGTTTCTTTACTATCCTTATTCTATTGATATAGAACCAACTGAAGAGATACTACCAATTTTGTATAAAGAAACAATTGCTAAACTTTTAGAAACTTTTTGGGATAAAAATTATCAAGCTGTTGCTGCTTGTGACTTTGAAGATGAACTACCCAGAAAAGGAGGATATAAATGGAAGTGATAATCTTGATTTTTGAAAGAAAACACTAAAGAAATCAGATTACATTTAATTTAATGCTTAATTTTTTGAGTAAATACGCGATAGCACAATCGCTGACTTGTCAGTTCGCCTTTCTTTTGTTTTGGGAAATGTGATCGCTTTTTGGGAATGTGGAGGGGCGATCGCTGTTTTGGGAGATGTGGGGAGGGCGATCGCTTTTAGGGGATGTGGGAGGGCGATCGCTGTTTGGCGATATGTGAGGGGCGATCGCTTTTGGGGATGTGAGAGGGCGATCACTTTTTAGGGATGTAAGGGGCGATCGCTTTTGGGATGTGGGGGGGCGATCGCTTTTTGGGGATGTGGAGAATCGAGAACTAATCATCTCTATTTCCACGAGTTAAATAACGGACTTCCTCCAATAAAATATTAAATCGCTGATCGCTTTCAGCTTGTCTTTGTTTGATCAATTCCATTTCACGCTGATTTTGAGCAGCTACTTGTAGCAATGCTTGAGCCGTTACTCTCAACCCATCTATGCTATCTTTAACTTCAGTTATACTTTCCCTAACTTCAGTCACACTTTCTCGCAACTCAGTCACACTTTCTCGCAACTCAGTCACACTGGAAGCCAAATCATCAAGCATTTCATCATTCCACCGTTGTACACTCATAGTATGTTTTTAATATTGCAATTAAACTAATATTCTAATTATACCAAAGATATCGCTTTTAAGAATGTGAGAAGGCGATCGCTGTTTGGCGATATGTGAGGAGGGCGATCGCTTTTTGGGGGATGTGGGGGTGCGATAGCGCAAGCACTGACTTGTCAGTTCGCTGTTTGGGATGTGGGAGGGCGATCTCTTTTTGGGGATGTGGGGAGTGCGCTCGCTTGTTGGGATGTGGGAGTGCGATCGCTGTTTGGGATGTGAGAGGGCGATCGCTGTTTGGGGTGTGAGAGGGCGATCGCTGTTTGGGGTTGTGAGGGCGATAGCGAAGCGCTGCTGCAAGCAGTTCGCTGTTTGGGATGTGGGGGCGATAGCGAAGCGCTGCTGCAAGCAGTTCGCTTTTTGGGGATGTGGGGGCGATGGCGAAGCGCTGCTGCAAGCAGTTCGCTTTTTGGGGATGTGGGGGCGATCGCTGTTGGGGATGTGGGAGGGCGATCGCTTTTTGGTGTGGAGTGCGATCGCTGTTTTGGGATGTGGGGAGGGCGATCGCTTTTTGGGGATAAGAGTCAAAAAAGGCTATAATCATAGTTGTACCTAACTATGTACAACTCTAGCCATGAACATCGTCAACTTTAGCGAAGCAAGAAACAATTTTAAATCCGTACTAGATACAGTAGCTAATGATAAAAACTGTACCGTCATTGTGAGAAGAGATGCAGAAGATGCTGTAGTCATGTCTAAAAGTTATTATGACAGTCTGATGGAAACAGTTTATCTGTTAAAATCTCCTGCTAATGCTCAACATTTAGAAGAAGCGATCGCCGAATACAAAGCAGGGAAAACACAAGAACACGATTTAATCGATGCGTAAATTAGCTTGGGGTAGTAAAGCTTGGAAAGATTATCTTTATTGGCAATCTCAAGACAAGAAAACTTTAAAAAGAATCAATCGACTTATCGAAGATACTTTATCAGATCCCTTTGAAGGAATCGGTAAACCCGAACCATTGAAAGAGAATTTGTCAGGTTTTTGGTCTCGCCGTATTGATGAAACAAATCGCCTTATTTATGCTATCGATGATGATTATCTGACAATTATTTCATGTCGCTATCATTATCAAGAATAATCAGTGTAATCGCTTTTTGGGGAGGTGAGGGCGATCGCTTTTGGGATGTGGGAGGTGCGATCGCTTTTGGGATGTGGGAGTGCGATCGCTTTTTGGGGTGTGAGAGGGCGATAGCGCAAGCGCTGACTTGTCAGTTCGCTTTTTGGGGATGTGGAGAATCGAGAACTAATCATCTCTATTTCCACGAGTTAAATAACGGACTTCCTCCAATAAAATATTAAATCGCTGATCGCTTTCAGCTTGTCTTTGTTTTACCAATTCCATTTCACGCTGATTTTGAGCAGCTACTTGTAGCAATGCTTGAGCCGTTACTCTCAACCCATCTATGCTATCTTTAACTTCAGTTATAGTTTCCCTAACTTCAGTTATACTTTCTCGCAACTCATTCACACTGGAAGCCAAATCATCAAGCATTTCATCATTCCACCGTTGTACAGTCATAGTATGTTCTTAATATTGCAATTAAACTAATATTCTGATTATACCAAAGATATCGCTTGTTTGGGAATGTGAGAGGGCGATCGCTTTTAGGGGATGTGAGGGCGATAGCGAAGCGCTGCTGCAAGCAGTTCGCTTTTTAGGGATGTAAGGGGCGATCGCTTGAGGTTGTGAAAATTGTTAGAAATAATTATCTGCTAGTAACTAAATTAGGACTTACGCATTGACAAAGTAGTAAAATAGTGTATTGATAAAAAGTATCATCTACTTATCAGGTATCGGACAATTAGAAAAATCAGCAAACCTTCCACAGCACAATGCAATCTGGAACATTACA
>NZ_JADEVZ010000029.1 GCF_015207875.1 Dolichospermum sp. LEGE 00240
TCTTACCCCAATCTTCTGGAGGTATCTGTTCTAAGTGATTGACGCGATTTAGTTCCATGTCACTTAATTTATCACATTTTGGAGGTAATTTTTTAACGATCGCTCTTCTACCCCCCTGAACGGTTACGTTTTTTGTTACCCATTCTCCCGCCATAAATTTTACTGGCCGTTGGTTGAGGGTATATTGTTTAAATAGTTCTCGTAATGCACCAGAAAGGGTAGATTCCATCATGGGAAATTGACTCTGATCGGTACTATTTGGTAAAGGGTCGTAACGCAATACCGGAGGGGAAAAGAAGACTGTTAGGGGCATTTCTGGGCGGTTGTGGACTATTTCCAGAGTGTCATCAGCAATGCCAAAAAAGGGACTATTGCGATCTCTTCTAGCATCATCACGATTTTGTTTATCTCGTTGTCGGGTAATTTGCGCGTCAAGATAGCGGATTTCAATGGCAAATTGTTGATCTGTTTCAGTTTTCCATTTTTGAAAGGCAATATTATCAGTTTGGATGGCAATTTGTACTTCTGCTTTGAATTTTTCAATTGCTTGGGTAAATTCTCGTTGTTTTTCTGCTTCTAATACTTGGAATGCTTGCCGCATTTTTTCTTGTGTGAGCAAAGTTTTTACTTCCATAGCTTTAAGAGTAAGGCTAAATTCCTTATCTCCTTGATGTTCTTTAGCTCTGACACTTTGCCGCATCATTTCCATTTTGGCATCAAATTCCATGCGTTTAATTGCCAAATTTTGAGCGTCATTATCGCGTTTTTGAGCAAGTGCTAAAGATTGTGTTTGGGTAGTAATGATACGGGTTTTATTTAATGCCATTAATGTGGGAGCGATAGTCCCAGCTAATTTAGCAATACCACCGACTATAGCGCCGAGAATACTCATGGATAAACTTCTTTTTTGTGGTTATTTATTCTGATGATTGAGATTCTTTTTCGAGTAAACTTTGTAATTGTTGAATTAGTACAGGAATATCATTATTAATTCCTCGCCATATCAATTTGAGCCTAACTTGAAAATATTCATGGGTAACAACATTTCGCATATCACCCATTAATCGCCAAGGAATTTCCGGGTAACGTTTCTTTATATCTTCAGGAATATGTTTAGAGGCTTCACCAATAATCATGTAGTCATAAAGTACGGCTTTGACGATAACCTTATTTTCGCAAAATGTTTCAAAACTCAGTCCTGCTGCACAGTCCCTAATTGTACGGGTGGAGTCAAGAATATCCTGAATACGAACCAGCCAATTTCTAGAAGACATAGACAATATCCTCTAAAATTGGTTGGCGCAAATGTTCACGTAAAGTATCTTTTGTTCCCATATCTACCGGACATTTTAATAAATCTTGAATATAGAGTTTAGCTTCAATAAACTGAAATAAACTCATTGATTCGGATAATTCTGCTAATAAATCTACATCACTATCAGAATGAGCTTCATTACGAGCAACAGAACCAAATAATTCAAGGGATCTTACTCCTAAGTCTTTTAATTCTTGTTGATGTGTTCTGAGAATTTGTAACACTTCTTCACGGTTCATAATTTGGTATTTCTCCTTATTTCTCCATTTTATTTGCAAGTCTCCTACTATCTTTCTAAATCCTTTACTTCCTTGGGAACTCCGGCTGTTAAAACCTCATTTCCATCTGCGGTAACTAATACATCATCTTCAATGCGAATCCCAATTCCTACCCAACGGGGGTCAATTTCCGGTTGGTCTTCGGCGGGTTTGGTATCCGGTACTATATAAAGTCCTGGTTCTATGGTTAGCACTTGGCCAGGTTGTAAGGTTTGGGGGTTTTCTCCATGTTGATAAACGCCGACATCATGGACATCTAAGCCTAACCAATGGCTGGTGCGGTGCATATAAAAGGGTTTATATTTTTCCTCGGCGATTAATTTATCAATTTCTCCTGTGAGTAAACCTAGTTCGACTAATCCTTCTGTTAATATCCGCACGGCTGCATTATGAGGTGCATGGAAGGAATTTCCCGGCTTTACTTCTGCTATGGCTTGTTTTTGTGCTGCTAATACGATTTCATATAATGCTTTTTGTTCTGGTGTGAACTTACCACTAACGGGAAATGTCCGGGTAATGTCAGAGTTGTAATAACCATAAGCGCAACCAGCATCAATCAAGAGTAGGTCATTTGCTTGCATTTGACAGTTGTTTTCGATGTAATGCAGTACGCAAGCATTTGTCCCCGATGCGACTATGGAAGGATAAGCTGGACCCATACCACCCCGTAACCGGAAAATATGTTCTATTTCGGCTTGGATTTCATATTCATAACGTCCGGGTGCGGTGGTTTTTAAAGCATGATTATGGGCTTCTACGGCAATTTCTACGGCTTGACGCATTAAATCTAATTCTGTTTTGCTCTTGTATAACCGCATATTGTTGAGGACAGTACCAGGATCAGCAATGGATGTGGGACCTGTACCGCGTTTGGGGTAGGTTCGCAGTAAACTTTGATAATGTTGGAGAATTTTGTCGTTAAAATGGCGATCGCGTCCTAAATGATAATAGATACAATTGGCTTTTTCTAAATATTGGGGTAACTTTTCATCTAACTCCGCAATGGGGTAAGCTACATCTGCACCATAAAATTCCTTAGCTGCGTCTATTCCACAACGATAACCACTCCAAACTTCCTTTTCTCGGTCTTTGGGTTGGACAAATAAGATAAACCGATGTTCTGGATGATGTGGTGCTAATACTGCGACTGCTTGGGCTTCGTTAAAGCCAGTTAAGTAAAAGAAATCACTATCTTGACGATAAATATACTCGACATCGTTGTGCATTACTGCGGTCGGCGCACTTCTAAAAATCGCTGTACCACTGCCTATTTTCGCCATTAACTGCTCACGACGTTGCCGATATTCTGTTTGCATAGTTGATTTATTGATAGTGTTGTTTTTGGCTTTAACAATTATAGACTACTGATAAATGTTGTCAGGAAAATTGTTAATTTTAGTTATTTTAACCAATTTTTAATTTCCTTGACAATCCATGCGGACTTTTAGGGATGAGATTGTCAAGAAAACAGGATTTCATTTTTAAATGATGACATTGATAAACAGAATATAAAATATTTTTTGATTGTTTAGATATTACTTTAAAAATTAAAAGTTAGTGTTGATGAACATTATTAAAATGTCTATAAATAATGACATTAAATCAAAATAATTAAGCAAATGTTTGTCATTTACAGAATCTTCATATAAATCAAATTAAAAATAGATGTTAATAACTCATAAAAACAAGTCATGGCTGATCAATTATCTTTAGATACAAGAAATTACGGTTTACAAGCTCAAAATAAAATCGAGCAAGCATCACCTCTTGAAGATTTAAATACTTCATCTTTTAGCGTTAGAAGTTCTTCTGTTTCTGCATTAGCCGATCCATTAGTTCCAACAAATCCATTACCTACATTGCCAATTGGAGGCAGTGCTAACCCCAATCCTAATCCTTATTTAACCAGTGCAGCAATTGTTCCTGATTTTAATGGTGATGGGAAAACAGATAAACTTTGGGTAAATGCTCAAACTGGTGAAATTTTAGTTCGCTTGATGAACGGAACTCAAGTTTTAGAACAGGCTTCCTTGGGTAAATATGACTTAAATACCTGGGAATATAAAACTGCTGATTTTAATAGCGATAATAAGACTGATTTCTTATTACGCAATAAGACAACTGGTGATAATGTGATTGTGCTAATGGATGGCGCAAAAGTTTCCAGTTACTTGACTTTAGATCGAGTTGATCCAGGTTGGAGTGCGAATATTGGCGATTTCAATGGCGATCGCAAAACTGATATTTTCTGGAATAATACTACTACTGGTGAAAATGCTATTTGGCAAATGGATGGAACAACCGTAGTTAGTGCAAATGTTCTAGAAACTACAGCACCAGGATTGACTGCTACCATTGTTGATTTTGATGGTAATGGTAAGAGTGACATCTTCTGGCGCAATTCCACCACAGGTGCAAATACCGCTTGGTTTATGGATGGTAGCCAAGCCACTAAGTATGATCTCCAATCTCAAGATGCTTCTTGGACTTCTACTCTTGGTGATTTTAACGGCGACTTCAAGACTGACGTTCTGTGGCGCAATACCGCTACAGGCGAGAATAAGATTTGGACAATGAATGGCGTTTTTGTGACTGAAGGTGTTGTCAGCACATTGGGTACAGATTGGAGTGCGAGAATTGGCGATTTCAATGGCGATGGTAAAACTGACATCTTCTGGCACAATGCGACTAGTGGGGCAAATACTGCTTGGTTGATGGATGGTACAGCGGTAAGTGCTGAAGCTTTCCTACCTAGCAATACTCCTGGTTTGACAGCATCTTTAGGTGATTTCAACGGTGATGGTAAGACGGATATCTACTGGAGAGATCAACAAACGTCCGCAGATAAAATCTGGACTATGGATGGAACTCTAGCGACTGAAACTCCTGTTGCTGATACAGAGAAGCTGACTCCAGAATGGTATACAGGTTGATTTGGTAATTGATCTATGATCAATTTATATTAGGCGATCGCTCTTTTGATTTTACAAGTAAGATCCCCGACTTCTCTCAGAAGTCGGGGATCTTATTGATCATCGCTCTTTTGATTTTACGGAAGGCGGCGACATAGGAATCGCTTTTTTGTGGCTGTTAAAGCTAATTACCCATTCTTTCGCTAAGATTGTGTGGGTATTCTCATGATTAGTAATTTGACAAATGATTGAAGTTGAGCATTTGAGTAAAATTTATGGTTCAACAACAGCAATTACTGATGTTACCTTTAGTGTTGAACCAGGGGAAATTTTAGGTTTCTTGGGACCGAATGGGGCTGGTAAAACCACAACTATGCGAATTTTAGCTGGTTATTTACCGGCTACAAGTGGGACAGCCAAGATTGCGGGTTATGATGTTCATGATCATTCTCTATTGGTGCGACAGCGAATTGGTTACTTACCAGAAACGCCCCCATTATATCCAGAGATGACTGTGGAGGGTTTTTTACACTTTGTCGCTCGGATTAAGGGAGTTTCTTCAGGCGATCGCCCCACAAAGGTAACAGCAGCTATTAACCGTTGTAACTTAGAAGATAAGCGCAAAGTTATTATTCGGAAACTTTCTAAAGGTTATCGGCAAAGAGTGGGAATTGCCCAGGCGATCGTTCATGATCCACCAGCTATTATTCTTGATGAACCTACCATTGGTCTTGATCCTCGGCAAATCATCGAAGTGCGAAACCTAATTAAAAGTTTAGCCGGAACACACACTATCATTTTGTCTACCCATATTCTCCCAGAAGTGAGCATGACCTGTAGTCGAGTTGCCATTATTAATCGGGGGCAAATAGTCGCAACGAATACCCCAGAAAATTTGATGACACAGTTAACAGGTGGGGTGGGATATGAGTTAGAAATCGGTGGAGATGCAGCCTTAGCTAGACAAATGCTGGAAAATATCGCTGATGTCAGTTCAGTAGAATTAATGCCTAACCATCAGCAATCGTCAGATGATCATACTTGCCTCCGGGTAATATTGCAGCCAGGAACAGAACCAGGAAAAGAAATTACTGCTGCTTTAATTCGGGCTGGGTTTGATTTATATGAAATGCGACGAATCAATGCCACACTAGAAGATGTTTTCTTAGAATTAACTACAGCAGAAAAGAATTTACCAATGGAAATAACCCCAGAAATTGAAGAAGGAGAAGCTGCATAAATGGGTATAGTTATCGCCAACATTATTGCCATTTATCGTCGAGAACTACAAAGTTATTTTGTTTCGCCATTAGCCTATGGAGTAGCTAGTGCATTTTGGTTTTTAGCCGGGTTATTTTTCGTGATGATTTTGTTAGGACCAGAAGGAATTTTAGTCACGGTTTCTGCTTATGATTTACAAGGACAACAAATGGGAGTCCCCGCCCCAACAATAGATGTTCCCTACGAATTTGTGCGGGCATTTTTAGATAGAATGGGGTGGTTAATGTTATTTGTATTACCGATTCTCTCAATGGGACTTTATGCCGAAGAACGGAAACGGGGAACTTTAGAACTACTAGCCACATCACCAATTACCAACTGGGCTGTAGCTGTGGGTAAATTATTAGGGGTATTGACATTTTTCTTAACTATGATTCTACCCTTAATGGGATTGGAGGCGATCGCTTTATCTAGTTCCAATCCACCCATATCACCCATAATTCCCTTACTTGGTCATTTAGGATTACTCTTACTAGCAGCAGCGATTTTATCTTTAGGAATGTTTATTTCCTCTTTAACAGACAGCACAATCCTATCGGCTGTCCTCACCTTTGCCCTCGTCATTTTGCTATTATTTATGGATTTAATTGCCAAAGCCATACCAGGACAAATGGGTGAAGCCGTGAGTCATTTATCCCTTCTCAAACATTATAACACCCTGATTCAAGGCATTTTTGATACTAGCGGCTTGATTTTATTTGCCAGTTACATTGTCTTAGGTATTTTTCTCACCGCCCAATCAATTGATGCACTCCGGTTTCAACGTCAGTAGGTGCGGGGTTTCCCCGCCCTTGTATTGTATGTTTACTCTATTCCCTATTCCCTATTCCCTATTCCCTATTCCCTATTCCCTATTCCCTATTCCCTATTCCCTATTCCCTAATGAATAAAAATAAACTTTGGAAACTTGTATTTTGGCTAGGACCATTCTTTTTAGCTGCCGGCTTAACCATTGGTTTAATATCAGAAAAATGGGGAATAATTCCCTTAGTATTAACAATATTAGGTTTAGTAATTTGTAGCCTCTGGATAATCATCCAAAGCCAACAAAGTAAATGGTGGCAAAAACGTTCCACCCAATCTGGTACTAACGCCCTTGTCGCCACCTTATCAGTATTAGTTATCTTAGGATTAATTAACTTTTTAGGTATTCGCTATCACCTGCGCCTAGATTTAACAGATAGTCAATTATTTACCCTATCCCCTCAATCAAGAGAATTAGTCAGTAACTTACCCGAAACCATGAAAGTTTGGTTATTTAGTAAAGAACAAAATCTCCAAGATCGAGAATTATTAGATAACTATCAGCGTCAAAGTAATAAATTTAAATTTGAGTATCTTGACCCTCAATTAAAGCCAGGAATAGCCGAGAAATTTGGTGTCAAAGATTATGGCGAAGTTTATCTAGAATTTCAAAACAAACGGCAATTAGTCCAGACAATTAATGAAAATGAACGTTTATCAGAAATAAAACTAACTAATCGCTTACAACAAATCACCAGTTCCACAACTGCTAAAGTTTATTTTCTTCAAGGTCATGGTGAACATCCACTTACAGCTAGTAAAGGGGCAATTTCCCAAGCAATTAAAGCATTAACCGATAAAAACTTTACTACATCAGCTTTGAATTTAGCAGAACAGCCACAAATTCCTGATGATGCTGCTGTTATCGTTGTCGCTGGACCTAAAAAAGAATTATTGATAGGGGAAGTTACAGCTTTACAAAATTATCTTAATCGTGGTGGTAACTTATTATTGATGATTGATCCCAATACTAACCCGAAAATAGACACTATTTTAAAAGATTGGGGTGTACGCTTAGATAATCGTTTGGCTATTGACACTTCTGGCGCAAATTTACAACTAGGACCCGCTGCTATTCTGGTGACAGAATATGGACAACATCCTATTACTCAAGATTTTGCTAAAAATATTTCTGTATATCCCTTAACTCGTCCTTTGGAAATTGATCCTGTTTCGGGTATCGAGTCTATGACTTTATTGAAAACTAAACCCTATCCCAACAGTTGGGCAGAAAGTGATCAAAAAAGTGAAAAATTAGAGTTTAATGAAGGTCAAGATTTAAAAGGACCTTTAACTTTAGGAGTAGCACTAACTAGAAAGTTATCAAATGCAATTCCCACAAGTTCACCAACACCAACTCCTACAAGTTCACCAACACCAGCCTCCACAAGTTCACCAACACCAGCCTCCACAAGTTCACCAACACCAACTCCCACAAGTTCTCAACCTACTGCTAAAGAATCCAGATTAGTAGTATTTGGAAACTCAAATTTTGCCGTTGATGGTTTATTTGAACAACAATTAAATGGAGATGTATTTTTAAACTCAGTTAGTTGGCTAAGTCAACAAGACCAACAACTTCTCTCAATTCGTCCTAAAGAACCAAAAAATCGCCGCATTGTTATCTCAATCCTTCAAGCTAATTGGTTAACAATAGTTGCTGTGTTTGTATTGCCTTTAATGGGATTAATTACAGGTTTTGTGATTTGGTGGAAACGCCGATGAAAAATAAATTAGTAATTCATGATGCTAAATTAAAACATTGGCTTTGTTTTCAAAATCCCGATGAAATTATCAAAGCTGATAGTATTGATCAAGTTGTGCCTAAATTGCAACTTGTAAATGATTTAATCGCCAAACATCAAATGTATGCAGCGGGTTTCATTAGTTATGAAGCTTCCACCGCTTTTGATTCCATCCTAGAAACCCATTGTTCTGGTTCATTTCCCCTACTTTGGTTTGGATTATATAAAAAACCAGAAATTATTGAATTACCAAAACCGACCTTACCGACAGAATATCAACTCAATTGGAAACCTTCAGTTAGTGAAGCCGAATATCATCAGGCCATTAGT
Source organism: Dolichospermum sp. LEGE 00240 (assembly GCF_015207875.1). Classification (GTDB taxonomy): domain Bacteria; phylum Cyanobacteriota; class Cyanobacteriia; order Cyanobacteriales; family Nostocaceae; genus Dolichospermum; species Dolichospermum gracile. The sequence continues at coordinate 8,666 of NZ_JADEVZ010000029.1, forward strand.
AAAATCAAAGAATATATTGCTTTGGGGGAAACATATCAAGTTAATTATACCTTACGACTAAATGCACCCTTTAATGGCGATAGTTGGGAATTATTTCTCAAATTAGTACAAGCACAAAACGCCGACTATGGGGCTTATGTTGACATTGATAACTTTGCTATTTGTTCCGCTTCCCCAGAACTATTTTTTGATCTTGACGGTAATAATTTAACCTCTCGTCCCATGAAAGGAACAGCAGCTAGAGGTTTAACATTAGCGACAGACCAGGATATTGCTAATCAACTACATTTTTCTGAAAAAAACCGCGCCGAAAATGTGATGATTGTGGATATGATTCGCAATGATATGGGAAGAATAGCTAATATTAATACTGTCAAAGTTCCCCATTTATTCAATGTTGAAAAATATCCCACAGTTTGGCAAATGACATCCACAGTCACAGCCAAAACTACAGCTTCCCTAAGTGAAATTATGAGGGCGTTGTTTCCCTGCGCGTCTATTACTGGCGCACCTAAAGCCCGGACTATGCAAATTATTCAGAAGTTGGAAAATACACCGCGCCGCATCTATACTGGATGTATTGGATTTATTAGTCCCCACCGTCAAGCGCAATTTAATGTGGCTATTCGGACTGTATTAATTGATCAGGAAAATAGTCAAGCTGAGTATGGAGTCGGAGGAGGAATTGTTTGGGATTCTGTAAGTAGTGATGAATATCAAGAATGTCAAATTAAAGCCCAAGTTCTCACGTTGAATCAAGCAGATTTTTCACTTTTAGAAACGATATTATGGCAACCTAATCATGGTTATTTTGTTTTAGATTATCATTTACAACGGTTGCATTCCTCAGCAATTTACTTTAATTTTAAAGTTGATATCAATAGTTTAAGAAAACAACTTGATGAATTAACAAAAACATTTTTAAGTCAAGCTTATAAAGTGCGGTTGTTATTAGATTATTATGGTGAGATTACATATCAAACTATACCTTTATCTCCTGTGAATAATCAGGAATTTGTTAAACTAAGTATGTGTTGCACACCCATTGACTCTAATAATCCATTTTTGTATCATAAAACGACTAATCGCCAAGTTTATGAAACAGCAAAAGCTGCTTTTCCTGATTGCGACGATGTTTTGTTGTGGAATGAAAGAGGTGAAATCACAGAAACTTGTATTGGTAATATTGTGGTAGAGTTGAATGGAGAATTATTGACACCTTCGGTAAAATGCGGTTTGTTAGCAGGTACTTTTCGCGCTGATTTACTTGAAAAAGGAAAAATCAGAGAAGAAATTATTGCAGTGGAACAGTTACAATATATCAATCGCATTTATATAATTAACTCAGTGCAAAAATGGCGAGAAGCGGTTTTAATTTCTAACTAATTAGATAATTTAGTAATATTCAACATGAAATTACCAAAAACGACTTTAATTTTAATACTTTTAGCCTTGGGATTAGGTAGTTTTGTCTACTTTCATGAAATCAAAGGTAAAAATCAGCAAACAGAAATAAAAACCCCAAAACAGAAAATTTTCGCTTTTAATGCTGATGATGTGCAATCTTTAACAATTAATTTTAAGGAAACAAGATTACAAATAGAGAAAAGAAATACAACTGAAAAGCCTCAATGGGAAATCAAATCGCCTATCTCAGCACTGGCAAATGATGCAATTGTTTCTTATTTAATGGATTTATTAGTTAAGGGCAAAAGTGAAATAACAGTATCAGTTTTACCCACTGAATTATCAGAATTTGGTTTAGATAAACCTGTAGCGACCATTGATGTTAAACTAAAAAATAAACAAAGCCATCAATTGATTTTAGGTAAAGGTGATTTTAATAATCAATTTTTATATGCTCAAGCTGATGGTAACAAAAATATGAATTTATTGTTAGTGTCTAAAGATTTTGTGAATGCAGTTAATCGAGATATATCTGAATGGAAACAACCAGAGGAAAAGACTGATGTACAGCCATTACCTAGTCTTCCTTTCCCAACTCCTCCAAATAAATAATTAAGCCCTGGCGACTGGAAGTCGTGGCTATACAAACAAAGTCCGCCTGCGCGGACTAATTAAAAATCAATAACTACTTTATTTACTCCAATGACAAAACAAACAGCAACGTTATTAATTTCTTGTCCAGATCAACGGGGATTAGTAGCAAAATTTGCCAATTTTATCTATGCTAATGGTGGTAATATTATTCATGCAGATCAACATACAGATTTTGAAGCTGGACTATTTCTGACTCGCATAGAGTGGCAATTAAAAGGATTTAATTTACCCAAGGATGTAATTAATCCTGCTTTTAATGCAATTGCCCAACCCTTAAATGCAAAATGGGAATTACACTTTTCTGATACTCTTCCCCGCATTGCTATTTGGGTAAGTCGTCAAGATCATTGTTTATTTGATTTAATTTGGAGACATCGCGCTAAAGAATTTCATGGGGAGATTCCTTTAATTATGAGTAATCATCCAGACTTACAACCGATAGTTGAACAATTCGGTATTGGTTACCATTACTTACCTATTACTAAGGACAATAAACAAGAACAGGAAGCTAAACAACTAAAATTACTGCATGAATACAAAATTGATTTAGTAGTTTTAGCCAAATATATGCAAATAGTTAGTGCAGATTTCATTGAAAAATTCCCGCAAATCATTAATATTCATCATTCATTTTTACCTGCATTTATTGGGGCTAATCCCTATCATCGCGCCTTTGAAAGAGGTGTAAAAATTATTGGTGCAACAGCCCATTACGCTACGGCCGACTTAGATGCAGGACCGATTATTGAACAGGATGTGGTGCGGGTAAGTCATCGAGATGAGGTGAATGATTTAATTAGAAAAGGTAAAGATTTAGAAAGAATTGTGTTAGCTAGGGCGGTAAGATTGCATTTACAAAATCGCGTTTTAGTTTATGGAAATAGAACTGTAGTTTTTGAGTAAATTTATTTAATCTGAATTGATCATCTTAGCTATCGTTTCCATCATCAAAAAAAGCCTATGAGAATAATCAGGAAAGCAAATAAATTGATAATGCTCATAAAAAGAACGGGCTTTATCATCTTTAGCATCAACAACTACCGCAATTGTCGCAATTTCATTTTGTAAACTACGATATAGGGCATCCATTAACAACATTTCCCCTAAACCTTTTTGACGATGATTTTTATCAACTGCTAATCTACCTAAAAGGGTAGCGGGAAGTTGAGGATATTTTGGTAGTTTTTTAGTAATTTCTATCGGCAATTCTCCGATCTGAATACTTGTTGATGATAGTGTGTAATAACCTGCTACGAAACCAGAACTTTTTTCTACTAAAAGAAATGGGGCTGCTATGTAATTACGTGCATCTTGCCCAGCTTTTTTTTGCAAATAATCATCTAATTGATCAACACCACAACAAAAAGCCGCCCGGTTATGCTTTTTGCCTAGCGGCTCTATTAAATAATTCTCAAAAGCATCAAAATTATCTGTTTACTGCACTTATACACCCATATTCTTTTTATAGCGTTGAGCCGCAAGCTGTAACTTTTCACTGGGTTTCGGTGGATTAAGCAGTGCTTCTACAAAAACTTCTTGGTCTTTTCTGCTTAAAACCATGATTTCATTTTCCTGAATAATCTGGTTTGCAGCACTGACAAGACTGCTAACTACAAAATCTGTAAGTGTTCGCCCTTGAATATCTGCCGCACGTTGAAACAATTCCTTATTTTCTGGACTGATACGGGCTTCTAATCGTTCTGATTTGGAACGCAAGGATTTTTCTGGGCTGTTTCTAGCCACTGAGTGAGTCATGATACTTTCTACACAATAAATGTGATGTGTAAATCTTTAATGTACGGCAAAACTCCTAACAAATAATAGTGTACTGATTTATTCAACAAATGTCAACTATCCCCAGTCTCCAGACTTGCCACCTGTCTTACTGACTAAATGAATCGCCTCAATTTGAATCGTTTTTTCTAACGCTTTAGCCATATCATATAAAGTTAAAGCGGCAATAGATACCGCTGTTAAAGCTTCCATTTCCACACCTGTTTCTGCTTTAGTTTTGACAGTGGCATCAATTTGATAACCGGGTAGTTGGGCATCGGGGATAATCTCAACGGTAATTTTTTGCAACGGTAAGGGGTGACAGAGAGGAATTAAATTCGCTGTCTGTTTAGCAGCCATGATTCCCGCTAACCTAGCAGTTGCTAAAACGTCGCTTTTGGGAGTGTTTCCGGCTTGAATAGCGGCGAATGTCTCAGGTAACATTCGTACCTTACCAGTGGCTACTGCTTGGCGAATAGTGGCTATTTTGCTGGATACATCAACCATTCGGGCTTGTCCTTGGGCATCCAAATGGGTTAGCGAAAAAGAATTTGAAAAATTAGCTTGCGTCATTGGGAAAGTGTGTGCTACTATGAAATTCGTGAGTCAAGGGTGTGTAGCTCAGTGGACTAGAGCACGTGGCTACGAACCACGGTGTCGGGGGTTCGAATCCCTCCTCGCCCACTATCTGATTTTAGATGCACAAGTTCCTTTTTTGGAGTTTGTGCATTTTCGATCAGTGCGGGTATATATGAATGGGCGCAGGGACTGCGCCCCTACGATTGCTTGACGGCATAGATATCTTCTGTACGACCAAGGGCAAAACGCAGAGATTGAGGAATATTGCGGCTAGACTGGGTAAAGAAGATGATCATGGCGATAATGGTTAAACCTGTGGTCAAACCAAACATATTTCGATAACCTAGTGTTTCGGCAAATGTACCAAAAATTGGACCAGCGATCGCTAAACCGATATCAAATCCCATTAAGGAAGCACCAAATATTCTCCCGCGTTCGTGGGGTAACGCCCTATCTGTCATCAATACAGAAATCATGGGAATAAGTGTACCAGAAGCAGCACCTTCCATCAATGCTGCCAATAAAAACATGAAGGAGTTAGTTGCTTGCCAAATGCAGATGACAGAGAATGTATAAGCTATCAAACTCATGGTGACAAATAAACCCCTTCCATATCTATCAGAAGCTTTACCAGTAAATAATCTACAACTAAAACTGGAGACAGCCGCCGCAGTAAAAAATAAACCTGGATTTAAATCAACTCCGGTTGATTTGATAAATAGGGAGATGAAAGTATGCAAACTACCTAAAGTCAAACCACTCAGGAGTAAGACGATAGCGGGAATCCGCACCCGAGGACTAGTTAATATTTGCCAAAAGTTATCATTTTTACTGTTAGTTGGTTTGGTGACAATTGGTGGATTAATAATCGGGATGATACATAATAAACCCAAGGAACATAAAGCCGCAGATGAGAGAAATAATGGGGTATAACCAGCACTTGCTTGTAAAAATCCCCCGATAGCCGGACCTATTCCCACACCTAAAGGACTCACCAAACTCATGTAACCAACGACTTCACCTCGGCGGTGTTCTGGTGCTAAATCGCTGACTAGGGCAATGTAAGCTGTGGCAAAAGCGGCGATACTAATGCCATGAAAGGCACGAATTACCATGAGGGGAATAATTGATTTTACACATAAATATCCCAAAGGAGCGATCGCTGCTGCGGACATTCCAATCAATAATACTATTTTACGACCCCGAGTATCTGCTAAAGCACCCATTGACGGGCGACATAGCAACATCCCCATGGCAAAGCTACCCATGACAATGCCAATTTCTTGTTTGCTTGCACCAATATGTTCAATATATAAGGGTAAGGTAGGCAATAATGAAGCCAAACCTGACCAGAAAAACAGACCCGCTGCAAATAACATGAGCAGGTTTTTTCGCAGATTAGCGTCAAAAGTATCAAAGGCTTTCACGGCAGATGCAATAATGCTAAAAGTATTATTTCTCTATTGTTACGTTACTTAACATTTTTTGCCACAACTTCTCGCACCCGATAGATGGGTCGTCCTTGAGATTCATGATAAGTCCGCATCAGTAATTCTGCCAAAAGACCGAAGCAAAATAGCTGCACTCCTGTTACTAACAGCAACACTGCCAAAATCAACAAAGGACGATTACCAATATCTACATGAAAAGCCAATTTGACGACAGTTAAATATACGCCTATCACCCCACCAGAAACCATGGAAATTAAGCCTAACAGCCCAAAAACGTGCATAGGACGGGTGAGAAACTTCTTCATAAATAGAATAGTTAATAAATCCATCAATACCCGAAAAGTCCGTGATATCCCATACTTACTTTGTCCAAACCGCCGCGCATGATGACGCACAGGTACTTCTGTAATTCTCGCCCCTTCGATATATGCCAATGCAGGTAGAAAGCGGTGTAGTTCTCCATACAGATTCATGTCTGCCACCAATTCCGCCCGATAGGCTTTTAAAGAACAACCATAATCATGAATATAGACGCTTGTAGCCCCACGAATTAACCAATTGGCAATTTTAGAAGGAAGTAGGCGATTGACCGCCCCATCTTGGCGATTTTGCCGCCAACCACTAACTAAATCATAACCTTCATCTAACTTTGCCAATAACATCGGCATATCAGCGGGGTCATTTTGCAAATCAGCGTCTAAAGTCACAATTACTTTAGCTGTAGCATAATTAAAACCCGCAGACATGGCCGCAGTTTGCCCATAGTTACGTCGCAAAATCACCGCTTTTAAATCAGTGCGCCTTTGGGCTTGTGCTTTGAGAAATTCTGCTGTACCATCACTAGAACCATCATCTACACAAATAATTTCATAATTCAATTTACTAGCGGTGAGAGTCGCAGCAATAGCTTCTAGTAATAAAGGTAAACTTTCGACCTCATCTTTAATGGGGACAACTACAGATACATCTAAAATTGGTGATTGGTCATTGGTCATTGCTAGATAGTTGATAACTGATGGTTAATTTTACATGGTTGAGGAAATGCAAATACAAAAATATTCACTTTATAGCGTGTATTAACTCAAGTTGCTAGTTGTCTTGTTGAGGCTGGTAATGGGTAATTGATTTTCATACCTCAATTCACCTGAGTTCGGTGTTAGGAGTTTCTCCTTCGGAGACGCTACGCGAACGGAGTTATGATTTTTTCAACGAGATCATCAGGGTTTGAGACTCATGGCGAGTTTTCCACAAATTATCTTATGTCGAACTCAGGTTCAATTCAGCAATACCAAAAATCTTTAGGATAAAGATTTTTGTTTGAAGGCGTTAAATTTCTGAGCTAATTCTTGCCGAGTCTCATATTTGATAAGATAACGGAAAGTAAACCAGATAGAATAAAACAAGCCAATCAACTCGAAAATCGGTTGTAGCAACGGGAAATCATTAACAGCATCTAGTAATGCGATCGCTACCTTAACTGTGACAAAAGCTGATAAAATTAAGGCTAAAGTGATTAAACCCTGTTTATTGTTGTTAAAAATACTGCCTAAATAATCTGGCAGTTGGTTGAAAAATTCAACAATTTGTCTAATAATTTGCTGCCATTGAGATTCAGATTGCTTAGGAGCAAGTAATTTTGGTAAACGGCGATTGTCTGCATCTGAAAAAGATCCACTATCTTCTGGTGAAGAAGAATTTCCTTGTGCTGTTTGCTGTGCTTGAGTTTCCATCATAATTATCATTTAGGAATTGCAACATTTTTCGACAAGTGCATAGTTCACTCTATCGTCTCATAATCAGCTTGTGAGTTATTTTCCTCGTTTAAATTAATATTGAATTGCGGTATTTGTATGTTGGTCAAGGAAGAATGATATTCTTCTGTCAGATTTATTTGGGTGGCATCTTCTGATGTGGAATCCTCTTCACTAGCCTGGTTGTAAACATCTGTACCAATAGCAAAGATAGTTTGTTGGAAATCCTCTAAAAGGGTTTTAAACTTCCCTGGGGACAGACGGGAATTGTTCATTGCGGCTTGCAGTTGTTCAACTTTCTGATTAGCTACAGCTATCAATGGCTTACTGAGTAGATTGGAATTAGCCCGTAATGTTGAAGTATAGGTACACAAGAGATTATTAGCTTGGTTTTTGAGTTCCACCAGTTCTTTACGTCTTTGATCTTCTTCGGCAAATAATTCAGCCTGTTTCCGCATTTGCTCAATTTCTTTGTTGTTTAACCCGCCTGTACTCGTAATGCGGATGCTTTGTTCTCTGCCTGTACCTTTATCTTGCGCAGCAACTTTGAGGATGCCATTCACATCAATTTCAAAAGCGACTTCAATTTGGGGAACACCACGAGGAGCAGGAGGAATACCACTGAGGAGAAATTTGCCCAGACTTTTGTTATCTTTAGCCATAGCACGTTCTCCTTGGAGGACATGAACTTCTACAGAGTTTTGACCATCAACGGCTGTAGAAAATATTTGGGCTTTGCTGGTGGGTATGGTGGTATTCCGGTCAATGATTTTGGTGAATACTTCTCCTAGTGTTTCAATCCCTAAAGATAAAGGTGTAACATCTAAAAGTAACAGGGTGTCTAATTCCCCCCCCAATACCCCGGCTTGGATAGCTGCACCCAAGGCTACGGCTTCATCAGGGTTGACGGAATGATCTGGGGTTTTGCCATTGAAAAATTTAATCAGGGCGTTTTGAACGGCAGGAATGCGGGTAGAACCCCCGACAAGAATAATCCTATCTATATTCTGTAGTTTGACTTCTGCATCTTTGATGGCTTGCATCATTGGGGCGATAGTCCCCTCGATTAAACTCCTTGTGAGTTCTTCAAATTGGGACCGGCTGAGTTCCATTTCCAGATGTTTGGGTCCGGTGGCATCAGCCGTGATAAATGGCAGGTTAATGGAGGTAACAACCATGCTGGATAGTTCGACTTTGGCTTTTTCCGCTGCTTCTCGCAGGCGTTGGAGTGCCATTTTGTCTTGGGTAATGTCTATGTTCTCTTCTGCCAGGAATCGCTCCACCATCCAGCAAACAATGGCATTATCAAAGTCGTCTCCGCCGAGATGATTATTACCACAGGTGGCTTTAACTTCAAAAACTCCATCTCCTAGTTGGAGAATAGATACGTCAAATGTGCCTCCGCCTAAGTCAAATACGAGGATTAATTGTTCTTGATCTTGTTTGTCTAAACCGAAGGCTAGGGCGGCCGCGGTGGGTTCGTTGATAATTCTTAATACTTCTAGCCCAGCAATAGTACCTGCATCTTTTGTGGCTTGTCTTTGAGCGTCTGTAAAATATGCTGGTACGGTAATTACGGCTTTTGTGACTTCGTCACCCAGGAAATTTTCCGCGTCTTGCTTGAGTTTTTTCAAGACCATAGCGGATATTTCTTGGGGTGTGTAGTTTTGGGCGCGAATTTGGACATCAACGGTGTTATCCCTGCCTTTGATACAATTATAAGGGACACGACCACGCTCTAATTCTGTGTCTTCCCAGCGACGACCGATAAATCTCTTGATACTGTAGACTGTGTTTTCGGCATTGGTTACAGCTTGTCGCTTGGCTAGTTGTCCGACTAGGCGATCATTAGCTTTACCAAAGGCTACGATACTAGGGGTAGTGCGTCCACCTTCGGAGTTGGCAATTACTTTTGGTTGCCCAGCTTCCAAAACAGCGACACAACTATTTGTAGTCCCTAAGTCAATCCCAATAACTTTTCCCATACTTGAATTATTTTTAGTAAGATGCTCTACCGTAATTACTCACAAGTGGTTGTGTCTTAGCTACAGGCAATGAATTTATGCAAACTTGATGCAAACTTTATTTAAAAACTTAGTATTACATTGGCATTCATAATTGATGATTCCATCTGGATGCTATGAGCATAAGGCAGTGAAACTTTAAGCAAGTATCAACAGCCTTATACTTTTTAGGCTAACTGTTATCTTGATTGGACAAATCTTCTGAGTCCACAGATATATCTTCTTTGGGCGCAGCTACTTTCACCATAGCATGGCGGAGTACACGATCGCCAAAATAATAGCCACGAACTAACTCTTCTAAAACTGTTCCTTCTGGATGTTCATCTGTCGGTTCTCGCATCACAGCTTCATGCAAATTCGGGTCAAATTCTTGACCTTCAGGACGCATGGGTGCTACACCTAAACGTTTGAGACAATCCACCAATTGTTTATAAACCCCTTGATAGCTCTTATGAATGGTCATTTCGCCATCGCCCTGGGGTTTGAGGTGCGCTCGCGCTCTTTCAAAATTATCAACGACAGGTAGCAATTCTGTAATCGTGTTGCGCTTTACCTGTAGGTCAATTTCTTCTTTTTCTTTGGCAGTTCGTTTACGGTAATTCTCAAAATCTGCGGCAATTCGCATATATTGAACACTACGGTCTTCTAATTGAGCCTTGAGAGTTTCAATCTGTTGAGATAAATCCGCTAAGACAGCGATATCTACTTCAATGGGGTTGGTTGTAGCATTACCATTTTCCTCAGTGAGTATATTATCTCCCTGTTCATTTATTTGGTTTACTACTTGCTCATTAGCTTCGCTGCTAGAGTCTTGGGGGTTAATTTCGGACGGGGAGTCACTTTTCATAAGAATATGTGGTAAGTGGAAAACTCAGTCACTGAAGTGCTGAGAAGAATGGTTTGCGGTAGACTTAGGCGTTTTCGGTAACTTTAGCAACTACTTGCTATATCTTTAGTTGATTCGCCCAATTCCTGGTTTATAGAATAACTCAGAGGCTTTAGCCCTGGGATATCAGCGACTCGTGGGATTTTCATCCCTGTCATTTATTTTCTCTTGCCATAATTTAGCATTTTATCGACAATATGACCCATGTAGGAAGGGTAATCAACCTGTCTAAAAACCCGATTGCCGCCTAAACCGCAGAGACTGTACCTTGACAATTAAACGGCTGTTGCTCTGCTTGGGGAGACCCCAAAACCGCACGGTAGGAGTCGGACACACCTGCAAAGGTTTTCGGTATTTTTCCGATAAATTCTCAATATAAAAATTTTTACATCAAAAGGTTGTTGGCTAGAATTTAATACAGTATCAATGAGAAGTATGTACCACCGTGAGGGAATACTTAAAGAAGAGATTCCCCTACCCTAACCTATCTGCTTATGACTTACTCATCACCACAAGGGCGCAGTACGGCGATAACGATCAAAACTGAGTTTTCGCCTTTTGCTAATAAACTAGTAGCATCTGGATATATCAATAATGAACAAATGAGACAGGCTTTAGCTATGAGCCGCAAGTCTGGCAAGCTGCTGACAGAAGTATTAGAGTCAGTTACTAACCGAAAATTAGCTCCTGAACAGGTAACAGCATACAAAAAACAACACTTATTTGAACTTAAAATTTTATACGGTATTGAGTCGCTTGATACTGAAATCAACGAAATTGATACAACAAATGTGGGGATGCTGATTCAAGAACTCATTCCTGTGGAGATATGCCGTCGCCATTATCTAGTGCCATTGTCAAGACATGATGACCAAGCGTCACCTTATATTTTGGTGGCGATGGTTGACCCAGATAATTTAGACGCTTCTGATGATCTTAACCGAATTTTGCGTCCTAAAGGTTTGTCTTTTCAGCGGCGGGTAATTACCCATAAAGATTACTGGAGCATTATTAATCAATACCTAAATGAGCAAGCTGCCCGCCAAAAGACCTTAGATCAACAAAAAAATTATGATGTGAAGGGGGATTTAGATAATTTAGAGAATCTGGAAATAGAGGAAAATAGTGATGATGATGTTGATTTAGATAAGGCAATCAAGGGTGCTGATGATGCACCTATTATTAAACTTGTGAATCGGATTTTGTTGAAGGCTTTAAGTGAGGGTGTTTCGGATATTCACATTGAACCCCAGGAAGAATATTTACGGATTCGTTTCCGTAAGGATGGGGTGTTACGTGAGGCATTTGAAAATATGCCGAAAAAAATTATCCCGGCAGTAACAGCCCGATTTAAAATTATTTCTAACCTGGACATAGCGGAGAGACGTTTACCTCAAGATGGACGTATCCGGCGGATATTTGCGGGGAGGAAGGTGGATTTCCGGGTAAATACTCTACCCAGTCGTTATGGAGAAAAGGTTGTTCTTCGGATTTTAGATAACTCCTCTACCCAATTGGGTTTGGATAAGTTAATTACTGACCCAGAAACCTTAAAAATTGTTCAGGATATGGTTAGTAAGCCATTCGGGTTGATTTTGGTGACAGGACCAACTGGTTCGGGTAAAACGACTTCGTTGTATTCGGCGCTGTCAGAAAAGAATGATCCGGGGATTAATATCAGTACGGTAGAAGATCCGATTGAATATAGTTTACCGGGGATTACTCAAGTACAGGTAATTCGAGAAAAAGGGTTGGATTTCTCGACGGCATTGCGGGCTTTCTTGCGTCAAGATCCAGATGTGTTGCTGGTGGGGGAAACACGGGATAAGGAAACTGCGAAAACGGCAATTGAGGCGGCATTAACCGGTCACTTGGTATTAACTACTTTACACACTAATGATGCGCCGGGAGCGATCGCTCGCTTAGGAGAAATGGGTATTGAACCTTTCATGGTTTCCAGTTCTCTGATTGGTGTTTTAGCTCAACGTCTCGTTCGTCGTGTCTGTTCTGAATGTCGGATTGCCTATACTCCCACCATTGAAGAACTAGCTCGCTATGGTCTATCCGCTTCCCAAGAGGCTCAGGTGACTTTCTATAAAGCCAATATTATCCCACCAGAAGAAATAGCCAGCCATAAAAATCTTTGTCCAAAATGTAATGGCATTGGCTATAAAGGGCGTTGTGGTGTTTATGAAGTGATGCGGATTACTGAAGAACTACAAACCCTCATTAATCAGGAAGCACCTACAGAAAGGATCAAAGAGGTAGCTGTTGAAGAGGGTATGAAAACCTTACTGGCATACAGTTTAGACCTAGTTCGTCAAGGTGCAACTACCTTAGAAGAGGTAGAACGGGTAACATTTACAGACACAGGTTTAGAAGCCGAATTAAAGGCTAAACGCAAAAGTGGTCTGACCTGTCGAATTTGTACAGGAGAATTACAACCAGAATGGTTAGATTGTCCTTACTGTATGACACCTCGATTTACAGATTAACCAACCACATATTTTGCATTGAGAGTTTGCGGTTATTTATTATTAATTAATGGGAGTGCAGTCAGACTATGGAAATGATGATTGAAGACTTGATGGAGCAACTAATTAATATGGGTGGCTCAGACTTACACCTATCTGCTGGTTTGCCTCCCTATTTTCGGATTAGTGGACATCTCACACCTATTGGTGAACACATCTTAACTGCTGATGAGTGCCAAAGACTAATTTTCAGTATGCTCAATAACACCCAGCGCAAAACCTTAGAGCAAACTTGGGAATTAGATTGTTCCTATGGTGTCAAAGGATTAGCTCGGTTTCGGGTGAATGTCTACAAGGAACGAGGTGCTTTTGCCGCCTGTTTACGAGCATTAAGTTCTAAAATTCCTAACTTTGAAAAATTAGGGTTGCCCGATATAGTTCGGGAAATGACGGAAAAACCTAGAGGATTAATTCTCGTTACAGGTCCGACTGGTTCTGGTAAAACTACGACCCTAGCGGCAATGATTGACTTAATTAATCGGACTAGGGCAGAACATATTTTAACAGTTGAAGACCCTGTGGAATTTGTTTATGAACCTATCAAAAGTCTAGTTCACCAACGCCAATTAGGGGAAGATACGAAGAGTTTTGCTAGTGCTTTAAAAGCAGCTTTACGGGAAGATCCAGATATTATTTTGGTAGGAGAAATGCGGGATTTAGAAACAATTGCCTTGGCAATTTCTGCCGCAGAAACAGGTCATTTGGTATTTGGTACATTACATACAAGCTCGGCTGCACAAACCGTTGACCGGATTATTGACGTTTTCCCCTCAGAAAGACAAACTCAGGTGCGGGTGCAGTTATCTAACTCCTTAGTTGCAGTTTTTAGTCAAACTTTAGTACCTAAGAAAAATCCCAAACCAAATGAATATGGTCGAGTTATGGCTCAAGAAATCATGGTGATTACTCCCGCTATTTCTAACTTAATTCGGGAAGGAAAAACAGCACAGATTTACTCAGCTATTCAGACCGGTGGTAAATTGGGAATGCAAACTCTAGAAAAGGTTTTAGCTGATTTATACAAAGCTGGAACTATTTCTTTTGAAGCGGCAATCTCTAAAACCTCTAAACCAGATGAAGTACAGCGTCTAATTGGTGCAACAGCCCCAGCAGGAGCTAAATTGAACAGGTAAGATGAGGGGGCAAGGGGCGGGGAGCAGGGGAGAGAAATATTCTTTTGCAACTAACAACTGACCAATTCTAAAATTTTAAATTAATATTATGCCTACCTACGTTGCCCGTATTCGTGATTCTCAAGGAAAATCCAGAACTGAAAAATTTACCGCTGATTCCTTGACTGATGCTCGGACTAATCTTAGAGATCAAGGTTTTGTTGTTCAAGATTTAAAAGAATCTCAAAGCTTGGCTTCTCGGTTTGATATCCAGAAAATTCAGAATTCCTTTGTTAAGGTTTCTGTCAAAGATAAAGCAATTTTTTCCCGTCAATTTGCTGCTTTAGTAAATGCAGGTGTAGCTATAGTTAGAGGCTTGAGTGTACTTGCTGAACAGTGTAGTAATCCTAAACTTAAAGCAGCTTTAATAGAAATTTGTGCTGATGTTCAAACTGGAGTTAACCTCTCCGATTCCATGCGTAAACATCCTGAATGTTTTGATGGCTTGTATGTGAGTATGGTACAAGCTGGAGAAATTGGAGGTGTGTTAGATGAGGTTTTAAATCGTTTAGCTAAACTATTAGAAGATATGGCGCGATTGCAGAACCAAATTAAATCAGCTATGTCTTATCCAGTGGTAGTAGGGTTTTTGGCAACTGCTATTTTTGTGGGGATGACAGTTTTTCTAATTCCCATTTTTGCCGCCGTTTTTAAAGATATCGGAGTAGAATTACCAGCACTTACCCAATTTTTGATGACTTGTAGTGAAATATTACGAAGTTATTGGTCATTGGCAATTATCGGCGGGTTATCTGTACTATCATTTCTCTATAAGCAGTATTACAAGACCCCTATAGGTAAGTTAAATATTGATGGTATTTCTCTCAAATTGCCTTTGTTCGGTGATTTGATTCAAAAATCTGCTATTGCTCGGTTTAGTCGGACTTTTGGTTCATTGACTCGCTCTGGAGTCCCGATTTTAACCTGTTTAGAAATTGTGAGAGATACATCAGGAAACCAAGTTATTGCTAATGCTATTGACTCTGCCCGTGAGGAGGTGCAACAGGGGGGTATGATTAGCGTGGCTTTGCTCAAAGAAAATGTTTTTCCGGGTATGGCAATTCAGATGATGAGTATCGGTGAAGAAACGGGTCAATTAGATGGAATGCTGATGAAAGTTGCCGATTTCTATGAAGATGAAGTAGAACAGGCAGTGAAATCTCTCACTAGCATTTTAGAACCGGTGATGATTGTGGTTTTAGGGGGAATGGTGGGAACAATTTTGTTGGCTATGTATTTGCCCATGTTCAAAGTATTTGAAAAGTTGGGTTAAGGAAGGATTGAAAGATGAAGTATGAAGACTAAATAGGGTTTGCTGAATAAGTTGTCTGTGAGGGGAGGTGACAGGTGACAGTTTCAACTATCTGGATATCCTCAACTTTCCAAATCCGACAAGGAAAAATGCACCTATTTTGAGACACTATCAGCCAAAACCTGGCACTTTCTTGTGATAAAAATCCGCGAAACCCTTATTAGCAAATAGTTGTAGCTTTATTTAGCAATCCCTAAATAGGGTTTGCTGAATAAAATCTGTTTTGGGAATATTGGCTGGAGAAACCGTTCAGTTGTTATTAGTTGAATTTTCTTGATTAGGATTAATTAATTCGGGTTTACATTTGCTAAATGGTGCTACCAATTCAGCCCGTTTTAAAAATACTCTTATTAAATAAGAATATCACTTACCTTAATTTTAATTTCTGGAATTACTCCACTTTTAATCACATCATCACGTATATAGATAGATTCTTCATAAAAGCCTTCTACTAAAGATAAAACTGTAATCTTGTTCTGCACAGGATCGACAATCCAATATTCAGTAATTCCCCTGGCTGCGTACTCAGAACGCTTGAAACGATAATCTCGTATTTGATTTTTAACACCAGGCGATACCACCTCAATCGCTATTAATGGTGGTGGCATATCATGGGTAATTGTTCCTCTTTTCGTAGTTTCCAAAGCAGCACGACATTCTTCACCCAAAACTAATAAATCAGGAATCCTTACTTTAGCCCTACGCCCACTTACCTCAATCATAATTTCTTTATATTTTAATAAATGGAACGGGACAGATTTAGCCAATTCCAATAATAATCTCATTGATATATCAGAGTTTAAAATTGATTCTGGTGGCATTAAAACTAATTCTCCATCTACTAGTTCATAGCGATTCTCAGTTCCATCATCATAGGCATAGTAATCTTCAAAGGAAAAATACTTGACTTGTGGTTGAGTAGTTTGAAACATAAATATAATTCCATTATCTTAGTAACTCAAGTTGCTAGTTATCTAGTTGAGGCTGGTAATGGGTAATTGGTAATGAAAACAGAAGTTTCATCCTGTTCATCCTTTAATCCTGGACATCCTGATAGCGAAGCGTGGCGTTAGCCATTTCTGACAATGTACCTAACTAGCAACTTACATTAGTACATATTACTACAAAATTTAAAATATTACAGTTCACATCAGGTCATTCTACACAATTGTGTAGGCTGTGGATCTTTATACACTGCCCTCATAAACAACTTATTCAGCAAACCCTATCTAAAGTTTTTGGATTTTCCATAAATAGCTAGATAGCCAATTTGTCACCATATGAGCAACTATTGGTAATAACAAGTTGCCACTTAATAGGGTACTACAACCTAAAATGATACCAACAATAGTTGCCCAAATTACATAAGGCCATTGTTCCGGACTGCTAAGGTGTAGGACTCCAAAACAAAGACTGGATACGATCACAGCGGTATAATCTGCGCCTAAAGCGGGTAGCATTACACCTCGAAATAATAATTCTTCACTTAACCCGGGGAGTAATCCTAACCAAATTAAGTCCGGTAAAGCTAGAGGTTTGAGAACCATTTCTAGATAATAATCGGCACTTTTGCGATAGGGAGGGGAAAGGCGATACGCTAAACCACTTAATATGGTAATAATTACACCTAAACTAATTCCTAATAATAAATCTTGTTCGTGCCAGCGCCACTCAAAAAGCACAATGTTACCCCAGCGTAACCATAATTTAGCAACTATCCAGAGAATAATTGCGGTTACACCCATTGCTACTAAGACTTGGGTGCGTGTTAAATAGGGTATTTCTGGTTCTTGATTTTGTTTTTCAATCACAGGAGTTTAAAAAATAATTGTTAATTGTCAATGGTTAATGAGGAAGGATTGATACCTGCTTTATGAGCGACTAATACACCTACTGCTTCTAAATATGAGTTTACCTGTAAGGTGGGAATTCTTAAC
Organism: Dolichospermum sp. LEGE 00240; assembly: GCF_015207875.1. Classification (GTDB taxonomy): domain Bacteria; phylum Cyanobacteriota; class Cyanobacteriia; order Cyanobacteriales; family Nostocaceae; genus Dolichospermum; species Dolichospermum gracile. The sequence continues at coordinate 26,146 of NZ_JADEVZ010000029.1, forward strand.
ATGGATGCAGAAACTTGCATCAAAGTTTCATTTTCTGCAACTGTAATTATTTGACATTGTTTCTGGATTAAACTCAATAAAGCACTATTTCCACAAGCGGTGACGGGAATAATTAAAGCATCAACTTGATCTGCCCATATATCAGTGGATAAAGAATTGTGATGTTCTGTATTAATGATAAATTGCGGGGCGTTACTCAACCCAACTAAAACGCAAGGTAAGAATGTGTAGCCCAATTCTTCCGCTGCTGCACGGGGGGATAAATCTGCGTCTGGTGAGGTGCTGGCAAGGGCAGGAGCATGGGCGCAGGGAATTTTAAAGGTACGAACTAATAAATGACTAATGACGGCTTCTGCACCTGCTATAGGGTCTACTCCTTGCCCTTGGCAATAGTTTTGGACTGCGGTTTCGTCCATATCCTCGGGGAAACGGGCAACAACTGCGATCGCTTCGGCTTTTTCTTCTATAATTAATTTCTCAGCAGCCCGTAATAAACTATCAGGATTGCCAATTGTTCCCCAACTAGCACCTGATGCAGAAGTCCGTAATTCTACGTTTAGTGGGGCATCTGTAATAACATGATTTGTAATATTTAATCCTAAAGTTGCTCTGGCTGCGTCGGCTACCTGCAAGTGTCGCAGCATTAATTCCGGTTCGAGTCCCTGGTCTAAAAGTAAACCGACTCTGTTACTACGGACGGGACGTAAACCCCATTCTCCAGCCGCAAATTTATCTAAACCATAACCTTCGACATAGAAAGCGTTGGGAATATTCCAGTATAAACTTGCGCCGTTCATGACATTGGGGTGAGTAATCAAGCGATCGCATACCTGTGATATAACTCTAGCTACTGGTAACGCATCACCAGCATAACCGCCAATCGCCGCCCCAATGCCGGTAGGTATAATTAAAATTACTGTGTATGGTTTTTGGATGGGTATCACAGGTTTTTTTCGCGCAAAGACGCAAAGAAGAAATTTAAGCGGTAACTACGGCTTCTACTGTTACGGTTTGTGCTTGTTCATTAACAGCGGTAATAGCCCAACGCAGGGGTTCACCTTGTTTCTCCAATTCTGCTGTAATCGCTTTTTCTAATTCTGTGGGAGTTTCTTGCAATTCGATTTCAGCGGAAATAAAGTGAGTTGTCATAATCCTAAATCCTTTCCCTTGATGATTTTGAGAATACAGAAACTTTTTGGTGATTGGTAATGATGATCAACCTTTCCCAAATTGCGCTTTATAAACAATCTCTTCTTTTTCCGTTTCGATTTTTAAATCAGAAAGAGGTTTAGCAACACAAAGCAGCGCATAGCCTTGTTTTTGCAAATCTGGACTTACACCCATACCATCCTCTTGATTTACAGTTCCTTCTGTAATCAAAGCCGCACAAGTTGTACAAACACCAGCACCGCAAGAAGTCGGTAAGTCTAAACCATTAGCTGAGGCGGCATTGAGAATAATTTCATCTTCAGGAACTTGCAGGGTATGTTTTTTACCTTGGTGGTTAATTTCTACAGTGTAAATTTTGGACATATATAGCAGCAGTGTTTGGCAACAGACAAATATTCTATTCTACTTGTTGACATTATTAGGACATTCTACCATATTTATTGTTAAATTTGACTTAATCCTCAAGGCTTTTGGCTGTTATTGAATTTGGTTCGTTCGTTTATATTCATGGGGATACCTCAAACTTTGGGCGTAAATTAGACTTTTCAACCAACCTCTTAGAATATAGATCAATTATTTACGGTACAAAACCACATTTGATTGTAGACTACTAATACCAATTTTACGGGAATCTCCACAGAATCATCAAATACATTGATTCATGCATATTCATCTGCGTTTATTTGCGTTCATCTGCGTTTAATTATTCTTAAAATCCTAAATTGACATATACAAATTTTATGTTACGTGATTTCCAAAATCGAGCCGAATTAGTCGCATATCTCAAGGAACAGTTCCCCCAAGCCGCAGCACAAGATGATCACATTAGCGATATTCCCGGAGGAAGGAAAGCAGCACAACAAGCACTCCAAAAAATTGACCCCATAGCTTACGCAAAAACCCGCAACTTCTTAACAGGTGACATTACCAAATTATCACCATACCTTCGTCATGGAGTCTTGAGTCTGCGGGAAGTTCGAGAATATATACTGAACCGAATTGACAATCCAGAGGATGCTAATAAACTAATTAACGAATTAGGTTGGCGCGATTACTGGCAAAGATTATATGTCAAACTAGGAAACGAGATTTGGCAAAATCAAGAAGAATCCAAAACCGGTTATCAATCAACAGACTACGCAGCCCAACTACCTGAAGATATCACAACCGGAACGACAGGACTAGTTTGCATTGACAGCTTTAGTCAGGAACTACGAGAAACAGGCTACCTGCACAACCATATAAGAATGTGGTTAGCCGCCTATATTATCCATTGGCGGCATATTCAATGGCAAGCCGGCGCAAAATGGTTTCTCCAACATTTACTTGACGGTGATCCAGCAAGTAACAATATGTCCTGGCAATGGGTAGCAAGTACATTTAGTCATAAACCCTATTTTTTCAACCGTGAGAATCTAGAACGGTACAGCAAAGGCGTTTATTGTCGTCAATGTCCCCATTTCGGCAAATGCGACTTTGAAGGCAGTTATGAACAAATAGAACAACGACTTTTTCCTCAAGCTAAATTGAGCAAGCAGCCTAACAGTCAAAGTTGGCAAAAAGGCAGTTATCGGCAATAAGCACCCCAATTTGTTAATAAATGTAAAGAATAAGTCCTATCTCAAAAATCAAATGATATATTCAAACCATAGGACACCAAGCAAATAAAAACCAACTAAAAGAAAGGGTAAATGATCAGTGTGTCCCCTATCATCAGCCCGACAATTACAGCATTATTGATGAAGAAGTGGCAATTAGCCAAACTCTAGATGAGATGGCGAAGCCAAATCCCAGAGCGGAAAGACGTAGATATGCTGTATTTGCGTTTTAGAAAGTCCACCCTTAGTAACTTAAATTCACTTACTTAGTTTAATCATTTGAAACCTGCAAATTCACTAGAACCCGGTCAACCTTGATCGGGTTTTTAGATGTTTATACCTTGTTTTAATGGGAAAATTGCTATGATATAATAGTCAATTATTAATCATCAAATAGAATTTATTTATGTCTTTAACCCACATTCAGCAGGTGTTTTTTGAATTTTCGGAATTATCCATAACCCAATGATAACAAGGCTTTCAGACAATGACACGCAATTCTATATTAGAGCGATGCCTTCGGCGCGGCGTAGCCATCGCCGATATACTTAAAGTTAGAATCAAGTTTATTGAGAATAATGTCAATAAATTAGTTGGTTTGAGATTAAATTCATTGAATACCTCCATGTATGGCAAAAAGCATAAAGTGGTTATTATGATTGGGTTTTAGCTGTTTTATGAAATTCTTTTTTTGACAAAATAACCTGCTGGGGAAAATATTCTGAGTATATTTACTCATGCTGAATGTGGGCTTTAAAGTTCGTATTGTTATGAGAGTTAATTATTATGCGAATTAAGCAAATTTCCGTTAGCGGCTTATTTGGAATTTTTGATCATGTAATTCCGTTGAATATGGATGAGAGAATCACCGTCATTCATGGACCTAACGGTTTTGGAAAAACAGCAATGTTGAGAATTTTAAATGCTTTTTTTAACTCCCGATACCCGGAATTGCGAACTATTCCGGTTAGTAAATTTTGCATTGAATTTGATGATGGTAGTCATATTGAGATCATCAATAACACTAACAATTATGATAAAATTGAAAATAATTTTATTGTCAATTTTTATCAACCCAATTTAGATATAGTTACTTTTGATCCAAATAGTAGCCCTCAGATAAAAGATTTCCCAATTGGTGTTATCAATAATTTTATACCAGGATTAGAACGAATAGCTACGAAAAAATGGCTCTATAAGCCTACTAAAGAAAGTCTTTCTTTAGAAGAAGTTTTAGAGCGTTTTGGTGATTCATTGCCCTTAAAGTTGATATCTCCAGAACAACCTGACTGGCTAGAAAAATTAAAGAACAACATTCATATTCACCTCATAGAATCGCAACGTTTGTTAAAGTTTGCGCCTAATCTTCGTGTTAAATCAGAGGATAAAATATCTTCAAAAGTGTCAACTGTATCTCAATATTCTTCTGATCTTGCCACTTTAATGCAAGATAAGTTTAAAGAATATGGAACAATTTCCCAATCTCTTGATAGAACTTTTCCCATGAGAGTAGTAAAACAACAGTCATCACCAGATATAACAGATGAACAACTGCGTAATCAACTCAACGAACTTGAAGAAACTCGTTCTCGTCTTATAGAAGTAGGTCTTTTAGATCCAGATGAAAATTCAGAGTTTCAAATTCAACCACAAGACATAGATGAAAGTACCAAAAATGCTTTATCAGTATATGTTGAAGACGTAGAGAAAAAGCTCAATGTCTTTACTGAAATAGCTACCAAAATTAATTTATTGAAGAAGATTATTAATAATAAATTTTCCTATAAAGAGATAAATTTTAGTAAAGAAAAGGGATTCATTTTTACAACACTTTATAATTCCTCCTTATCTGATTCAAAAACTCTATCAGCAACTGATTTATCATCGGGTGAACAACATGAATTAGTGCTTTTATATGAACTACTATTCAAAGTTGAACCTAATTCCTTAGTCTTGATTGATGAGCCTGAATTATCTCTTCATGTAGGCTGGCAAGTGCAGTTTTTAAAAGACTTACAAGAAATTACAAAGCTGGCTGATTTAGATATTCTCATAGCTACTCATTCACCAGATATAATACAAGATCGCTGGGATTTAACAGTTGAATTGAAAGGTGCGGTAAAATGAGAGAATTTTTGACCGTTGACCGTGTTGCTAACCAAATAAGATTACGACGTAGTACTTATTCAGGAACTTTCTTATTAGTTGAAGGAAGTTCTGATAAAACTTTCTATGAGCGATTTGTTGATAAATTAAGTTGTGAATTAGTCATTACTGCGGGTAAACCTTCTAGTAAACAACGTGCTATTGCCATTTTAGAAATTTTAGAAAAATCAAATTTTCAGGGAATTTTAGCAATTGTTGATGCGGATTTTGATCGTCTGCAAAATACACCAGATACAAGTCCTAATCTACTCCGCACCGATACTCATGATCTGGAAACTATGTTAATCAAGTCATCTGCTTTAGAAAAAGTAATTAGTGAATTTGGTTCTGAAGAAAAAATTACCCAGTTGAATCGAGATATTAGAGAAGTATTAATTTCAGTTGGTGTTGCAGTTGGTTATTTACGTTATATTTCTGAATCTGATGAATTAAATTTGACATTTGAAGGTATAACTTTTAGCAAATTTATTGATGAAAAAAATTGGCAATTTAATGACGTAAAACTCATTCAAGAAATCAAGAATAAATCTCAAGCTTTTTATTTGAAAGATGAAGATTTAGAAAAACGGTTATTTACCGAAAAAAGCAATAATCAAGATCCTTGGCAAGTCTGCTGTGGTCATGATTTAGTAGAAATCCTATCACTTGGTTTACGAAAAGCTATTGGAACTAATAAAACGGTTGATGTTGAAGCAAATAGTCTTGAGCGTAATTTACGACTTGCTTATGAAGTAGCTTATTTTTACAAAACTCAGCTTTATTGGGAAATTCGCAAATGGGAAACCAACAATCAACCATTTCATGTTTTACAGATTCTTGAATAAGAGGACGTTTTAAAAGTCATTATTGATGTATCAAAAACTTTTAAATCCCCTAATGAACATAGTATTTCAAACATCCAACTTAATGTAAAATACACCAAGCAACCTGGCAAATAAAGTTATATGATATAAATGATTTACTAGAATAAAATATTTTCAACTATGTCTGTTATTTCATGGAGAAATTGATTGAACTATGGTAACAATAAAATCTCAACGGAAAGTGCTGTTATCTCATGGGGAAGATGGGTATTTTGTTGTCGAAGTACCAAGTTTACCCGGTTGTATCAGTCAGGGGAAAACTCGTGAGGAAGCTTTAGCTAACATAGAAGAAGCAATATCTCTCTACATTGAAGTTTTGCAAGACAGAAATGAACCTGTTCCAGAAGATACGGTATTGATGGGATATTAATCTGAAATACCCCTTTTTGATATAATTGATGCTAACGCCCCATCAGTTTTATTGCTGTTATACCCTTCCCTGGATAGTATTATGACTAACAACGTAAGTATTTATAATCAGTCCGAGGTAGATGAAAAGTATCTAGAAGCATCCCAACAGTTGCAGTTAGAGAAACAAACTTATGGCTCAAATTATATTCATCTTTATGTTGATGATATAGAAGGTGATTGGCTGGAAAATTGGGATTGTGAAGATGATTTAACAGATTATATTGATGCTTTTTATCATCATTGTGAACAGGGAAATTATCAATTTGCTTTTGATACTTTAAAAGCTGGTGATGATTTGTTGAATCAGCCGGAGAATCATGAAAAATGTTTAGAACTTTATAGTTATTTAGTTGAAAGGTTAGAATTACAAGATACAAAGCAATCAGAAATAAACCATCAAGAGATTTTGAACTTAGCTAAACAACGGATTTTAGAGTTACAAAAACAGAAACAAGGAGAAAATATGTCATCCCGTCAGATTTTTAATATGACCGAGGAAAAAATTACTCTGGCAAAGTTGATTAGCGAAAAACAACTATCAAGGATAGTTTTGAAGGGCTTTAAATCTATTGCAGAATGTGACATTGAACTTACTCAACTCAATATACTCATTGGCTGCAATGGCGCAGGAAAATCCAATTTTATCAACTTTTTTCGTATGGTTCAAGAGATACTTGATGGACATTTGCAAGTTTTCGTTAGTCGTCAAGGTGGACCAGACACAGTGTTGCATTTCGGGCGAAAAACAACTGAACAATTAGAGATTGAATTATATTTTGGCAATAATAGATATTTTGCCACCCTTGAACCTACTCAAGATAACCGTCTGATGTTTTCTAAAGAGTCATTTGGCTCGAGTAGTGGTAAGTCAAAAATGCGAGTGCAAGCACTAATAGGTAGTGGTCATTTTGAAACTCAGGCTTTTACTGGTACTGGTACAAAAATGGATAAATATATATTATCTGCCATGCAGCAATGGCGGGTTTATCATTTTCATGACACCAGCGATAGTGCCTATGTAAAACAAGCTGCTCCTATTAATGATAATATTTATCTACGTCCAGATGCTCGCAATTTGGCGGCTTTTTTGTATTTATTGAAAAATAACTATTCCCAATCTTATCAACAAATTGTTAAAACAATCCGACTTGTAGCACCTTTCTTTAGTGATTTCTTGCTGCGTCCTTCACCACATAATAATGATGTGATAGAGCTAGAATGGTTTGAGCAAGGTCAGGATATGCCTTTTAAAGCACATCTTGTTTCTGATGGAACACTGCGCTTTATATGTTTAGCAACGGTATTTTTACAACCTACTGCTTTACAACCAGAAACTATTTTAGTTGATGAACCAGAATTAGGTCTTCACCCTTACGCAATTACTATTTTAGCATCTTTAATACGTGCTGCTTCTAGAGAAAAACAAATAATTGTTTCTACTCAATCTGTAGAATTATTAAATGAATTTACAGCAAAAGATGTGATAGTTGTAGATAGAAAAGACGGTAGATCATTACTGCGTAGATTGGATAAGGATGATTTACAGGAGTGGTTAGAAGATTATACTTTAGGAGAATTGTGGAAAAAGAACATTATTGGAGGTAGACCTTCAAGATGATGCGAGTCAATATTTTTGTAGAAGGACAAACGGAAGAAACTTTTGCCAGAGAATTACTTTACAATCATTTTCTGCAACAAAACATATATGTTAGGCCTATACTTCTAGGAGGTGCGGTAACTTATGGAAAAATCAGAAAAGAATTATATCGTAAATGTTCTGAAGATAGCACCGCTTTTGTAACTACGATGTTAGATTTGTATGGACTACCAAAAGATTTTCCCGGTAAAAGTTCTATTCCCACTACAGCTAATCTTTTTGAGAAAGCTGAATATCTTGAACAACAAATGGGTGTAGATATTGGAGTCCAAAATTTTATTCCTAATTTATTGGTGCATGAGTTTGAGGGACTTCTCTATAGTAATCCACAAGCTTTTTTAGGATGGTTTGATCAAAACATAGTAGAACAGCTACAGCGTGAACGTGAATCATTTCCTTCACCTGAACATATTAATGATAGTCCGCAAACATCACCATCTAAACGTATTCTTCGATGTTGTCCTCGATATGATAAACCGTTACATGGTTCTTCAATTGCTATGGATATCGGATTGGATACAATACGTAAACAGTGTCAGCATTTCGATAAATGGTTAACAAAACTGGAAAACATTAAGTAGTTAACTATTTTGTCAGAATCAGGATGTCTAAGATTTAAGGATTTACAGGATGGAAATTTTATGAATAACAATGTAGATATAGGAATCGTGCTGTTATCTCATGGTGAAGATGGGTATTTTGTTGTCGAAGTACCCAGTTTACCCGGTTGTATTAGTCAGGGTAAAACCCGTGAGGAAGCTTTAGCTAACATAGAAGAAGCAATATCTCTCTACATTGAAGTTTTGCAAGACAGAAATGAACCTGTTCCAGAAGATACGGTATTGATGGGATATTAATCTGAAATACCTCTTTTTGATACAATTGAGATCCAAAATCGCATAAAATTAACAAAACAACCCCGAATGGAGATTTAACTTGTCGGCATATAGGACTAGACTACAAGCAAACGAGATTAAGCTCAGACTACAACCTTTAAGACGTGCATCTCTGTTTAGAGGAGAAATTGAATTGGCAGTTAGGATTAAAGAAATTCTAAATACACTATCTAAATATAAAAATGAACTTCTTGATAAAAAACGGTTTTTAATAGACTTTCTGAATGAATTTTATTACGATATCCAAACTTATCTATATACCATCCAACCACTTTTAAATTTATCCCCAGGAGACATAGAAAAATCTTGCCAGCAAAAGAACATATCTGTAACTGATTATTACTGGTATACAGTAATATTACCTAATTGGTTGAGTCAAGAAGATCCGAAATTTTCTTACTGGATTGAAAAACTTATACAAGAAGAGTATACTGGTAGTGATGAAGATTTAATTATTGCTCTAACTAAAACAATTAATGCTAGGTCTGACGGAAGTGCTTCAAACCGTTATATTCTAGATTTATCTATGGCTACAGATTTACTTGTTAGTCACGTTCCTAGTGCAATTGAGCCTGTGTTTGTTCAACTTACAGGTACTGTTATCCTTCGAGATGGACAACGTAACCCTGATTTTTTGACTAAGCAGCAGAAATGGAATCATACTCTATCATGTTGGGGTATTAAACGGGCTTTACTGGTTGCTCATGATGCTCAAGTGAACACTCCAAACAATCTACTTAAGTTAGCAAGTGTTATGCTAAAAGAGAGTAGAGATCGCCCTATCACTTTTATTGCCGTTATACCCTTCCCTGGATAGTATTATGACTAAGAATGTAAAAATTTATAATCAGTCAACTTCCGAGGTAGATTGGAAATATCTAGAAGCATCTCAACAGTTGCAGCTAGATAAAGAAACCTATGGCTCAGATTATATTCATCTTTATGTTGATGATATAGAAGGTGATTGGCTAGAAAATTGGGATTGGGAAGATGATTTAACAGATTATATTGATGCTTTTTATCATCATTGTGAACAGGGAAATTATCAATTTGCTTTAGATACTTTAAAGGCTGGTGATGATTTGTTGAATCAGCCGGAGAATCATGAAAAATGTTTAGAACTTTATAGTTATTTAGTTGAAAGGTTAGAATTACAAGATCCAAAGCAATCAGAAATAAACCATCAAGAGATTTTGAATTTAGCGAAACAGCGTATTTTTATATTACGAAATAATGGAAAAGGGGAAAATATGCAAGAAGAAAGAATGATAAATATCATAGATCCAGCAGGATCTCGTTTAGGATATATTAGAAAGTCCCTTGATAAAGTACATAATGGTGTAATTAGGAGAACTTGGGGTATTGAAGTTTCTGTTTCTGAAGATGATCTGTGTCATTCATTTAGTCAAGAAGCAAAAGCAAGTAGTGGTGATTTTCTAGTAACTTTCGGCATTTGGTATAATATTCCAGTACAAGGTTATTTCCTAACTATAAAACAGGGTTCTGAAACTATAACAGAAATTAAAGAATTTTCAGAAACATCAACATTTTCTATTGATGAACATGATTTGGTAGAAGAATTTTTGAAAAAAATAGAGGGTGCTACTTGGCAAACTAAGTCCTTAGATTTAGATGCTTTACCAGAATAAAAGATATATCATTATATTTGTCATTCCATCAAAAAACTAATTGAACTATCGTAAAAATGAAATCTCAAAGAAAAGTGCTGTTATCTCATGGTGAAGATGGGTATGTTGTTGTTGAAGTACCAAGTTTACCCGGTTGTATCAGTCAGGGTAAAACTCGTGAGGAAGCTTTAGCTAATATTGAAGAAGCAATATCTCTCTACATTGAAGTTTTGCAAGATAGAGGTGAACCTACCTGTTCCAGAAGATACGGTTGAGGTAGTGCTGGTTTGAGTAAGTCACCCATAATCTCAGGTTTAGAGTGTGTGAAAGGACTAGAAAAAAGCGGCTTTTTTGTGGATAGAAAAAGAGGAATTAATATTTTACACAACTCTATGATAAGTAATTATATTTTCTGATTCATCTTCTGGATCTGCAAGCCAGATTTGATCAACAATAGGTGGAATCGTTGCATTTTCGATAATTTCTATAATTCTCTCAGGAAAAAGAAAATCACCACCTATTTCTACAATTAGAATCTTTACACAATCTGTATATTCCTGGAATTTTTTTTCTGTAGCTGCTAAATGTCTAGCTAATTCTTGGGCTATTACTGGTTCAGCTTCTATCATCTCTTTATAATAAACTCCAACATCTTTCCAAGCACCAGATAATTTTAGACCAGATTTATCTGAAGTATCATCACGTTCATTGTCTGGAATACGACGAAAGCAACAAGGAATAGGTTTATCAATAAAAATGATCTCAGAAATTAAAAAATCTTCCAGATTATTTTTAATGTACAGTGTTATTTCTCTCGATAAACCATCTAATTTACTTTTGGAATTTTGATAAAGAATACTTTCATCGATACTAATTTGATATAAATCTTCAGGTAGAGAGTTCCTTAAATCTCTTTTAAAAGCTTTTTGAAAAGAATTAAAAAAATCGTGAAAATGTCTATGCTTTTGATAATAATCTTTAGGATAAACTATCTGTTTACATTCAATGACCATTGGTTGATCCCCGGATGCTTCTAGTAATACCTCTGGTTGCTTTGTCTCTTTCTTGGAAATATCAAGACATTTAGAAAGACTATAATCTTTTCCATAAGTCTCGTTAAATTGATTTGCAAAATCTTTTAATCCCTTGTTCCACTCGCATTTGCCATCACGAAAACAATGAAAAGACACCATATTATTTATGATTAAATAGCTTACTCTTTAATTATAGTCTCAAAATTTACATGGCGCAAGAATAACTAAGGTATAAATATGAAGCAATATTATGGTTTATATTCTAGTAAAGAACCGTGCAGTTTTTGTCCCAACTCCATGTAAAATAAATATTCCAGTCAGTATTTCCTTAATATTACTATTCCCTATTTAATATATTTATGCAAATCAATTTTCAAACCTTTACCGTTAACAAACGATTTCCCCTCACAATTAGTCGCGGGACAACAGCACAAACAACAAATATCTGGTTACAAATTAGCGCAGAAGGAATTGCAGGTTGGGGAGAAGCATCACCTTTTGGTGTGGGCAACCATAGGCAATCTACCGAGAAAATTCAAGAAACTTTGCAGCAAATCATACCTGCTTTACAAAAATATAGCCCTTGGCAACGGCAGGAAATTGAGGCACTATTAGAACAAATGCAAATTCTGTCCGCAGTCAAAGCGGCTGTGGATATGGCATTACATGATTGGTTGGGTAAGCGCGTGAATTTACCATTGTGGCAACTATGGGGACTGGATAGAAATGTTATAGTACCAACATCGGTAACAATTGGCATTAATTCCCCAGCAGGTGCAAAGGCAAGGACGCGAGACTGGTTACAATTTATGGATGTGCAGTTATTAAAGGTAAAATTAGGTTCAACCGAGGGAATAGAAGCAGATAAAAAAATGCTCTTAGCAGTACGGGAAGAAGCCGCCGGAAAAGATGTATTTGTTGATGCTAATGGCGGCTGGAGTTTAACGGATGCTATAAATATGTGTAATTGGTTAGCTGATTTGGGAATCAAGTATGTAGAACAGCCTTTAGTAAGAGGTGAAGAAGCAAATTTAGCCGAATTGAAAAAACATTCACCGTTACCAATTTTTGTAGATGAAAGTTGCTTTACCAGTGCGGATATTCCCCAATTAGCTAATTATGTGGATGGTATTAATATCAAATTAATGAAATCTGGGGGAATCTCCGAAGCTATGCGAATGGTGAATACAGCCAAAGCCCACAATTTACAAGTCATGTTTGGCTGTTATTCTGATAGTTGTCTTGCTAATACTGCCGCTTTACAACTTGCACCACTGGCTGATTATTTGGATTTAGATAGTCACTTAAATCTAATTGATGATCCTTTTAGTGGTGCAGTGGTGGAAAATGGGCGAGTTTTGCCGAATAATTTACCTGGTTTGGGAGTGAAACATTGTGCGTCTGTCGCTTAATCAAAAAATAGCAATTCTTCTCCATGAGGGAATTACTGGAGTTCAGGGAAAAACGGGGTTATCAATTTTACGTTACAGCGAGTCCCCCATTGTGGCGGTGATTGATAGAGAAACTGTAGGTAAATCTTTAGTCGAGTTAACTGGTATTCAGCGAGATGTGCCAATTGTGGCATCTTTAACAGCAGCTTTACAGTACAAGCCGGAAGTTTTGGTAATTGGGATTGCGCCTAAAGGTGGTGCTGTTCCTGATGATTATTGGCTGGATATCAAAGATGCCCTCAAGGCGGGAATGTCTTTGGTAAATGGATTACATACACCAATGGCAAATATACCGGAATTAACTGCCCTCCTCAAACCAGGACAATTAATTTGGGATGTCCGCAAAGAACCGGCTAACTTAGATGTAGCATCAGCAGCGGCGCAAAATCTGCCCTGTCGGCGGGTGTTGACGGTGGGAACGGATATGGCTATTGGTAAAATGTCCACAAGTCTGGAATTACACCGGGTGGCTAAGTTGCGGGGTATCCGTTCTAAGTTTTTGGCTACCGGTCAAACTGGGTTAATGTTGGAAGGGGAAGGGGTGGCTTTAGACGCGGTGCGGGTGGATTTTGCTGCGGGTGCGGTGGAACAGTTGGTAATGCGTTTTGGTCAACATTACGACATTTTGCAAATTGAGGGTCAAGGTTCTCTTTTACACCCTGGTTCAACGGCAACTTTACCGTTAATTAGGGGTTCTCAGCCTACACATTTAATTTTAGTGCATCAAGCGGGACAAACTCATAACCGTAATAATCCTCATATCTTGATTCCATCTTTATCGGAGGTGATTAGGATGTATGAAATTGTTGCTAGTGGTGCGGGGGCTTTTCGTCCTGTTTCGGTGGTGGGAATTGCTTTGAATACTCGGAATTTGGGGGAAGTAGAGGCAAAAAATGCGATCGCTCAAATTATAGCAGAAACTAAGTTACCTTGTACAGATCCTATTCGGTTTGGGGCTGGGTTATTATTGGATGCTGTTATGCAAAGTTAAAATTTCTGAACGGGTAGTATACCCGCACTATCAAGATTCAGGAAAAACTCATCAAACTGTCAATTTAGCCTGGATAATCACATCATTAAAGTCATTATCACCACCACCAGCTAAATCTTCAAACCCGAAAGTGTTATTTCCTAATAGGCGAATGTGATCTATCTTATCAGAATTAGCCCCTAAATAGGCAAAGTAAGTTTGATCAACTTGTCCATTTATAACTTGGTCTACAGTTCGACCATTGGTAAGGATAAATGGCGCAAAAATACTCCCTCCTGTTAATAGTTTATCAGTAAAAGTTGCAGTTCCTTGATTATCAACCCGCAGATCAATTCCCGCTACACGATTGTTGATAGCTGCTTGTGCATAACCTGAATCACTTGGACGGAAATCAACAGTACCATTACCATCAACATCAATACCTCCATTTTCATCAGTCACTTTATAAAAACCCACAAAATTGTTAAAAGCTGCTTCTCTATTGACAATAAAATCAACTTTTACATCTTGGGTTATATCTCTTAAATCAATCACTTCTCCTTGTTGTTTTCCTTGCAGATTTGCACCTAATGGTAATGGGTCATTTGTGGATTTAATGTTCACTACCAAATCTTTGAAATCGGCATTATTATTAGAGCCATCTTTCCAACTCAAAGAGAAACCATCAGTACCTAAATCTCTAATATTTTGGTTTGAAAGGTCAGAAAACAGGATATTCGTAGCAGAGGTAATTCCAGTTTTAACACTATCAATTGTGCCATTTTTGATCAAGAAGAATCTCAGGTTATCGCTAGAATTAAATTCTAATAGGCTGTTCAATTTGTTGATATTAAATCCGTTGGGAATATTGGCAATAGTGGAGAAAATTACTTTTGATTTATTCAAAGCCGCTTGGGTATAACCTGTTTCTCCTGGGGTAATGCCGTTAATTTTACCTTGAGCATCATCAACAGTAAATACACCTAGTTCATTTACCAGATTAGAACTACTTCCCGCAAGGTTTACTTGAAGTTTTGGTTTACTAGCACTACCCGAAATAGTAAAAAGATCATCAGCAATTTTTGTGAGTGTTGATGTTCCTAAAGCAGAATTTAAGGTGACTAATGATTGGTCATCTTCATTGGGATTATTATTGTTAGGAGTGGAATCGGGGTCAGTTTCATTAACTGCTATTAATTCAGCGATGTTAGTAATAGCTCCTAACTGATTAACTTTGGCTGTTAGCTTGAGGTTACGAGTGAGATTATCTCTCATATTGCCTACATCCCACAAACCAGTTTGACTATCATAAGTTCCTTGGTCAGCTAAATAAGAAACAAAGCCTAGTTCAGAAGGGAGGATATCTTTGACTTTGATACCACTAGCAGTTCCAGTTCCTTTATTTTTCAGAGTAAGGGTAAAATTAATTTCATCACCGATTTGAGGGTTAGAATTATCTACAGTCTGTATTAACTCTAAATCAGTAGCAGTCGGAGTAATTGGACTAACATCTACAGCCAGAGTTACAGAATCATTATTAGGATTAGGATCACTTTCTGTACTAGATATATTAGCCGTAGAAGTTACAGTTCCAGCAATGAAAGGTGAAACTTCAATAGTTGCTGTGGCAGTTTCTCCACTATTTAAATTGCCTACATCTATTGATACAATTCCATTAGATTGAGAAACCTGCCCTTTACTCGCATTAGCCGCAATAAATTTAACTCCATTTGACAGATATTCCGTCAGAAATACTCCAGTAGAATTATTCGGTCCTTTATTTTGAATATTAATCGTGTAACTGAAATTCTCTCCCAAAAGAACATCTGGATTAGATAATACAGAAATCTCTAAATCTCCACCTGAAGTTGGAGTATTAGGATCTTGAGGTATATCTGTAAGAACAACATTGAGATTTTTTTGTTCTCCAGTTGCTAAGAAACCGCTAGAATCAACAGCACCAGCTTGTGTACCCTGAACACCACTTACTTGAACGTAGTGATCTTGCTCTAAACCAGTCAGTTCTAATGTTGCTGGAGAATCAACTTCACCAAATACCCAACCAATTCCATCTTGTTCACCAAACCAAACACTATTAGGGATTTCTGTGAGAACACCAGTAGCTTGGCTATATCCCAATCGTCGTCCTTGAGCATCTATCAAGAAACCATCTACAGGATCATTTATGAAATTCCATACATTTTTAGCCAGCCCAAAACTAAGTCCAGATTTACCAGTTGATATTTGCTTGCCTTTCTCTAATTTAGCGCCCAAGGTCTCTAAGATGAACTGCTGTACTCCTTTGTCGCTAGGCAATTTTCCATGCTCTACGCCATTAAATCCTCTATTCTGCTTTCCTGAAAGATAGGTTGAGGATTGAAGTGGGACAGTGCCATCACCACTATTTGGAGTTTCAATATCTTCCCACCATTGTTCATTAGTAGCAGGAATGTGACCTGGCGCTCCTTCAGTAAAAGATTCAACAGAGGGAACATATATATCTAGGATATCACCAGGAAGATCAACTAATTTTTTAGGACTTGTTCTACTCTCAACAGAAGTTATAGTTTTGACATTATCTCCAAAAACAACCGTAATATTACTTCTATCTGTAACCAGACCAGTATTAACGTTCAAATCTAATAGCAATGAGTTCTCTTGATTGGGTTGAACCTTTGCTCCAAAATTGTAAGTTGCTAAAAGTGCTTTAATCGTGGGAATATACTGATCTATAAATGCCTCTTTACTGGCTTTACTAGTCAAATCAGAATTCTTTGATTGAGCAATAACTGTTGCTTGAGTAATAGCTGTTGGACCATTTATAGTCCGTCCTTGCAGTAATTTTTGATAGGCAACATTGGCAAACTGCCGCATCACAAGACTGTAGCCAATGTCGGCATTCCAATCATCATTAATAGGATTCCATGCTTTAGGCGCACCTTGATTTGGCACTCCCAGCATAATCAAATTATCTATCTTAGGTAATGTTACACCATAAGCATCACTTTGAATATATGTTCTAGTAACTAAACCACCTGTACTATGTGCAATTACATCAACAGAGTCTAAAGGAGCAGCATCGGGAAAACGTTGTTGCCATTTTTCAGACGCTTGTTTTAACCAATAGCCAAGATAGTCAACACCATATTCATATTTGTTATCAGTAATGCTGGCAGCAGATATCCCAGTGATTATTCCATCACGTGAAGGATCATTTGGTCCTGGTGCTAATCGCCAGTCATAAGGAACAACAAACAGGTCTTCTCCTAATTTATAACCTGTATTGTGAAGTGTTGCGATTAAATCATCATAGCTATGTAATAGAGGATCAATTACTAATTCATTGGGATTTAAACCTCGATTTAAAACCCATCTGTCGTAATTATTAGGATTAACAAAAGAACCGGCAATACCAGGGAGAATTAAAATTGGTTTTCTAGAAGTTGTGATATTATAATTCCAAGCTGTCCCCGAATCATTTGTTGCCAATATAACCTGTAATTCATCAGATTTTCCTTGAGGAATACTCACTATTCCTGTTTTATCACCCGATACAAATCCCGTATTTAGGATTTCTTTGCCTTCATATCTAAGTATGAGTTGATCGGGAATAGTGAACATTTGATATTCATATTTAACTGTTCCTCCACCTTTAGAATCTAATTTAATTGTTTTTTGACTACCTTCAAAACCGCCACTAACAAAACCAGTAGTTGCCTTTTCAATTTGAAGTATCTGTCCATCCAAATTTATAGTTGCAGTATCATTCTTAGCCTTTAACTCCTGTAACTGATCAGGCTCAAATGTCTTTCCTTGCACCAAAGCCGCAAAAATCGCTCCTTCTTCACCGGGAGTATCAACTGTATTTATTTTTGCATCTACAGCATGACCAATTTCTTCTAATAATACTGAAGTAATAGAAGCAATATTTGCTGTATTTTGGTTGAGAAAATCTTGGGATAAATAAATGGTATTAGTAGCTTGAGCATAAGCTCCCATTGCTCCATCAAGTTCAGTTTCTAGGCGAACTTGAATATTAGGAATTATGCTAAAGTCTTCATTTTGCCAATCTTTTTGGATTTCAGTTATGTCAACTTTAACGCCAAAATTTAACTGCATTTTGGTTTGAAAATCTGGATCAGTGGCAAAATCATGTAATTGTTTCTCGGCTAATTCTAAAGCCGTTAATATCAGATTATTTTGTTCTTGGGTCAGTAAATCCTTAGCTAATTTTAAATTTGCAGTAGATTGAGAAATAGACATGATTTTTACTTCCTGATAACTTAAATAAGTAAGACTGAAATATTGCCAACTTTACAGAAAATAGCCTGATTAATTACTATTACATAATCCTGTAAGCTTCTCACCATTACGGCATCTTTGCAAGAGGATATCTAAATTTTTCCCCCATTTTCTACAAGCATCTGTGTTACCATCTTGGCATTGATCTGAAAGAGGAATATCAGTAATGACTCCTAGATATTTCCAACTATCATTAACTAATTTGTACATTTCTCCAGAGCGAGCAACTGCTATAGTTAGATTTCCCCACATTCCTGTTGATATTGAAGAACCATTGGCATCAAGTCTGACAAAAGTACCACAAACATCAAGACTTACAGGAACTAAACTAAATTTAAAAGGTGAATTTACAGGTTTGCATTCATAAGTTTGTCCATTAGCTGGCTGATTGTTAATTAATGTGGCTGCCATGGTAAAAGATATACCTGTAAAAAATAATTTCATGGTCAAGAATTTATTTTTAGATAAGTTGATACTCATTAATCTGCTCCAATTATTATGTTTGGTTATTATTTGCTAGGGAAAGTGTTGAATGATGAGCAAGATTCAAGCAAGCTATCATTCAACATAAAAATATATGGTTCTTCCGTACCTGTTATGCCAAATATGAGTTTATTTACCCCATAACCCATATAAATAAAGGGTTTCATTGTTTTTGATGCCAAATTTATGTCAAATTCACCGATGAATTAACGTAAAATCCTTACCATATAAGGATTTTAGGGTTTGACAAAATGATTTAGCATAGTAAGTACCGAAGAGCCAAATATATTTTGAACTAATTACTGATTTGGTATCAGTTCTGTCCTGGTGCAATTGTTTTTACCTTTTCCAGTTAAATCAATGCCTTGGTGAACAAAAGACATACATTCAACTGCACGTTGGTTTATATCAGCCTTCTCCTGATTAAATTTCCAGAAGATACAAAAAGCACCTGAAATGATCATCAGTATAAAAATCAAGAAATTTTTCATAACTGCGTCACTAAGAACCACTCACAATTTGACCGAAAAACCGACCAATAGCGTGAGCAATATGAGCAGGAACATCTTCATCAGGATGATCATGAACTTCTTGCTGATAAGCGTCATGAACAGCATTATTCGCAAGTCCCTGTACAAAACCAGTTGTAGCACCTACAACGACCTTACCAATGATCCCTTCTATTGTTGGTTCTTCCATTTTGTTGCTTTCTCCATTTGTATAGATATCTAGTGTTACGGTAAGTAACTAAAAGAGTTAGTGAACTCTAGAATCTTGATGACCCACTGTTTTCTTTAGGAGTTCTAACTGCTACTATTAGAGCAGTACACAAGTACACAAGGCTTGTTGTGTAGAAAAATCCACAATTAGAGTATTGTCAATACAACTTACGTGTACACCACGTAAAAAAATAGACTACTATAAGCGCGGAAGATACGGAGGAATGAGAGTGAAAGTGATATTTTAGGTAAGTCTTGGTCAAAAAACTCCGTAAATTATTGAGAATATTTATATAAAAAATTGATTTTAATTTGAAAATACACTAATTAAATAGGATGTTAATGATATCTAAATAGTTATGGACAAAAATAAATTTATTCAAGCGTTTGACAAACTAACAAATAGACGAAAGGAAGTGCTGCTAAAATTATTAGCATACGAAAGAGATATGGATATAGCATCATCTCTTCATATTGCAGAGTCCACAGTCAGAAAACACATTCAAGAAATTTGCGAAAACTTTGGACTAAAAAATGAACTAGGTGAACGTTATCCCAAACGTCATGACCTAGTTGAGCTATTTCTGCAATACCTACCTGAGTTAGTCAAAAAATCTGATTCTATTAATAGTCAAATTCAACAACAAATAACCTCCCAAAACTTGAAAAAACAGCACCAAGACTGGGGAGAAGCACCTGAAGTTCCTCACTTTTGTGGACGTACTCAAGAAATTGAAATTCTCAAACATGGGATTGTTACAGATAAAGCAAAATTATTAGCATTGTTGGGTATGGGTGGCATTGGTAAAACTGCTTTAGTTACGAAAATATCCCAAGAAATTCAGGATAAATTTGATTGGTTAATTTGGCGAAGTTTAAGAGAAGCACCATCAATTCAAAATATTTTAGCAGACTTGATTTTTTTTATTTCCCAAGAACAAGAAATTGATTTACCTGATACTGTTGGCGGGAGAATAACCAAACTACTGGAATATCTAAGTTACTCTCGCTGTCTCATCATTTTAGATAATGCTGAATCAATTTTTCAAGCAGGCACATATACTGGGAATTATTGTCAAGGTTATGAAGGATATGGCGAATTATTCAAACAAATAGGAATAGGAAAACATCAAAGCTGCTTAATAATAACCAGTCGAGAAAAACCATCAGAAATTGCTCACCTAGAAGGAGATACCTTACCTGTTCGCACACTAACTCTGGCAGGAATAAATACAGAATATCAACAAATATTTAATAATAAATGCTTATTAATATCTTCAGAAGAAGCTCAAAAATTAATTCATTTATATCAAGGTAATCCCCAAGCTTTAAATATAGTCTCTTCCCGTATTCAAGAATTATATAGCGGTAATGTATCTGAATTTTTTGCAGAAGAACAACCCGTATTTGGTGATATACGTCAACTTCTAGCGGAACAGTTTAACCGTTTATCAGAATCAGAAAAACAAATTATGTACTGGTTAGCAATTAATCGAGAGTTGGTTTCAATACAAGAATTAAAAGATGATATTGTTTTAAAAAATTATCAAAAAACTATTACTGATAACCTAGAATCTCTCAAAAGGCGTTCTTTAATTGAAAAAGGGAAAAATGAGAATCGCTACACATTACAAAATGTGATTATGGAGTTTATCACGGAAAACTTGATTGAAAAAGTTTATGAGGAGGTTATTAATGGCAACCATGATTTATTGAATAGTCATGCCCTAATTAAAGCTCAATCTAAAGATTATATTCGAGAAATTCAAATTCGCCTAATTCTTGAACCATTAATTGAAAAATTACGTTATCAATTTAAGGGAACAAAAAATTTAGAAAATAAACTCCAAGAAATTATTATAAATTGCCAAAAACAATCACCTCTATCTCCAGGATATTTAGGAGGCAATATTCTGAATATATTTTGTCACCTAAAAACAGACTTAACCAACTATAATTTTTCTTATTTAACTATTTGTCAAGCCTATCTTCAGGGAGTTCATTTACATCAGACTAATTTTGCCTATTCTGATTTATCTAAATCCGTTTTCTCGAAATCATTAGCTGGTGTTCTAGCAGTAGCATTTAGTCCTGATGGTAAATTTTGGGCTACGGGTG
The DNA here is from genome assembly GCF_015207875.1 of Dolichospermum sp. LEGE 00240. Lineage (GTDB taxonomy): Bacteria > Cyanobacteriota > Cyanobacteriia > Cyanobacteriales > Nostocaceae > Dolichospermum > Dolichospermum gracile. The sequence goes on from NZ_JADEVZ010000029.1 coordinate 47,612, forward strand.
ATACAGATAAAAATTTATATATTTGGCGATTAGCAGATAGTCAAATTATCACTACTTGTATAGGTCATACTAATTGGATCAGATCAATTGCTTTTCATCCTCAAGAACCAATTTTAGCCAGTGCTGGTAACGATGCTACCGTGAGAATATGGAATATTTATACTGGTGAATGTATTGCTAAATTAGAAGAACACAAGGATCAAGTTTGGTCAGTTGCTTTTAGTCCTAATGGTCAAATTTTAGCTAGTGCTAGTGATGATTTTACTGTCAGATTGTGGGATGTTAATTCATATCAATGTCGTCACATTTTTACAGAACATACTTACTGGGTACGTACGGTTGCTTTTAACGCTCAAGGAACAATTTTAGCCAGTGCCAGTGTAGATCAAACTGTTAAATTATGGGATGTAAATACAGGTGAATGTCGCACTACATGGAGACAAGGAAATTATCCTATTCGCTCCATTGCTTTTAGTCCCAATGGTAAAATTTTAGCGATTGGCAGCGATGATAAGATAGTGAGATTGCTGAATATCTATACAGGGGAATGTCTGAAGACTTTTCATGGACATGATGGAAGAATTTGGTCGGTTATTTTTAGTCCTGATGGGACAATTTTAGCTAGTGGTAGTGCTGATCAAACTATCAAATTATGGAACATTGAAACTGGTGAATTTTTCACTTTACCAGAAAGAGATGCCTTTGGCGATCGCAGCTATCGTCGCGTGCGAGTTATAGCCTTTAGTCCTGATGGTAAAACTTTAATTAGTGGTAGCGATGATCAAAGTGTTAGATTATGGGATGTGGATAAATGTAAATCTTTAAAAACTATATATGGTCACACACAAAGAGTATGGTCAGTTACATTTTCTCTCGATGATAAAACTTTAATTAGTGGTAGTGATGATGGCAAAATTTCTATCTGGAATATTCAAACAGGTAAATGCAAAATATTAGGAAATCATGCCAAGCGAGTACAGTCAGTTGCCTATACACCTCAAGGCAAAAAAATAGCTAGTGGTGGTAATGATGGTTGGGTAAAATTATGGGACATTACCACAGGTAAAAGTGTCAGTTTATCAGAAAAACATGGTGATTGGATTTGGTTAGTTAGTTTTAATTATGATGGGACAAAACTGGTGAGTGCAGGTGATGATCATAGTATAAAATTATGGGATACAAACACAAACCAATGCTGGAAAAGTTTAAATGATTATCCATATTGGATTTGGTCAGTTGCTATCAGTCCTGATTCTGAAAATATAGTTATTGGTAGTGATGCTCATATCTTACAGTTATGGAATATTGCCACTGGAAAACTCACAAACATAGGGGAACATCAAAATAGAATACGTTCAGTTGCCTGGAGTCCTCATGGTAAAATTATCGCTAGTGCTAGTGATGATCTAACGATAAAACTATGGGATGTTAGCAGTGGTGAATGTCTGCACATTTTAGCAGGTCATAATGCTCAAATTAGATTCCTTGTCTTCAATCCTGAAAGCAAAATTGTGGCTAGTGCTAGTGATGATAAAATCATCAGATTATGGGATGTAAATACGGGTCAATGTTTGCATAAATTACAATCACACACAAAGCCAGTTTGGTCAGTTGCTTTTAGTTTTGATGGTAAAATTCTAGCGAGTGGGAGTGAAGACACAACCATCAACTTGTGGGATGTGCAAACAGGCAATTGTTTACAAACTTTAATACCTAAGAAGCTTTATCAAGATATGAATATTGCAGAAACTCAAGGCTTAACAGAAGCTCAAAGAGATATTATCATAGGATTAGGTGCTACCAATACATACAAAAATTGATTTATTTGGGTGAATTTTAGTCTCATACAATCTCTCTTAGAGGATGTTTTAAAAGTCTCTTATGGTGTATAAAATATTGTTAGATCCCGTATAAGATAGGCGCAAAGGTAAGAGTTTTAAGGGTTCAATTTGGAAATTTTATGGTTGGTGGAGTTTAATCGGAATTTCAATGATAAACTCTGTTCCTTTTCCAGGTGCAGAGATACAATCTAATTTACCACTGTGTTTATCTACGATAATTTGATAACTGATTGATAGTCCTAAACCTGTACCTTCTCCTATAGGTTTGGTTGTGAAAAAAGGATCAAATATGCGTTGTTTAATTTCGGGATTTATCCCCATACCATTATCTTTAATGGCAATTTGTACCCAATTATTATTAATAATTTGAGTGCGAATAATGATCTGGCTAGGATTATTCTTGAGTTCTGCGGTAGATAAACTTTTTTCACGCTGTTTGAGAACATCAATCGCATTACTAATGATATTCATAAATACCTGATTTAGTTGGGAAGCATAACATTGAACTAAGGGAATATCACCATAATTTTTAATGACTACATTGCTAGAATAGCCTAACTTTTCTTGGAATCGGGTTTCTAAAATCATTAATGTACTATCAATTCCTTCATGAATATCTACAGATTTTATGGCAGATTCGTCCAGACGGGAAAAATTACGTAAACTTAAAATAATCTTCCGAATCCGTTCTGAACCTACCATCATTGAATCAAGAATTCTAGGTAAATCTTGAATAACAAAATCAAAATCATTGTCTTGTTTATATTTTTCAATAGTAGCTGATGGACAAGGATATTCTTGTTGATATATATTCAGTAAATTGATAATAGATTCAATATAGTTACTAGCGTGTTCAATATTCGCATAGATAAAATTGACGGGGTTATTAATTTCATGGGCAATACCCGCAACCATTTGTCCTAAACTGGACATTTTCTCCGTTTGAATTAATTGTGATTGTGTGGCTTTTAATTCATTCAATGTTTGTTCTAAGTGCAGATTTTTTTCATTGAGTTCCTGAGTTCTTTGGGTGACTTTTTCTTCTAAATCACTATAGAGTTGGGCATTTTCTAGGGAAATAGCAGCTTGAGAAGATAGGAGATTTAATATTCTTAATCTGTCAATAGTGAAAGCACCCACAGTTAGATTATTTTCTAAATAAAGAATACCAACTAATTGCCCTTTATTCAAAATAGGATTGCATAATATGGATTTAGATTGATGCTGAATAATGTATGAATCATTGGCAAAATTCTGATCATTTGTAGCATCACTAATTAATAAATATTCTTGCATATTTGCTACATAATTAATAATACTTAATGGTAAATCTTGGCTATCGTTAATTGGTGTAGTAGAAAATTTATATTCATGTTCATTCATACATTGAGCTACTAATATTAAATTTCCCTGTTTTTGCAAAATTAATGCAGATTTATTGGCGGCAACATTCTCTGATATTACCTGCATGAGAGTATATAATAACTTATTTATCTGAATTTCCGAAGCGATCGCTAAGGATGCTTTAGTCACAGTTTCTAAATCTAATAATGCAGAAACACCTGTCAAACTAGGTTTACTAATAAGTGTACTTACTTCACCGGCTGTTAATTTAGTTTTGGTTTGATTAATAATATGTTCAAGCAAATGAGGATAGGTTGTTTCTAAATTCTCAATTTTAGCCTTAGCTCCCCAATTAGCATAACAATAATAAGCATCTATTAAATAAGTTTTGGCAATTTTTTCTTTATTAACGCTCAAATAAAATTTAGCTGCTAGTTCATTAGCTAGTGCTTCTTCATGAAGATATTTGTATTTTTTAGCTCCAGTAATTGCTTGATCATAAAGCTCTATTGCTTGCCAATTATTTCCTAACACTCTCGCTTTTTCTGCTTCTATTAATTGATATTTATGTTGAAAATTCATGGGTGCATGAACAGCCCAATTTTTCATTTTCTCTTGATTGGATAAAACCTTTTCTAAATATTGTTTTTGTCCACTCACAGACTGCTGATTATATTCAGCTAAAAGAGATAAAGAATAATAAAAATTATATTGACTCGTAGTAACTTGTCCCACTACACATTCTAAATAAGCTTCACCTTGAATCCCATTCTCAACAGCGATACTGGTTAAACCAGAGAAGTAATAAAATATAGTTTTTGCTAAATATAATGAAAATATTACAGTTGATGATTTAGATGCGATTAAAATTGGTAATATTTGAGATTCATCAAACAACTCACCATCAAATGTTTGTTTGGTTTCATTAATTTCTGCAAGATTAAAAACTAGCTGATACCATAGCTTATGTAGTAAAACGGTACCTTGTTGCTTGAAGCTATACATTAAAAGTATATGACTTTTTAACTGCTCAAATACATAGGATAAGTTTTCACCACTGAAAATCATATTCATGTTATACATTGACGAGCAGTAACCAGAATATTCTAAATCTCCAGTTTCTATTCCGCTTTGTAATGCGTCTTGTAAACTACTAACTACTGTTTTGAGATGTTTTTTCCAAAATAGAACATTGCAAGCCCACATTAGCATAACTCGACATTTAACTGTTCTACCATCAAATTTATCTAATATATTTAAAGCCAATTCACCATAACGATATCCAGTTTCAATATCAGCAACAAAACCGCAGAGTATCACACCATAGTTTACATATCCATGAGCAGAAAACGGGGAATTACCATAGTTTACTGATAGATTGATCATGGTAAAGATAATAACTGGGAATAATTCTGGATCAACAAAATAACTAGCAGCAGTCAGATTAGTTAAAATCCGCATCACCGCAAGTTTATCAGTAGCTATCATCTCTGGTAAATTGATTAAATCATCAACATTTAAGTTTTGTGGAGGTGTTTTTTCTAAGTTTACTCCCAGCAAGTTGACTAAATTCAACCCTGTCTCTATTGCTCTTTGTAGTTGCAATTGAGACATATAGATTTGTATTTGTGCTTCATACACTTTTACTTTATCTATAAGACTAGTAGCATTTTTTTTAACTACTTCTATATATATTTCTGCTTGCTCAAAATCAATATTTAAATATTCTGCTTCTACGATTTCTGTGTAAAGATTTAAAGTTAATTCATACTGATATTGCCAACTATTTACTGCTAAAAGTTCCAAGCCTACCTTTAAATATCTAATAGCAGCTTCATAAGCGGTAGAAGATTTGGCTTTACAACCAGCAATTAAATTTAATTTAGCTAATTCATATCTTTCTGACTGATTAGTAATTAATTCAACCCCAATATTTAACTGGTTAACTATCTCAAATATCTTCTCTTCCAGTTCCGCAGCATTGGTATTTTTTAATAGTAACTGACCAATTTTTAAGTGCATTGCTGATTTATCAACATCAGAAATTAGGACATAAGCTGCTTGCTGAACTCGGTCATGAAAAAATTTATATTTAGCGAAAATTAATTCAGTGCTATTAACCGGAAAATTTAAGTTAAAAATATCAAATACTGATGCTTCGCCCGTAAAAAATTTATATGCTTCATTTTGGGGAATAATCAGTTCTTCTTGCAAAGCATCCCATAATTCAGCCGCTATTTGTATTTGGGATTTTTCGCAAACTATAGCCAGGGTAGATAAATCAAATTGGCTGCCAATACAAGCAGCTATTTTTAAAATATCTTGAGTATTTTCAGGTAATTTTTGTAATTGGATTTTAAGAAAATTAACAATATCATCATTATGATATAAGGTTTTGACTGCATTTAGATCACACTGCCAATAACTAAGGCTAAAATTAAAAGTAATTAATCCATCTTCATGTAATGATTTAAGTAACTGATTGGTAAAAAATGGATTACCTTGGGTGGTTCTTAAAAGTAGTTCCGTTAGTTTTTGGCTATGTGATTCTGGACAACATAGAGTATCTGTAACTAATAGTCTAATATGAGATTTATTTAAAGCTTGCAAAATAATCTGATTAATTGTGATATTTTCTTGACGAATATCATCTAAAGTTGTGATTAAAGGATGTCCCGGATTGACTTCATTATCTCGATACGCTCCAATTAATAATAAATATTTTGTGTATTTTTCACACATTAATAATTTTATGAATTTTAAAGAAGCTAGATCAGCCCATTGTAAATCATCTAAAAAAATGACCAATGGATGTTCACTTGTAGCAAATACTTGAATAAACTTACTAAATAATAAATTAAAGCGATTTTCTGAAGCATTTCCTGTTAGTTCAGAAACTGGTGGTTGCAGTCCAATAATATTTTTTAGTTCAGGAATAACATCAATAATTACCTGTGCTTGTTCTCCCAAAGCTGATAATATCTGAATTTTCCACTCTTGTAACTGCACCATATTTTCGGTTAGCAGTTGTCTCATGAGACTGCGAAATGCTTGCACTAATGCAGAAAAGGGAACATTTCGCTGAAATTGATCATACTTACCAGAGATAAAATAACCTTTTTCCCGCACAATTGGTTTATGAACTTCATTAACGACGGCAGTTTTACCAATCCCAGAAAACCCTGCCACTAATATTAGTTCTTTATTACCAGAACTGACATTTTTAAAAGCATTTAATAAGGTAATAATTTCTTGTTCTCTACCATAAAGTTTTTCAGGAATCAGAAACCTATCACTTACGTCTCTCTGTCCTAACTCAAAGTTACCAATCTCACCTTGAGTTAATAAAATTTGCTGACATATTTCTAGATCATATCTAATTCCTCTAGCTGTTTGATATCTATTATCAGGGTTTTTTGCCATTAACTTAGCAATGACATCTGCGAGAACTTGAGGAATTTGGGGATTAATTTCTCTAGCATTAATAGGTTCTTTTGCCAGATGGTAATATATCAACTCTAAATGGTTTGGACTATAAAAAGGTAATTGTCCTGTGAGTAATTCATAAAAAGTTACTCCTAAAGAATAAAAATCAGTGCGGTAATCTATGCCTCTATTCATTCTTCCCGTTTGTTCTGGAGACATATAGATAAGTGTCCCTGCTAATACATTGGGGCTTTTGATGTCCGTAGTTTCTTTAGGTAATAGGGAGGAAATACCAAAATCTATCAGCTTGATTTCCTGAGTTTGGGGATTAATTAGAATATTTCTTGGTTTAATATCTTTATGAATAATTCTCTTGGCATTCAGAAACTCTAATGCTTTAGTAATTGCGATCGCAATCGGCAGAAAAGAGTTAATATCTAATTTTTGTAAGTTGGTATATTCACTTAAAGATATACCACTAAAATCTTCTAAGATTAGGGCATAACTATTACCATATTTTTCTAGGGCATAAGATTTAATAATATTTGGGTGATCTATTTGTTGACTAATAGCAAATTGATTTTTAAATGCTATTAAATCCTGCAACCCGGGATATTCTGCGTTGAGAATCTTGATAATAACTGAAATCTGTGTTGTTTGTTGTTGACCACGATAAACTGTAGTTTTTTTACTAGCATAAATAAGTTCAGTAATTGTATACCCAGGAATAGTAACTGTACCAATATTACTTTTGTTCATCTTGTTTTTTTCAGCGATATTTCATCTTCAGTGAAGCCAGGTGGGGGAGGGAAGAACAGAAGTTTTTTTCCATTACCCATCAAAATTTATTTGACGAACTACTAGTACCGCAAGGCGGAAGTCAAAAGTCAAAAGTCAAAAGTCAAAATGAAGACAGTATAGGCTTTTGGAGGATTTAGAATGGTTGGTTTATTTACGCCGTTTTGTACTAGCCAAGATTATGAGATGAACGGAATAAATGATTATGTTCGGGGTGATACAAGCGGGAGCGCCCACTTACTGGTAGCAGTGCAGGACTGATGACATAAAGTGTAGTTCGCCGTAATTTTTCTTCATGGGTACAATCTGCCATTTGTGCTAAATTTACAACCCGGATTTTTTCATCTGGCCAGCCTAAACGATAGCAAATTGCGACTGGAGTATCTGGATCATAATGTTCTAACAATTTCCCTTGGGCTTCAGTGATATGACTCACACTTAAATATAAACATAAACTGGCATGATGGGCTGCTAAAGCTGCTAACTCTTCAGTATCGGGAACATGAGTACGGCCGCTAATACGAGTGAGAATAATAGTTTGGACTAAACCAGGGACAGTTAACTCTATTTTCAATTTAGCTGCGGCAGCTTGAAAGGCACTGATACCAGGGATAACTTCAAAGGGAATATTCGCATCGGCTAATAGCTGCATTTGTTCATGAATAGCACTATACAGACTAGGATCACCAGAATGTAGCCTGACCACTGATTTATGCGATCGCACAGCATCAATCATCAGTGGTACAATTTCTTCCAAAGTCCGATTTGCTGTTTTAATAATTTCCGCATCTGCACGACAAATATCTAAAATCTGTTCGGGAATTAAAGAATCTGCAAATAAAATTACATCAGCCCCAGCCAACAACTTTTGCGCCCTAACCGTTAATAAATCAGGATCTCCAGGTCCTGCCCCAACAATATAAACCGTAGGCTCTAAGGAATTTGGATACTTAGAAAAACTTAAATTACTAGTAGATTCACTCATCAATTGCCCCTTTTAAAACCCTGCAAAAAAAACCTTTAGCATTTCCCTCGCACTATCCGGATTCAGCCACTTTGCCCAGTAGAAATAGATGGTAGATGCACCCTGGTTAAGCCCTGGAGATTAATTACTCTGGGGCATTTTTTTCTCCATTCACTGAAGAAACAATATCAGGTAAAGAGCGCTTGAATATATACAACCAAGCTAAACCAAATAATCCTAAAGTCATTCCCCCTAAACTTACCATTTGTGCCATCCGTAAAGGTCCTAGCATTAAGCTATCTGTGCGTAAACCTTCAATCCAAATCCGTCCCAAGCTATAGGCAACCCAGTAAACTAAAAATAACGTTCCTACCTTCAACCGGGGTTTTTTAGATAAAGCTCGAAAAAACAAAGTTAGCAACAATGCAAACACCATTAAATTCCACAGCGATTCGTACAGAAAAGTGGGATGGAAATATTCAAAATTCACGAAATCCAAAGGACGACGATCTGGGGGAATATATAATTTCCAAGGTAAATTAGTTGGTCTGCCAAAAGCTTCCGAGTTGAAAAAATTTCCCCACCGACCAATGGCTTGCCCTAGTATTAAGGAAGGAGCAACCAAATCAGTCAATTGCCAAAAAGATACCTGATTCAATCTAGCAAAAATTAACGCTGCGATCGCACCGCCAATAATTGCCCCATGAATCGCAATACCCCCTTGCCAAATTGCAACTATTCGTTCCGGGTGTTGAGAATATTCTGGCCACTGAAACAAAACATAATACAATCTAGCGGCAGGAATAGCCCCAATCACCAACCAAATTGATAAATCACTGATTAAATCTGGATTCAGATGACGACGCTTGGCTAGGTATTGAGAAAGACTAACACCAATTAATACAGCAGAAGCAATCAACAACCCATACCAACGAATAACAATGGGACCCAACTTAACCACAATCGGACCAGGAGAAGTAAATAAAAACCCCAAAGGCAAAACAGAAAAATCCACTACCATACAAAACTACCTATAGGAATTTGAAATCTATGGAGATGAAACACAATAATATAGTATGCCTTAGTCACTATAGCGATAAGTAATTCGGCAAAATTAAAATCATTTGTAGAATTTGGTAATTGGTAATCGGTCATTGGAATAATTCTTTCCCTGTCTCTTATA
>NZ_JADEVZ010000149.1 GCF_015207875.1 Dolichospermum sp. LEGE 00240
GCTAGAGGGGGTAGGGGGGGTAGAGGCAGCAATGGATTCTATGACTATATCGGTGGCTTTCAGGTTAGTTTGCAGAGGTAGCCTAACGGTAAAAGTTGAGCCTTGACCTTCACCTGGACTGGTGACTGTGATTGTACCACCGTGAAGTTCTACCAAATGACGCACTATGGCCAGCCCTAGTCCCAAACCAGGATTTGACTTGGTTTTACTGCCATCAGATTGACGGAAGCGGTCAAATACATAAGGCAGAAAGTCAGGACTAATACCTTTCCCTGTGTCCTTAACTTGAATTTGTGCTTGAAAATCACTGTAATCTAAACTGATATCAATTCTGCCGCCCGGGGGAGTAAATTTAATCGAGTTAGAAAGTAAATTCCAAATTACCTGTTGCAAGCGGATCGGATCTCCGAGTACAGTTTTGGCATCAGGATCTAGTCTTGATTCAATTTGAATATTTTTTGCTTCTGCGGATAAATGCACCACGTCTATGGCTGCGGAAATCACAGGAATCAGCTTCACTGTTTGAGCATCGAGACGCATAGTACCACTGCTAATTCGGGAAACATCCAATAAATCCATAATTAATAGGTTTTGAGCTTGGGCAGAGCGTTCAATGGCTGCTAATGCCTGTTCAGTCTTCGCCTCATCCAGTTTCTTCAAGCTCAATAACTTCGACCACCCTAACAGAGAATTGAGGGGGTTTCGCAATTCGTGAGAGAGAACGGATAAAAACTCATCTTTGGCGCGGTTAGCTGTTTCTGCCGCAGTCCGGGCTGATTGTTCTTGTTCTAGGAGTTGAATCCGTTCTGCTTCAAATTGCTTTTGTTGAGTAATGTCCTCAATTACTAGCAAAATCAGGGAATCACCTTCTATTTGTGGCATTTTCCGAGCATTGAGACACATAACTTTATGGCCGATTTGCTCAAAATTATGCTCAACTTCCACATCTTGAAATTGAGTTTGGTGGGTAATAATATTTTCTAAGAGCGATCGCAATTGAGCAATATCCCACTGTCCATTACCGATTTCATAAATCAGGCGATTTTCTGTTTCTTCTCGCATCACCCTAAATGTGTCATAGAAAAATTGATTAGCCGTAACCACCCGTAAATCTGTATCTAGCACCACTAAAGATTGGCGGACAGTATCTACAATCGCTTCTGCATAATTACGGGCTGCTCTAAGTTGATCTGTACTATGTTTGAGTTCATCAATATCCACCAAAACTACCACAGCACCATCAATTTTGTTATCTATCGTCCGATAAGGTCTAATGCGTAAATCATACCAATGACCATTCTGGTCTTGCACTTCCTGAGTTTTAAAATTCAGAGTGCTAATTACTTCTAAAATTTGTGCTTCTAAATCTGGTATATTTAACTTATGTTTAATATCGGTTAATGGTCGTCCCACATCCGAAAAAATTAAATTAAATATTGCCCCTGCTACCGGAGTAAAGCGGCGAATTTCTAAATTACTACCTAACATTAAGATAGAAATATTAATACTAGTTAGCAAATTTTGTAAATCATTACTGACCTCATTAGATTCAAGATTCCGGCGTTGTAGTTCATCATTAATAGTATTTAATTCTTCATTAGTAGCCTGAATTTCTTCCTTTGCTGTTTGTAATTCCTCATTGGTACTTTGCAACTCTTCGTTACTAGAGAGAATTTCCTCATTCGCTGCTTTCAAATCTTGATTAGAAGCTTGTTGTTCTTCAATAATTGATTGCAAATACTCTTTAGTAGTTTTTAATTCCTGTTGTAAATGAGCAATTTCTTTAACATAAATGTTATTTTGCTCCTGCACAGATTCAACATCGGTATTGAATAATTCCCGCACAGAATTAACTGCTGGCAATGATTCCATAAACAAAACTAAAAACAAATCTTCTGCCTCTTGATTAGGCATTTGAAAAGGAATTATCTCAATATTCACTAGCCTAACTAGCTCATTTTTGATAATTTTTATCCCTTCTTTTTTAACTGCTACCCGTTGCCGTTTAGCTTGATGAATGCAGGTACGTAAATCAAGCCGGAATTCTTCCTTGGCCATTTTCAGCAAATTAAAACTCGGTTTGCCTGGTGCTGGTTCTAAATAAAGACTTGTCTGACCTCGGAATTGCAAAATTTCTAAATCCTTATCAATAACCACACCCACAGGAGCAAATTGATTTAACACAATCCTGTCAGCTTGTTTCTGTATTTCTATATCATTCCAAGAAATATCAGGTACTGATGGTTGCAGTTTGAGACTTTCTACAGGATGGTGACTAGCGATGATCTCAATCGCTAATGGGACAGATGTGCTTTTTCGACCATATATTTTGTACTTTTTATCCACCACAGTAAATAACTCAGCAAATTCCCCCACAGTTTCTGATGTACCTAACATTAAAAAGCCTGTAGGTTTAAGACCATAATGGAAGATTGGCACAATTTTCTTCTGGACAGGAGAACCCAAATAAATCATCACATTGCGGCAAGTAATGAGATCCAATCGAGAAAAAGGCGGATCATTAATTAGGTTTTGTTTGGCAAAAACACACAGTTCTCGGATTAACTTGCTAATCTGGTAGCCATTCTCTGTCTGCACAAAGAAACGTTGCAATCGTTCGGGAGAAATATCTGCCACTTGATTGGGTTTGTAAATACCAATTCTCGCTTTTTCTATAGCTACATCATTTACATCTGTAGCAAAAATTTGGATGGGGATATTCATTGCCTGATTGGTTAAAAATTCTATTAAGCAAATGGCTATAGAATAGGCTTCTTCACCACTGGAACATCCTGCTATCCATATACGGATAGGATCATCAGTTTTACGCTGCTTAGTAATAATGGGAAATACTTTAGTTTTTAAAGCTTCAAATGCTTCTGGCTCTCGGAAAAAACTGGTGACAGTAATTAATACATCTTGATATAATGCGTTAACTTCAACTGGGTGAGTTTGCAGAAAATAAATATAATCTTCTAATTTATCTAATCTATATAACATCATCCGGCGCTGAATTCGCCGCTTCAAAGTCGTATGTTTATAATAGGTAAAATCAACACCAGTAGCCGCCCGGAGAAGCTGGAAAATATGTGATAAAGGATCTGTTGGTTCGGCGATGACTTCAGTTGTCACAACTGGTTCTGATTCTGTAATGTAGGGATGAGAACTAATATTTGCTAGTTTCTCAGCAATTTGTTGGGGAGTGAGGATAAAGTCTACATAACCAGAAGCGACAGCAGTATTTGGCATGGTGCTAACCATTCCTGCTTCTTCAGCTTGAGCAAAGGTAATACCTCCTGCACCTTTGATGCTTTCTAAACCCCTTGTACCATCTTCATTACCCCCCGACAGCACCACACCAATGGCTTTACTACCTACAGCAGTTTGCGATCAAGTCCAGTACAAAAATAGCTATCTAAATAGGGTCAAAAAACAATCCACAATGATTAAACCAATTGAGAGCATTTTCATCAGTAATAGCATTAACCGCCATAGTAATTGC
>NZ_JADEVZ010000030.1 GCF_015207875.1 Dolichospermum sp. LEGE 00240
CCCCTGCCCCCTGCCCCCTGCCTCTTACCTCCTGACTCGAAACCACTTAAAATAAAAAAGTCATCTTGTAACAAATTGTCAGGTTTTTCATGGCAGATCAATTAATTCGTGCGACTGCGGCGGATGGTGGGATTAAAGCTGTAGGTGTGATTAGTACCCGGTTAACAGAAGAAGCTCGACAACGCCATAAACTATCTTATGTGGCAACAGCAGCATTGGGAAGAACTATGGCTGCTGGTTTATTGATGGCTGCCAGTATGAAACGGTCAGGTTCTAGGGTGAATGTTCGCGTTAAGGGCGATGGTCCATTAGGTGGTGTATTGGCAGATGCGGGTTTAGATGGCACTGTTAGGGGTTATGTCGGTAATCCATCTGTGGAGTTGCCACCTAATCATAAGGGTAAACTAGATGTTGGGGGGGCAGTAGGTGCAGGCTTTCTATATGTAGTCCGCGATCTCGGTCATGGTTATCCTTACTCTAGTACAGTAGAACTGGTTTCGGGGGAAATAGGTGATGATGTTGCTCACTACTTGGCAAGTTCCGAACAAACTCCTTCGGCTTTAGTTTTGGGTGTATTTGTGGGAGAACAGGGCGTAACGGCAGCGGGAGGAATTTTGATCCAGGTGTTACCCAAAGCTGCTAGGGATGAGGAGCTAGTGGCGACATTGGAATCACGGGTTGGCGCTTTATCTGGGTTTACGCCCTTACTGCAAGCAGGTAAAACACTGACAGAAATTTTTAACGATTTGTTAGGAGATATGGGATTGAACATATTTCCTGAAAGTCAGATGTTACGCTTTCATTGTGGCTGCTCTTTTGATCGGGTGCTAGGGGCGCTGAAAATATTGGGAGAAGCGGAACTACAGGACATGATTGTGAAAGATGATGGTGCAGAAGCTACTTGTGACTTTTGCGGTAATATCTATCAAGCAAGTAGTGATGATTTAACTCAGTTAATTGGAGATATACAAAGAGAATCTTTAATTTCTGGTTAATGTCACCAGTCATACTCAACCCAAAAAACAGTAATGTTAGGGATGGGTTTTTTAGATAGGAAAGTGAGGATAGCAAACATAAAATTATCTATATTGATCTATCTACTTTCATATCGCTATTCAATTAGTGTGGTGTGAGCAATGACAGAGCGGGATATTCCAGATAATTGGTCTTCAGACCAAGCAGGAGAACCAATTGGGGTTCAGCCTAACTACATACAAAATCATCAAACTGCTGATACCGCTGCTATTGGTTCTCATTCTCAGTCTATGAAGCAAAGAAAAAAGCAAGATGGCGATATTTTGGCTATAAATGATAATTCAGAATCTACTTTTAATCTCAATATTCTAATTGAGAAAATGCCGCCCTGGACTAAAAATTGGGTAGTTTGGGCAGCGGGATTAACTTTAATTCCTGGAAGCATGGGTTTTCTAGCTTTATCCATGCTGTTTAAGTTACCTACTGCTCCTAATTGTCCACAAATTTTTTGGCCTTTAGCTAGTGCGTCAGTAAGGCTACACTGCGCTCAGTTGGCGGCTTCTAAGCAAACTATTAATGATTTGCTCCAAGCAATTACTCTGGTTAAACAATTACCAGAAAATCATCCTTTGCGGGGCGAAATTAATCGTCTTTTAGAGGAATGGTCACGGGATGTTCTCAGGTTGGCGGATGAGAGTTTCCAAGCGGGGAATTTGGAGGAAGCGATCGCTACAGCCCGAAAAATTCCTACTGACGTGAAGGTTAGTGAACTAGTAGAAGAGCAAATTCAAAAGTGGCAAAGGATTTGGTCAAAGGCGGAAGGAATTTACCAAGAAGCGGAAAAAGAATTGCGCCAACGACATTGGCAATCAGCTTTTATGCTCACGGCTAGATTGCTACGGGTCAATAATAAATATTGGGCAAGCACTAAATATGATCAATTAAATAACATTATTGTTACGGCACGAGAAGATGGGGATAAACTTTACAAAGCAGAAAATTTAGCAAATAATCGCAATTTAGATAGTTTACTTAAAGCTATTAAATTAGCTGAGACGATTAAACCAGATAGTTATCTGTATCAAAAAGCCCAAGAGTTAATATCTGGGTTTGCTAGAAAAATGCTCAAATTAGCACAGGCTAAAATGAAGGAGCGAAATGCTGATCAAGCATTGGAAATTGCCCGACAAATTCCCTCTATTCCTGAATTGCAAGCTGAAGTTGATGATTTTATGGTTTTGGGTGAAGCCCAAAGAAGTGCTTTTATTGGGACTACGGCTGGGTTAGAAACGGCTATTTCTCAAGCTCAACAAATAGATGCTTCTAGGGATATTTATAATGAAGCACAACAATTAATTGCCCGTTGGCAATTAGAAATTCAAGATGTTTCTCGGTTAGAAAAAGCTCGGAATCTCGCTAGTCAAGGCACTGTTAATGATTTAACAGCAGCGATTTCGGAAGTACAATTAATTCCTGGGAATAATCCCCGGGCTAGAGAAGCCCGTCAAGAAATTGGCCGTTGGCGTAGTCAGGTGGAGACGATTGAAGATAGACCATATCTAGATCGAGCGGAGCAAATAGCTATCAACGAGGATGTTAGCTCATTACAAACAGCGATCGCTGAACTTAATCAAATTCGCTCTGGACGAGCATTATATCCAGAAGCCAACAAAAAGATTAGGCTATGGACAGCCAAAATTGAGCGCATTCAAGATCAACCATACTTAGATCAAGCCAGGGCATTAGCCGACAGTGGTAATTTGACAACGGCTATTAGTGAAGCTCAAAAAATCGCCTCTTCAGGACGCGCTTTATCTGGTGAAGCTCAATCCTCTATAGATACTTGGCAAGACCAAATTCGCGCCAAAGAAAGTTGGCAAAAAGCCAAGCAAGTTGCAGTTACTGGTACACCAGAAGCTTTAGTTCAAGCTATTCAGTTGGCGAACCGGGTATCTAGTCGTAACACTTTGCGTTTAGATGTGAATATTGCTATTGACCAATGGAGTCAACAATTGTTGCAAATAGCACGTTCTCAAAGTGAGGTTGATGTTGCCAAAGCCATTGATACAGCTAATTTAATTCCCCGTGGTAGTAGTGCTTATATTGATGCTCAAGAACAAATTAGAACTTGGCGACAGTTTATGATTCCCAAATCAGCACCCAATCCTTCTGTAGAATCCACACCGGAGGAAACGCCAGCAGGTCAAGAAAATGAGCCTTTAGCAAGTCCTAATTAGCAGGGGGCAGGGGGCAGGAGGGGGTAAGAATAGTGTCTAATCGTAAAAGTGATAAGTACCTGAATAAAAGGAACTGCACATTTTTTTAATTGACAGAAATTTCTGTATTGCTTTCCTATTACCTATTACCTATTACCTATTACCTGTCACCTGTTCCCTATTACCTGTCACCTGTCACCTGTCACCTGTCCCCGTGGCGTAGCACCTGTCACCTATTACCTATTACCTATCACCTATTACCCCTTCCCCAATTCCCGAGCGCGTTCTTTCGAGGCTTTAACAGCTTCAATGACAGCGGAACGAAAACCAGCTTTTTCTAAGGTGCTGACACCGGCAATAGTTGTACCACCGGGACTGGTAACTTGATCTTTGAGTTCAGCGGGGTGAATTTTGGTTTCTTGTACCAGTGTGGCTGTTCCTAAGACTGTTTGTACAGCTAGTTGTTTAGCGATCGCCCTTGGTAAACCCACAGCCACACCCCCATCAGCTAAGGCTTCAATCATCAAGGCCACATAAGCAGGGCCACTACCGGATAATCCTGTCACCGCATCCATCAGGCTTTCCGGGACTTCCACTACTTCCCCCACAGCGGTAAAAATCTGCTGTGCTGTTTGTTGGTGATGAGGATGAGTATAAGCACCTAAAGAAATTGCTGTTATTCCTGCACCCACTGTAGCGGGAGTATTGGGCATAGCGCGAATTATGGGAACTTGAAGAAAAGCCGCTTCTAATTGTTTTAATGTCACCCCCGCCAGTATAGAAATAATCAAGGGTGAATGTTCTATTGGTAGGATATCTGCTAATTCTTGGGCTACAGCCGTAAATATTTGGGGTTTGATTGCCAAGATCACCGCTGTTTTCGCTGCCCCCAACACTAGGCTATTATCCGTTGTCACAACTACCCCATATTTCTGTTCCAAATAGCTGCGGCGTTCAGCTTGGGGTTCACTGACAATAACTTCTGAGCCTTGATAAATACCACTTGCAATAAGGCGGGATAATAGAGCTTCTCCCATTACCCCACCGCCAATTAAGCCAAATTTTATATTCATTTTCATTAGTCACTAGTTAGTGGTCACGTGATTTTGGATTTATGTTAGCGAAGCGTACGCAGCGCAGCGAGTATTTTGGATTTTGGATTAACTCTACCCTCAAGTGTAGAAGCTGGAAAATTTGGGACTTACCATTTTTCCGTCAGTAGAGGACGGTGAATTGTACCAAATTTTTTCATCTAAAATCTCAAATCTCAAATCTCAAATTCCCGGTCAATTATTAATAGTTAATCATCCTTCTTAATTAATTAGGGACTTAAAACTATAAACTAATGACTAATTTAACCCTATTGTGCCATCCGAGTGGGTTCATTTCCCCAAGTAGAAGTTGCTGCTGTAGCTGCGGGACGGGCGGGACGGGCTTGGCTGATAGGTACTTCATGTATCAAACCGCCTTGAGTGCTAACTTGCACGCAACTGGGGGTAAACAAGAAGATACTTTCACCAATTCTTTCTTGATGTCCGTCTAAGGCATAAGTACCACCAGCAACAAAGTCAACTGCACGTTGAGCTTGGTCAGGGTCCATAATGGTCAAGTTTAATACTACTGATTTGCGCTCCCGGAGGGCTTGAATTGCCTGGGGCATTTCTTCAAATGTACGAGGTTCGAGAACTAGAACTTCAGAGATTCCATTAATTGCGCCTGGCATACCAATAACGTTACTCATAGGTTTGGATACTGTTGCAGATACTTCTTCTGTGCTGGTAGATGGATTTTCCCGCCACCGCCGATTTGCAGGGGTGGGTTCCTGTGGTGCTGGTTGAGGATTTTCTTGCTGATAAATGTTTTGATAATTATTGGCTGTATCAGCTTCTTCTTCGTAGTATTCGTATTCTACCTGCTCATTCAACCCTACAAAATCCCTGAGTTTGGAAAATATATTACTCATGTTGTACGCTCCCGGATTAAAATTCCCCTAATTTTCCTGGCTATAAGTTACATTAAAGTTCCTTCTAGGCAGTAGTCGTAACTATAGTAGATGTTTGACGTAGCAATTGTACTACTGATTTTACCCTTTAGTACAAATTCCCAATTATCAACAGATACTGATGTTAACGCCTGCACATTAACGAATCTGTAACATTGAGTTAGAATTGTAGCCTAACGATTATTAAAAATAAAGGGGGGTATAACCACCTTTGCAATTAAGAATTACTTATGAGAGTATTATATTTTTTGACAATTATCAATACTTTACTATAAATTCGCAAACGATTGTTAATCATGCTGTTTAGAAGTATGACTACAGCCACATCTAAGCTCGTTGACCAAACAAAATTGTACCTAATCGTACCATCGTTGCTCCTGCTTGCACTGCCAACTGGTAATCACCAGACATACCCATTGATAATTGTTGCATGGTAATATTTGGCCAATTTTGTGATTGGATGGTTTGTGCTAATTCATACGTGGTATTAAATACTGTTAAAATTTCTGCATCCGTCAAACCTTGCGGCGGAATTGTCATCAAACCTTGAATTTGTAGATTTTGACATTGGTTAAGCGCTGCCAAGTCAGCCAATAATTCTGGAACTATCCAACCAGATTTATTTGCGTCGGGGAGAATTTTGACTTGTAAGCATACCTTTGGATTCACTCCCAGTTCTGCCGCTAGGGTATTTAAGCGTTGTGCCAGTGGCAAGTTATCAACGGAGTGAATCCATGAAAATAGTTCTAAGGCTTTTCTCGCCTTATTGGTTTGGAGATGTCCAATTAAGTGCCAGGTAATATCCCCTAGATCTTGCAATTCGGCTTGTTTACTGGCAGCTTCTTGGATGCGACTTTCGGCAAAATCACGAACTCCTGCGGTGTATGCTTCCCGCATTAATTCAGGAGATACTCTTTTTGTAACAGCAATCAACCTCACTGTAGATGGGAGTGAGGCTCGTATGTGGGTAAGGCGTTGCCTAATGTGAGCGGAGCGATCGCTAATTAAACTACTCATTGGAATGTGTGCTGAAATACACCTTGAAGCTGCTCGTACTCCTGAGAATTACCACTGCGGCGCAAAGTCCGTAAGCGATTTTCCAGCATCATTCTAGCCTCAGTCCGGCCAATTGGCTGAAATTTCAGGACTTTAAGCTCAGTTGTTACCAGAAAAAATAAGCGTTGGGCGTAGAGTGTGGTAAACAGATCCTGGTTCTCATCAACCATACAGATCCTATAGAGTAAACCCCAAGTTGGATGATTTATGTAAGTTTCTGAGTTTTCTGGATTCATTTCCTATTCAAGGTGGGGAGTATATGTAGCCGAGGACGGGGAACAGGCATTAAAAGTCATGAAGGCAAATCAGTGTGATGATAACTGGATGTTTTCATGCAACTGACAACCGCTATAGCTTGTTCTGCAATTTACTAACATTCAGAGGATAGTATATCCCTTCCGCCAAATTTTTCGTTGACAGTGCGAAACTAACAATCTTCTTGACGGGTTCTTCTGCAAAACAACACCCTTACAAGTCTGTGATGTTGCACAGGCTTCTTTCCATCCTGCCACAATTCTCCCCCAACGGCGCAAAGATGGACATTTATCTAGCCGGCATATAGTATTTATTTCATGGGTAAAAGTCTTGTACTGTATGACTTTTGCGGTAATTTTTAGTCAAGTACAATAGATGACATCATTATCATTCAAGAAAAACATACGGTTTAGAGTCAGATCCCCGACTTCTTAAAGAAGTCGGGGATCTTGTTGTTGATTCAACGTAGTTTACTAGCTATTTCTTCTAATTGTTTCCGTAAATCACTTTCTTTATAAGGTAATCCTAATTTCTTAATTTGCTCTAAAAATGGCTTTTTGACTTGTTCTTTATAAGCATTGACTACACCTGCATTATCATCAGTATACGGTGAGGTATCTTGTTGATCACCTAGCAAATATTTAATTACTTCTTTTGGTTTAGCACCTACTAAATTGTGCATTAATTGATTACGTCTATCAGTTCCATAACTACGACGATATTTACATATATACTGTAATAATTTCCAAGATGTAGACTTGAATAAAGGATCATATAATTTACATAGCCATTCAAACATTCCTTCATTACTACCAATTACCCTATTTATACTATTTATACTATTTATATCTTCCTTGTTTAAGTTATTATTAAAACGAGCATCATCTACAGGAAACTTTAATTTCCGTAGTATTTCAATTTTAGCTTTCCTGTCTAAATTTCCAACAAATCCTAGTCCTGGTTCACTCCATTTAATATTATTATCTTTATGTATCTTTTTAACTAGTGCTGCTTTCATAAAAGTTTCATGAGCAGCAGCTAATAAAGTTATACCTTGAATGTAATTTTGCTTTTCAAAGAAAATTTCTACAATCTCCAAAGCATCAATAACACGATATATCGCAGGTTGAACATCAAACTCATTTCCTTTTGCTAAAGTATTTTCAATATTTAAAACACCAACTAAGCGGTTTAATTTTAACTTGACATTAGTATCAATTTCCGTTGTGTCCTCTAAAAGTTTTAATGCAGCACCAGGAAAACCATCTACTATTAATTGTTTAGCCTTTTGAATTTGAATACCTCTTAAATACTTTGAACTAGGAATAGGTATAGCTTGCCTATCTTTATATTCATTGCTTACTAAAAATTGTACTTGTTTCTCAAACTTGGCTAAACTGGTAAACTGAACTGCGGAAGAAATAGCCGGAGTACCTGCTTGATGACTTACAAAAATATTTGCATCTTTGTCAATATATGTTATTTGTTCTGTTTGAAATAGTTGATCAACTAATCTTAGACATTCATTCCAATCATCAAGACCTTCTTTTTCAGGTTCTGCTTCTAATGGTAAATAATGAATATGCTCACCTGTTTTAAGTTGAGGATATTTGTTATCCTGCTCAAAATACTTTTCTAAGATAGGTTTAAGTGTACGGGTATCTTGCCAGTAAGGACATTCTTTCTTATTTTTGTCTCCCTTGCCAAAAACATTTTCTTGATCAGTCAAAATTACAATGATTTTATCGGGACAATTTGTACCCTGTAAATATTCAGTAAATCTATCAAGGAGAGGAAAGTGTAACTCTTGAAAAATTTGAGTATCTAAATTTGTACCGTAAACAATACCCATTACTCTTGCAGGAACAGTAGCAGGATCTTTAGGAGTTTCCCTGACAGGTTCAAATGTATGCTTATATTCCTTTTCAAATTTTGCATGATGGTTATTCCATAGCGATTTTTTATAACCAGACTTGAGTTGTACATCGCTATTACCAATGGTGACAATCCAAACTTTCATACCCATGATTAATTACCTCTAGGAAATATTTTTATAAATTGTGTATCGTCTTTTAAAAATTCTAAAAATTGTCTTGTACTGTCAGAATCATCAGGAAAGATAGTTAATAACTCTACATATTGAGGGAGTCTTTCTAACTTGCCATCTTTGATAACATATCGGGGATACATTCTATGCCAAATCCTTCCTACTTTGCTAGGATTATCTTTGTTACCAATTCTTCCTGTTAAATCTGTTTTGTAAATTCTTTTACCAGTTGTATAGTTACCGTGAAACCACTCAACAGCTTCACTTGTTTTACTGATTTTTGCCCATACTTGAACGTTATTAATATGCCATGTTTCTCCCCAAGGAGTATAATTATCGTTATTTAAGTTCAGTAAACTAGCGAAATTCTGTTGAATATCATGGAGAAATTTAGATATATGACCAATATCAGATTTTCCACAAGTCAAATATAAATCTTCTGATTCTTTCAAAAATTCCCAATGACAACCAATCATGGGTTTATCATTATCCTTAAAATATTGATTCCAGAATTTACGATGATCAACCCTACGCCAAGATTTACCAAAACCTCCTAATAAAACGCTAAATTGAATAAGTTGAGTGACAAATTTTTTAAGTTTGACTTTCTCTTTGTCAGAGTTACCCAAATAAAAAATATCTAATCTTCCTTCTCTCAAGTCATAAGTAGACATGGAATGGGTTTTATGAGGTTTAGGTTTATATGTATGCTGACCTAAATCAATTTCTTCCGCAGTGAAACTAATACCTAGTTTTCCTACAAAAGTACCGTTGTCAATTCCTCCCCATAGTTTTTGAGTTTCTGTTTTTGCAGTTTTTGCATCTGTAATACCTCCCAATATTCTCAAAGTATGTCCCCGTAATACTGCTTTAAACATATTGGGGCGAAATTCGGGGGTAGTATTATTTAATAATTGAGAAGTTAATCCTTGTCCAGAAAGATAAACAGAAAATATCAATTTATCTCTACTGACAATTTCTTGAATTGTTCCATCATTTTCATGCTTACTAAATCTTCCATACCCTGCACTAACTCTAGAACCAATTCCTATTCCTAATGCTTTTTCCCAAATCTCCCAAATCTTTTCCCATTCTGATCGTCCTAAATTTTTTGTGCTGGAAATACCAAATAATAAGGTAGTTTCATAAAGAGATATTTGAGGATTAGCTGTAGTAGTACAATCTTCTTCAACTTGACGTGGTTGTTGAGAATGAACAATATCAACTAGGAGTTTTTGATTTCCCCAAGACATATCTACAGGATATGCACCATGAAAACGTAAAATACCTGGTTTAGTTTTGGTTTGACCATTTTCTTTGATTTCCGTCCCACAATAATCAGCTTTTAATTCATCTGGACAAGCTCTCAAAAATGCTCCTTTCATACTAGAACCAGGATAAAAAGGAAATCCTTTAGCACCAATAACAGGTCTAATAAAACCTTCATCCTGTCCACTGTTAGTTACTAAACGCCAGTTTATTGGTAACCGTTCACGGGGGGTACAAAAAACGCTCTATATGAGATTCCACGAAAACAGCATGAAAAACGTTATAGATTTGATTTTTTTAGGTCATTTGAAATTCGCAAAATCTCTATATCGGTTTGCAAATCGTTTTCCAGCCAATTTAAGAACCATTCGTTAATATGTCAATTTGCCTGAAAAACCCAACAGACAAAGCTTTCAGGTTTTTTAATAAATTCTCACCCCCTGTGAACGGTTACTCTTCATCACCATAATCTAAAGTTTTAGGATTACGATATTCAGAACCCAAACCAGGAAAAGCAATACCATCTGTACCTGTTAAGCTAGAACTCTCACCAATCCAATTAACAGCACTCCAACCACGGGATAATTTATTAGTTTCTAGATCCTCCATTGCTGCTTCAATACAGCAACCAGTTCCGTGAAATATTTCCCAAGTATGACCACCCCAAAGCGTCCACTCACGTTCCCAGTGATATTCAAATTCAGGTGGAGGTAATTTTTCCTCTATCCAAGTTCGACAAACTTTTAACATCTCTTTCCATGCAGAAAGTAATATTTTTTCTGCATCTTTTTTGCTCATTTCTCCTTTAATCAGAATGCGGTTAGGCATCCCTTTTTGTAAATTAGGTATTGCTGGAGAAATTACTGTTAATCCGTTGTTCTCAACAGACAAAACTAGCTGCTGACTCAAATAAGAGAGAATCAGAGATGCACCATATAAGTCTCTAAGTTTACGCGATTTCTCGATAAACCCTTGAACTGGGGCAAAAGTAACAGCCGTGTATTTATTCATGTAGCTGTATCTCCTTTATACGCTTGATTTTAAGCATACACGCTTTTTATTTAACTTTTTAACCATGAAAATACTTTGTAACAATTACTTGCTATCTCACTGTAGATTTCGTGTTAATCGCTAAATTAAAGAGTCAGGAATGCTGATTTATTTACAAAGTCAACAATATATTAAGAAAATTGTCTATATTTGTGACTATGTAAAGGTGAGCAGATTTACGTTGTGTTTTTATCTTAGCAGCAAAAAACTGGATGTAACCCTCTATTCATGCGAATGACGAAATTTACTAGGACAATATGGTAATAAATTCGTGATTCGCTTGAAAACGCTAGACTTTGAGGTTTGTTAAATGCAGACAATATAAAATAAGTTTTATTGAGGATCGAAGAAAATGTCTACTCCTCCTATCTGTCACATCCTAATTGGTGTCCCTGGTAGCGGTAAGTCCACTTTCGCCACTGAATTAGCTAAGTTGGGGAATTATTGCATTGTTTCTACTGATGTTATTCGTCAAGAACTCTATGGGGATACCACTATTCAGGGTGATTGGATAGATATAGAAGCAGCAGTAATTTCTCAAATCACAGCAGCATTGGCTCAAAATAATGCTGTAGTCTATGATGCCACTAATGTCAAGCGTGCGTGGCGACTGGATTTATTAGAAAAGTTAAAATTAGCCATCGCTTCCCCGGTTTTATGGATGGGGTGGTACTTAAAAACCCCTTTGCTAACTTGTAAAGGATGGAATCAACAACGCACCCGTCAAGTTCCAGATGTGGTAATTGAGAGTATGCACCAATGGCTGCAAGATTTTCCACCAATGGCCGCTGAAGGGTTTGCAGCAGTTAAGGAAGTTGATGTCACGTCCCCAAAGTTCAACTTTCACCAAATCTCTACCCAAATTCAACAGCTTTCTCGTAGTCTCATTAACCGCAACAACCGTAATAGTCAAATTACTTTTCATGCTTACAGTAAATTGCTGGATTTTGAGCGATTGATGTATCTAATTTCCTTGATCATTAACTATCCGGGAATTGGTAATCTACAAGCAAATCACCCCAGTTTATTAGCCAGCATTTTGGGTAAAGTCCCTGAGTTTACAAGTTCCTTGGCAGAAATCACCGCTTGTATCAGCCGATTGTATGGCAATATCTATGGAGATCAAAGTGCGATCGCCTCTAATTTACTATGGTTGCAGCAAAATTCCCTCATTGGTGTTAATTCTATCTCTTCACCTTCCCATCTCCCTATCTCCCCTGGCGCTGTTTCTCTGACCGCTTCCGTTGCTGTGGTAACTCATCCCTACTCAGATTTACCAGCGTTTCAGAGATTATTGCAAACTATTAGGTTCATCTTACATCATCCGTTTTTATCCAATTCTGGACAAGGAAGTTTAAAAACTTTACTGTCCGCACTGCAAGAATATGAGATTATTGAGGGCAATACTTTAGATTCTGTCCGTAAAGATATTGAAAAAGTCCTTAAACCATATAAAATATTACATAATTTTTCTATGCGAGACGGTTATTTTGCGGGAACGGCAATTTTATCAGCACTAGAATTAACTCAGGTGTTTCAAGTTCTCCAGTCTCAAGCACAAAGTCTCAATGACCCGATAGCACTGGAAATTTATGAAACCTTTGCTACTCGCATGGCACAAAGTCGCTTAGGGGTCAGTGATATTTATCCAGTACGGGCGATCGCTAATCGCAGTATGATTGACCCAGAGTATTTACCAGCAGAATCTCTAGCCAGAAATTTACAACCAGTGGAGGAAGCGATCGCTCAAGGACAACTGTTAGAATTAAATCGTTTTCCTGGTGGTGGTAAATTTACCCTAGATGAAGAAGGGTTCTTTTTGGCTTTTCCATTACAAATTGTTTTTTCTAACACAGCTTGGTATTTGGGTTATGAATGTGTATCCGGTGAATATCACGGCTTATTTCGTTTTGAAAGACTAGATAGATTATTTATTGGTAAACCTCAAACAAAAGTGCGTTCTCGACAAGAACAAGAAAGTTCCTTAAAAAAGTTACAAAAACTATCTCAAGCCAGTGTAGGAATTTTTTTAGGTTACAACCCCCAAGACCAACAGCAATTTCTGAGTATTAATAAAAAAGAACGTTCTCAAGTATGTGTCACCATTGAACTGTGGTTTAATGATGAACTTTTTAGATTTGTCGCCGAAGGAACTAAACGATTTCCTCCACAACAGATGAAAATGTCTCTACCAATCACAGGTAAGAGATTAACTTTGCCTAAATCTATTTTTTGTCTTGATAAAGCAGAAAATAAAACCTTTCCTCATCGGTTTCAAGTCATATTACCTCAGTGGTCTTTAGATGATGTGGAACTTTTGCGCTGGATTCTTGGTTTTAAAGGAGGAGTGAAGGTAATAAAACCCAAATCATTAGTTAATAAATTAAAACAAATCGGTGAAGACATTGTGAATGTTTATAGATATTAGATCCCCGACATTAGATCCCCGACTTCTTAAAGAAGTCGGGGATCTGGGAACTCAGGGATCTGGGAACTCGGATATCTGGTAAAATTTTATTAAATTTGAATATCCCATATTTTTATTTATGCCCCAAAGAAAAACTCCCTGGCAAAGTGGTAACTTTTATCATATTTATAATCGTGGTAACAATCGTCAAGATATTTTCTTTGAACGTGAGAATTATATTTATTTTCTCCGGTTACTAAAGGAACATCTTATTAAAAATGCAGTAGATATTGTTGCTTACTGTTTAATGCCTAATCATTATCATTTATTGGTATATCTGAGAGATGAAACCCTATCTGATGCCATGAAATCTCTCTCTCTTGCTTACACAAAGGCAATTAATAAACGGTTTAACCGTTCGGGGGTATTATTTCAGGGACGGTTTCAAAGTATTCACATCCAAGAAACTGAATATCTTGTCAATCTTTCTCGCTATATTCACCTCAATCCAGTAAAAGGCGGAATAGTAAACCATCCTGGAGAATGGGAATTTTCTAGTTATTTGGAATATGCAGGATTACGACCAGGAACACTTCCCAAAATAGAATATATCAAAACGCAAATCGAGTCAGAATCAATTTATCAACAATTTTTGCTAGATCATAATTTACCTAATTCTACTGACTTCAAAAAACTACTACTCGATGATTGAAAAGAAAAGATCCCCGACTTCTTTAAGAAGTCGGGGATCTGGGATCTGGGATCTAATTAAATGATTAATTTTAATATTCTATTTGCCTTCATTTGCGACACCTAAACCAATTATACCCAAACAACATAAACCATAATAAATCTCTGGCTCATTACCACATTTACCATCTTTTTGATCTTGTCTAATAGATGCTTTTGTTGCTGTTGACACACATTTACCAAAAGCTTTTCCTTTACTTGCTAACGCTGGTGTTGCTACACCAAAAGTAAAAAAAGCCGGAATAATTAAGTAAATAAATCCCCTGCGGTTCAATAAATGGGAACTTCTCCGTTGTAGATTTGCTTGTTGTTTTTGTCCAGTTAATGTTTCCGCAGCTATTCCACAATCGGTAAAGCGTTGTTGAGAGAGATTAATAGCTTTTTTTAAATCCTGTTCTAAAAAAACACCCTTCACATATTCTGAACAAGATTCACCATTATGTAAAACCCGATGAGCGCAACAATACCCCTTATAAGGTGAAAGATATCGTTGATATAAATTAATAGCAGTAACTAGAGAACTGCGGATAAATTTACTAAAAATCTGCATAGTTGACTTCCTGAAATTTCCAAAAATTGACAATTAAAAACTACATTATTTACTTAATTCTTCAACCTGCTTTTTCGCACGAGAAATAGCCAAAGCATTATCAATAGGAGCAATAATTGTCCCCGCAACTGATCCTATACCAAAAGCTCGTGCCATAGCTTCTTCACTATTACGAGAATTTCCAGCAACTACTACCCCTATTAAAGCCCCACCACACATAAGCCATAGAAATGCTTTCCACCGTCGGGTATAACAATATCCACCAATGGGAATGAGCAGAGAAAGGAAAACAGCAATCCCTATATTTAATCTAGAAAGGCGTGCTAAATTTTGTACTTTTTTACGTTCTTCTTCTTCCTTAATTGAATCAAGATATTGACGTAAAATTTCTTGATCTTGATCTTTATTTTGTTCTGACATTGTAGAATTTCCCTCACCAATCTGGTTATATTGTTGACATCTCGTGTAACAACATAATCTCAATTTTGTGATTATTCAATACTTCTTATGCGAATGAGGAAATTTAAAATATCCTAAACCCAAAGATCCCCGACTTCTTTAAGAAGTCGGGGATCTCATATCTTGACTTTCTATAAAAGAAGCGATTATTGCACAAATGCAAGCTGAACCAACAATAGAAATAGTTTCGATTAATTCCACTTCTTATAAAAGAAGCGATAAGCAACGGCATCGCCTACTGTATACCCGCCTATGCATCTAGGGGTTTCCATTAATTCCACTTCTTATAAAAGAAGCGATTCATGTCTCTGAATGCGAACCGTTTTCGTTCCTCTTCCGTTTCCATTAATTCCACTTCCTATAAAAGAAGCGATACATTGTGGTGTCACCACCAAGCTCTTTTACAGCTGAAGTTTCCATTAATTCCACTTCCTATAAAAGAAGCGATTTATTTGGTTATCCATCCATGCTGAAGCTTCTACTTTGTTTCCATTAATTCCACTTCCTATAAAAGAAGCGATCTCAGAAAAATTCTAAAGCAATTGGGATTGAAACTGGTTTCCATTAATTCCACTTCCTATAAAAGAAGCGATCTAGTTTTATTTAATTCCTGAGCTTGTTCATAAGGTAGTTTCCATTAATTCCACTTCCTATAAAAGAAGCGATGTTTAGAAGGGTTATTTTTAGCAACTACGCAAGGTATAAAGTTTCCATTAATTCCACTTCCTATAAAAGAAGCGATAAGAGAAAAATAATTAAATTCCCTATCTCGCTGATATAGATGTTTCCATTAATTCCACTTCCTATAAAAGAAGCGATTCTATGAAAATGTACTTGCAAGATGATTAATCCTTTGTTTCCATTAATTCCACTTCCTATAAAAGAAGCGATTCCGGTTATTCAAGCTCCAGAACCACAGCACTCACAAATGTTTCCATTAATTCCACTTCCTATAAAAGAAGCGATTAAAGAATGGGGAAATAGAGGCATTAAGTTATGCCTTGCCAGATGAGTTTCCATTAATTCCACTTCCTATAAAAGAAGCGATAGAATCATGACTAACTATAATAAGTTGACAGTTAAGTTTCCATTAATTCCACTTCCTATAAAAGAAGCGATGTGTCGCTAATCCTTGTGGACTAAGCCCGTAACTTTGTTTCCATTAATTCCACTTCCTATAAAAGAAGCGATTTTCATTAGTTCCCAGTATGGGTAAGCTCTTCGACATATTGCTGTTTCCATTAATTCCACTTCCTATAAAAGAAGCGATCTTTAACAATTGCATCAAAACTCTTGCCATGAATAGTTTCCATTAATTCCACTTCCTATAAAAGAAGCGATTGAAGGTACAGGTGAATTTATTGTTGATATTAACTTAACTAGTTTCCATTAATTCCACTTCCTATAAAAGAAGCGATACCCGTAATTATAAACCCATACAGAGCCTAATGTCCAGATGCCATTTGCGACGGGGTATCAATTGAGGGCTGCTTTTAGAAAATAAACAGGCAATCAAAACCCCTGAAACCCTTATACAGAAAGACATCGGCCGGGTAAACGGAAACATCAGCATTTCCGCCATTGACCTGACCCCGCCGCCAATAAATCATCACCAATAAATAAATTCGTCATTCGCATGAAATCACTTGTATAAATTTTCTGTGTGATTTAACTTAAAAAAGTACAATTAATACCGAATCCCAACTAAACCATGTATATTTCTAATCGTGCTGCCTTAGTGCGGAACTTAGCGGTTGCATTTCTCAATGGGACAATTACACTGATTATTTTGCTAATAGCACCTTTAGGACTAGCAGCAGTAATTATCAATACTATCTTAGTTACCATTGCCACCTTTGCCAATGCCACAGCCGGAGATAGTGTTGTGCGTTTCTTGCAACCATCCCAAATCAAAACCATGATAGCAGAAATCATGTCCCAACAGTCACAAATCACCAAAGATTAATCATAAATCTCAGAATAACATAATCTTTAGTTTATATATATGCGAACCCTTTATGTTTCTCGCCAAGGTTGTTATATTAGCCTCAAAGCTGAAACCTTAATAGTTAAACAAGGAGAAATAGTACATGGTGAAGTTCAACTACCACTACTAGAACAAATATTAATCTTTGGTAAATCACAAATTACCACCCAAGCCATTCGTACCTGTCTTTGGCGAGATATACCCATTGCCTATTTATCTCGGATGGGATACTGTTATGGAAGATTAATGCCAATTGAGCGTGGTTATCGTCGCCTATCTCGTTATCAACAAGAGTTAACAGCAATTGATAAATTGATAGCAGCTAGAACAATTATTCAAGCCAAATTAAAAAATAGTCGCACCTTTTTACAACGTCAGCAACGCCGTAATCCCTCCCAAACCGCTGAAATTACCATTAAAAGTCTAGAAGTATTAGCGCAAAAAGCCGGGGAAGCAGAAACTATCGAGCGTTTAATGGGTTTAGAAGGTGCCGGTGCTGCACAATATTTTAACGCTTTTGGGGAATGTTTAAATAATCCTGATTTTGTCTTTTTAGCCCGTAGTCGTCGTCCTCCAGGAAACCCAGTAAATGCCATGCTTAGTTTTGGTTATCAAATTTTATGGAATCATCTACTAACACTAATTGAACTCCAAGGATTAGACCCCTATTATGCTTGTTTACATCAAGGAACAGAACGCCATGCAGCATTAACTTCTGATTTAATTGAAGAGTTTCGCGCCCCAATTATTGATTCTTTGGTACTGTGGTTAGTCAATACCAAAATCATGAACATTGACAATGATTTTGAATATCATGATAGCGGCTGCTACTTAAATAATTCGGGCAGACCTAAATATATCAAATATTTCTTACAACGCCTAGAAGAAGAAGTCCAAAATTCTGAAGGAGAGAAACAACCACGTTGGGATTTAATGACACAGCAAATCAAGGCTTTCAAAGATTTTGTTTATCAACCAAGTAAACTATATAAACCCTATCAAATCCGGTAATGTTATTGTATGTAATAGTATATGACATTACTTGTGATCAAAGACGTAAAAAAGTCTCTGATTTATTAGAAGGATATGGTCAAAGAGTTCAATATTCAGTCTTTGAATGTATTCTTAGTCAAAGCAAATATAGTGAATTGCAAAAAAGACTCCGCAAGCAAGTAAAATCTTCCGAAGATAGTATCAGGTTTTATCCATTAAGTAAACACACATTCAACCAAATTGAAACTTGGGGAGAACCACCAGTTACAGAACTTCCCAGTTCTACTATCATCTAAATCAGAATCAGATCCCCGACTTCTTAAAGAAGTCGGGGATCTTGTTACGGGGATCTTGTTAGCGATTTTTCAGAGAAGGGAAATTTTTCCCACCTAATTCAATTTGTCCAGTCACACACCCAGCTTTTAACCTATTTACTAAATACTCCAAATCACTAGCAATAAAATTTGTCCCATGATCTGGTTCTACTAAGCTAATTAAATTGACATCACTGATTATTTGATCACCTAAATCAGCAATTCCTAAAAAGTTGAAAACCCCTGATTCATAAGTTCCACAAGGTACAGAAGGATTATTCATCCCCACACAATATTCCTTTTCTTGAAACCAATCAATATCAGGATAACCATGAAAGTGAACAATTGGCGCACCATTAGCAATTAATTCTGGTGTATATAAAGCCGCAGCTAAACTAATAGCTAACATCACATAGATATCATAGGATGGTTTAATATCTGCTTTTTGTGCATTACTTCCTAATGGTAATTGCAGATGTAATTTATCTTGTAAACCAATCCGTAGAATATCAACATCAATATTTAAATCTGTTTTATTCGCACCAGAACGAGAACTCACTAACCAAATATCAGGTATTTGCTTAAATCTATTTTCGGCGTTGATATTTATTTTAATATAACGTCTACCTTGTTCATTTTGGCGAAGTTCATAACTACTAAATCCCGCTACAGGTAATAAATTATCCCATTCATCAATAGTGATTTCTGGCTTACCTACATAATGAGGAGGTTCAGCATAAGCCACAAAACCATAAGATACTCCTGTTCTACCATTCACAATGACATTCACAATATCTCTATGGGATTTTCTTTTAACAACTTCATCTAATTTAAACCCAGCCGGAAATAACCCTGTAGATGCTAAATCTTGCCCTAATTTAATTAATTTTCCAGCATAGCTTGATAAGTGATGATTATATTCTCCTATTTCAAAACGACTAATTAATAATGGAGTAATCGGCACAAATACTTTAGGAATCAGTGATTTTAAAGCAAAGTTCTCCACTTCATGGGGGGCAAAATTAGAATCAGAAAGATTCATATTCAGAATTGAAAATTTTTCATGAGATACACCAATCACAATTTCTGAAAAAGTTTTCACCAATGTATTTATGCCAATGCGAATTTTTTCTGGATAGGGTGTAAGTGGATTAACAAATTCATCATCTATGTCAGTCAAAATTATTACTTGTGTATTTGTTGGATCTTCAACATATTTGGCAGCATGATCTTCAGCCCAACTACTTAACTTAGCAATTTGTACAACGGACATTTTTTGTTTTTCTTTTAGCCATGTATAAGATAACTTATACCAAGTTTCCGCGACGAATATTCCTAATCTTCTTAACCATGAATTTGGTCTTTCTACATCTATTACAGCATCAATATCTGCTCTGATACTCTGCATTTTCAAAGATTTATGCCAGTTAATAACGGGAATTTTAATGGTATGTTTCAATTCCGTTGTTGCTTCTTTCCAAGGAATTACCTTCACCCCATGCTTTTGGAGATAAAATATTAATTGTTGGCGAAATCTGACAATAACTTGATTATGATAATAATCCGGTAAAGGTCTAAAAGTCACTTTTAAGTTCTCAGCCATGAACTGAGGATTAATAACTGGAGGTTGATATCCTGTAGGTGACTCTCCAGAAAAACCACCAATTAATTTACCAATAGTTTGTAAACTAATACCTTGCATTAAAGGTTCATGAACATAGTCATTAGTAACATTCATTTCCTGGATTAATGCTAAAATATCCTCTTTATATTTAGCTATTTCTACTTGTATTTCTGGAGTAATTACACCCTTGGGAGAACGAATATTCAGTTTACTATTTTCTGACCAAAATAATACACCTTTTTGAGTGAGTTTTGCTAAAATTTCCGCTGCGTTCATCACAAAATCTCCCGTGTTGAAAAATAGGAATTTAGAAAAGAGGACACCTGGCTCAATTAGGCTACCCTAATCTAGCGAAGTGTCCCAATAATCAAGGAGGAAAAACTGGTTTGTCAGTAATTAAACAGAATTTGTAGAGGTTATATCTGGATAATTTCTGACTGAGAATTTTCTAATTCTTCAGATAATCTGAGAGAAAGTTCTTCAATGGTGGGATAATACCAAAGGTGGATAAGTGATAACTTGAATCCCAAAAACTTTTCGGCCTTACTAGCGATAACTATGGTTTGTGCTGAGTCTAAACCGTAACTATCTAAAGGTTCACGAATATTTATTTCTTCTGGATTAACTCCCAGTAAAGAGGAAATTTCCGAAACTAACCAAGCTTGTATTTTAGTAGCGTTATCTTGGTTTTCTGAGAGAGAATTAGAGATATTATTATTCATTTATGTACCTACCGGTATTAAGTAATGAGATGAGACTTTCATGATAGAATCAATGCAATTATCAACAAGTCTTTCCATAGTTTGCTGACTAAGTGAAGGTTGAGAAAACACAAAATTTAGAGTCATTTTTTCCTGAAAAGTAGCAGCGTGAACAATAAACATTCCTGCATATAAAGCATGAGAACCAACAAAACTGATTTCCTCTAGTTCTAATTCTCCATAAGTATGGGGAATATTGACTTTACCAACATTAGAAACTGAGACTGTAGGAGATACTTGATTAGGGAATAGTAAAGAAAAATTTATCAAATGTTTAGCCAGATATATCATTTGAAAAATTTCTCCTTGGTGAATTTTTTTATTGAGATTATGCTTGACTTTTCGCCCTAATTCCCAAAAAGATGTATTATTGGTAATTCTATAAAATTTCATCAAAGACGCTGCTAAAACCGTCATATTTTCTGTACTAATTTCTGGTTGTAACCGTCTTCTTAAATCAAGATATGATAAACAACTAACTGGAATATTATCTTCATGGTTTTTAGTCAGTTGTTTGGAGACCGTTAACATTAGTGCCGCACATAAAGCACTTTGTACTGTAGTATTTTCTTGTCTGCATTGCTGAATAAACTGCCGTGTTGATTCTTCACTAAGTTGTCTATGAATGATTTCGCAACGACGTTGAGAAATAGGAACATATTTTTCTACTCTTAATGCTTTTGGTTGATTCCAATATTTTTGAAATGCGATATTTAATAATAAAGCAACTCTACCTAGTTTGCTTTTGAAACTATTTGTCCATGCAGGTAATAGTTTTTCAATGGGTGGAAGTGGTTCTAAAGTAGTAACTATGGGAAGAGATTTACCTGCGGTAATATTTTGACAGTAGGTTAAAATTTCTGAGTGAAGTTGGATGCTTGATAAACCATCGGTAATAGCATGATGTATGGTTGTAATCAGATAATTAATATTCTGCTGATTTAATGTCTTAACAAGTACGACTCGCAGCAGGTATTTACTACTATCAATTACCTGATTCATTTCTGCATTAACGACTGCTTCCCATTCCCGACCTTCTCTAATATTAACAACTTGCAAAGGAAGTTTTCCTGTACCTTTAGACTGATAATGGTAAGAATTTCGAGAGTTAATAATATGAGAATTAAGCGCAGGATGACGATATTGAATAATATCTAAAGACTGTCTGAGAACTGTTTCTTGAAGATTTCCCTGAATGCGGCTAATGGTAACTAAGTTCCATGTTTTAGCTCGTTGATTCAGGATTTCCATTGTTTCTTCTAGCTGTCCTAACTTTCTATTTATAGCCATATTTATCACAATCTCTGGTAAAATGTAGGTTGGGTTGAGGTACGTTCATGTTCGCGGAGCGTGGCGTTAGCCATAGTGTGGCAATAGCTTGCGTGGCGACGTAGGAGCCATAGCCATAACCTAACAAAATTATGGTTCTACCGCTAATGTTGGGTTTCGCTTCGTTCTACCCAACCTACAATAAATGTTGTTTTAGATAAAGGGAACGGTAGAGCCAAAATTATTAATAATGTTGGGTTTCACTGTCCCTCAACCCAACCTACTTTGTGGATGATATTGGCTGTACTCTTCTGGCATTTGTAAGCCTTGAATTTTCAAATTTTGAATCCGATATAAATACGCTGCACCTGTCATAATTTGATCTGCTACATCAACTACTCGGCGATTATTAATATCTGCCAAATAAGAACCACGTACCCAATTATTAAAACTTCCCATTGCTGGTCCACACCAAATTTGATAATCAATTTCTCGACCTTTTTCTCCAGTATTTGACCAGCGGGAAGATAGTCCTAAATACCAGCGAAATATTAACGCCATTTTTAGTTGAGGATTATTAGCTGCTTTACTTAATTTTTCCGGGTTACGTTGAGATAAATAAGTAGATGTTTCTTGCCAAATTTCTGCAACTGTTTTTCGCAGAATTTGTTTTTCTAACTTTTCCATTTCATCTGGGGGAATTTCTGCAAATGAATTATAGTTTCTGTATAATTCCCATAATTTTTGAGCGCGAAGGGGGAAAAGAGTTCCTCGTTTAAGAACTTGTAATTTGACTCCCATTTCAAACATATCTGCTGCCGGTGCCATCATTACGTCAGTCATTTCTGCTTCAGATAGCAACTTCTTTGTATATTCTGAAGTCCCAGCTTCAACGCAAGATTGATTAATAGAACCAGTGACAATATAAGCCGCACCCATCATTAAAGCCGCTAATGCTGATTGCGGTGTAGAAATTCCCCCAGCTACACCAATTCTTACGGGTTTTTCATAATCATATTTGCCTTGAATTTCGTCCCTTAATTCTAAAACAGAAGGTAATAAACAAACCAGTGGACGATTATCTGTATGTCCTCCTGAATCTGCTTCTACGGTAATATCATCAGCCATAGGAATTTTTGCGGCAAGATTAGCTTGCAATTCAGTAATTAACCCTTGTTCAGCTAATTGGGTCAAAATTTTTGTAGGTGCAGGTTGGAGGAATTTAGTAGCAACTTCCCGACGAGAAACTTTAGCAATAATTTTGTTTTTGATTTCGATTTCATTGGCTGAATTTAAACTCAGTCCAGCGGCCCGATAGTAGACGATATTATCACTTAAATCTAAAAATGCAGAGGCTTCAATTATTCTGACTTGATGCTGTAAATACAAATCAATTAAACGCTTTTCGATAGCAGGTTCACTAGGACTATGAAGTAAGTTAAAAGCATAGGATTTGTTATGCAAAGCTTGTTGAATTTTGTGAATTGCTGCTTCTATCCGGGTAGGAGATAAACCTCCTGCACCAAAGGAGCTTAGAATGTTGGCTTTTCCCAAGGTAATTACCATTTCTTCGGATGCAATACCTTGAGCCATTGCTCCAGTCATATAGGCATATTTGACGTTGTAAAACTCTAGAAAACCTGGATCACCTAATTGATCAAATCTGATTGGAGGAACAGTTAAAAGCATTTCTAGCTTTTGAGTTTTACCATTAGCACTATATGATAAACTGCCTTCATTGCTAATACCAATTTGTCCTTCTTTATTCAGAATATAACAAGGAGAATTTAAATTCATCAGTGTATTTCTAATATTTTCTCTATCAAAATACACAGTATCAAAATCGCCTTGCCATCCTTGATAATTGTTATTCATGGAAGGAAAAAATTTGAGTTGTTGATGTTGTTTTAACATGATTTTTGCAGTGAATATTCTATTGAATTGTTTTTGATGAAAATGAAGCTGCATAGAATAAGATATCCAGAATATTTGACCGCATATAAACACGGATAAATTAATTGTCTTGATGATTCTATGCAGTTTCAAGTATTATTGAGATAATAATTTTTACTTTTCTTTTCTGGCTTGTATCACCATTTTTTTGTACAAGTCTAATTGCTGCTGGAGAAAGAGACTAAGTTGTTGCAGTGATCTTTGCCGAGACTGTAATAAAAAGCTGTGTGCTTTAGCCATACGGGCATTATTATTATTTAAACTTTGATAATTAGGGATAGATTTCATTTTGTGTTCATAATTAAATAAAGAAGTATCTTCTGCAAATTTGATATTAGGCCAAGAATATAAAGGCGATAAATCCAACTCAACTCGATGACTAAATAGTTTAGCTAAGGCTTTGATAATGGAGGTATGATCATCTACACCTCTTCTATTTAGAGATACAGCTAGATGTTCTTTGTCCTTGAGAATTTCGCTAATCCAACGACTACAGTTACTACCAACACCAACTTCAATAAAGATTCTGATATTATCATTGTAGGCACGATTAACTAAGCGAGGAAAATCAAGTTGATTACAAAGGGCTTTAGCAATATTTTTGCCTATTAAATGACTATCAATTTTCATGGGTGCGTATTCTGCCGCAGAATAGAAAATTGTTTTTGAATTGGTTTGAATAGGTAAGGTATTGACCTTTACCAATTCATCATATTCAGAGTGCATTGGTTCACAATGAATCACATGATTAATTGATGTGGGAAAAGCGTCACATTTTAAGGTTTGAATAACTCTTTCACAAGCTTTAGTTTCTCCAGCAATAATGACCTCTTCAGGGGTATTAATTAAAACAACATAAACCCGACTTTCATTTTTTAGAACTTCTTGTACTAGAGGAGAGGAACATATCAAAATGTAGTTACTCCAAAATTCTTCGCTTTTACCTTCGTGAATTAAGGGTAATCCCCAATGTTGACGAACTGCATCTTTAGGACCCGATAGCCGAGTTTTAAATAAAGGAGATGAGTTCAAATAATCGCTCGTACTTTTAAAGCTAGTCCAGACACCTTGGGCTAACATCATACTAGTTTCACCAAGACTATAGCCAAAAGCATAAGGAGATTGAATTTGGAAATAGTTTTTCAGAATTGCTGTCATTAATCCAGCAATACCAACTTCTGATTCCAGCATGGAAACTGGATCATCTATTAATGTTTGTTCTATGCTTTCCAGTTGTCTTTTTAATAATTTATTGATGCTACGAGGATAGAGAATTTTTTCAATATTGGCGACTCGGTTATAAACACTTTTGATGACAACATCATTATGTAATTTAGGAAAAAGACGAAAGATATTTCTTCCTAGTCCGATATAGGAAGTAAAAGAACCAGGATAAACAAAGGCGACATGACCTTTTTTTCCTTGGGGATTAACCGTAAAATAACTACCAAGAGGAGTTTGCCAGTCTTTACCAGTAGCAAAAGCAATTTTCACTCCCTGAATTGCCCTTTCAACTTCTCTTTTTAATTCTTCTTGATGTCGTGAGAGAATTGCTAAAGCGTAAGTTGATTGTTTATATTGCTGATATTTTTGAAAATAATCATTAGCAAGTTGAGAGATGGAATAACCATCTGTGATACTTTGTTGAAGTGCGATAATTTGTGTTAATAAAGAAGAACGATCATCAGCCGCAATAGGAAATAAATAATAAGGCATTTCTGCTAAATATTGACTACTGCGTTCTATTTGGTTGATTTCTTCTGACAAAATTAAATGTCCATAAATATTATCTTCTTCCATCATATTTACCGCAGCTATTCTTTTAGTCGCACCAGGTTCTAAAAACCAAGGTTTTGATTCTACCGCTACATAAAAGGGACTTCCACGCCAAATTTCTGGCTGTTGAGGATTAGACCATTGGGGGACACCGGGAATATAACGATGATATAGACAAAGTGCGGTTTTGATGAGGCTAAATATGCCAGATGAGGCTTGTGTGTTACCAATATTTGCTTTAACGCTACCCAGACCACAACTCAGATTTTCTCCCCCTGTCTGATAGGCTGATATTAAACCTTGAATTTCTGTTATATCTGCGTTGGCAATCCCTCTAGCAACCACTTCTAAATAACCAATATCTGCGGCTTGAACATCTGCTATTTGAAACGCCTTCTGACAAGCTTGAGTGATGGTTTGCGGGTGATTGGGAGAATGTTTGACCACACTGAAACCATCCATGATTGCATAGATGCAATGATTTTGTTGCTGGGCTGTTTCATGCAGTTGTAACACTACTGCGGCTGCACCTGCTGTTTTAATTACATTTTCAGCTTTTTCGTCATAACTAAAAGTATATACACCTTCATTAATTTCTATCGGGTAACTCTTGTCTATGCCGACAATTAAAACAGCTTCAACTTGCTGGGTAGTTAATAATTTTTGACTGACATCCAAAGCTGATAAAAGCGAATTTTCTTCGGCAAAAAATGCTAGTTCAGCAGAAATATAATTAGCTAATTTGGCGGAATTTTCTGAGGGAGAAATGATAATTAAAGCTATTTTTGTTTCTGGTTGAATTTTAGCATCTTCTAGAGCCGAATTGATTAATTCTTGACTTAATGGAGTTTGCTGATAATCTTCAGATGTAACTGAATTTTGCTTGCTTTCATAAATCAGACGTTCAAATTTATTTAATGTTGGTGAATTACTAACGAAACAATCCATACCGACAATTGCTAACTTTTGATTTTGGACAATTGATTTCATTATTATTCTCCGGGTTTTAAAATTGAACCTAATTATGTTTCGCGCAAAGACGCAAAGTTTTAGAGTTTTAATTTTGGCGTTGCTGAATCGAGGTATGAAATTTCCAAATTGAACCTTTAAAGATCTTACCTTTGCGTGAGACTAAAATTCATACCCTTAATCAGCAACGCCTTAATTTTATACTTCAGCAATGCCTTAAATTCTCTCTGCGCCTCTGCGTCTCTGCGTGAAAAAATCTAATCTTTGGCTATTTGTCGAGGTAGAATTGTTCCTTTAGCGCCAATCATGCGATTATAAATTTGTCCTTGACGGTTATAGGTAATCACATCTGTAACTACTGATGATTCTGTTTTTGATTGGACTTCACAAGTAACATAAAATGTTTCACCAAAAGGGACTTTTGCAAACTGTTCAAAATGCTTTATTTCTGATGGTAAACATCCAACTTGATGAAAGTGTTGTGTCCAAATCCAGAGAGAATGAATCTGGACATCTGCTATATAAGGATTGAATGTTTGCACCGGAAATTGTCCCTGTTGCTGTGTAGTTGGTTCTGGTAAACAGCATTCAATGGTTATCTGACTAGGACTGGTATTTAAAATTGATTTTACGCCTTGGAATGTGAATCCATGAAATAGGCTAGAAGCATTGACTTGATATAATTCTTGATTGGTTTCGAGAAAGTTTTCATCCTGATTAAAGTTCAAGTTTACATAACTTGGAGGTGTGGGAATTTCTCTTTTGAGAATTAGATTTGTGCTGAAATGATAGCGGATTTTTCCGTCTGGTGTCTGACTGCTAATTTTAGCAGCAAATTCTATTTCCCAATTTTCATGTTTCGCAAGTTCTTGAATTTCTAAAATATATTCACTTGCGAAGGTTTCATCAAAGACTATGCCTTTTAAAACTTTGAAATTGGGAGAACTAAAGGCTGTAAATCCAGGATAGAGTTGTTCACAAGCATTAGTCATCCATAATAACCCACAGGTAGCAGGAACTACGGGACGACCGGCGATAACATGATCCTGTAAAAATGGGTTTTCTGTTAATGTTAATCGGCGTTTAATCCGATAGGTCTTTAAATCATTTGATAAAGTTGCAGGAACATAAATTAATGGACTACCAATCACTAATTGAACTGTGCCTTGATTAGCCGTTGTTAGTTCATCAACTAATATTTGTGTTCCTGTTTCTACGGGAATAACTTCAATTCCTCTGGCTGCAAAAGCTTTCTTTAATTCTGATGATACCATACCACTTTCCCAAGGTCCCCAGTTAATAGCCATAACATGACAGTTGGGGTAATTATACTTAATTAGATGGGCTGATTTATTGAGGATTTCATTAGCTATGGCATAATCTGATTGTCCCGCATTTCCATAAAACCCCACTACGGAAGAAAACAAAACTAAATATTGCAATTGACTTGCTGGTACACACCGCAGGAGATTTTCTAAACCTTTAACTTTAGCTGCATAAACATTTTCAAAATCTTGAATTGATTTTTTTTCAATGCGCTTATCAGCTAAGTTTCCTGCACCATGAATTATACCTGTTATCGCCCCAAAACGTTCAATTACATCTGCAAGTTTTGATTCTAGTAATACTGTGTCAGTAATATCTACACTCAGATATTCTGCTTCCCCTCCAGCTTTTGCAATAGCTTTCAGAGTATTTTGAATTTCTCGCTGTGAGGAAATAATTTGATACTTTTTCTGTACCATTATCGGTGTTGGTTTTTCCCCCTGGGCTTGAAAATTTTCTAAAATTCGCTGTTTTAATTCTGCTTCATTTTCACAATTTTCTGCCCAAACTGGTTCAACTTCTGTGCTGGAACGCCCTAAAAGAATAAATTTACATTGATATTGTTTGGCGATTTTTATGACACATTGGGCTGTGATTCCTTTTGCACCACCACTCACGAGAAATACTTGATCTTTAGTAACTTCTCTTGAAGAATTGGTAGTTGGTAATGGGCTAAAATCTGCAATTAAAGTAACTCTACCTTTGTTGCTATATCCTACTTCTTGAATTAACAAGTTTGCATCATAAATTTCTGCAAGGATATTTTTTACAGATGTTTCTGGATCTAAGTCTGGATTTAAGTCAAGAGAACGACAAAATACATTTTCCCATTCTTGATTAATACTCTTGCTAAGTCCGAATAATCCTCCAGAAATTGCACTAAAATTATGGCTTTCTCCTAAGCCAAATTCACCATCTAAACGCGCAACGCTAATAAAACAACTGCGTCCAAATTTTGCGGCTGCGTTGAGTGGTTCTTTGAGATATTTAGCGATTAAGAAGACATGACGCAGAATAGATTTATCTATGTCTAATGATGTTGCTGGGTGAAGGTGAATAAATGCAGCTACAGTCCCATAATTATCAGCAATCTGTTTTAACTGTTGCTGTAAACTGTCTTCATTCCAATCCCTTAAAACT
Source organism: Dolichospermum sp. LEGE 00240 (assembly GCF_015207875.1). Taxonomy (GTDB): domain Bacteria; phylum Cyanobacteriota; class Cyanobacteriia; order Cyanobacteriales; family Nostocaceae; genus Dolichospermum; species Dolichospermum gracile. The sequence continues at coordinate 29,149 of NZ_JADEVZ010000030.1, forward strand.
ACTCTATTCATACCCGCATGAACATTTGACTCGACACCGGGGAAACTTAAAACTACAGTTTTCCAACCTTTCGCTATCAAACTTTCTGCTAATTTCTCTGTAGTGGAAGAACCATCATCAGTGATTAATGCAATGTGATTTTCAGAAAGAGAAAATTCTAAACTATCTGGTGTGGGAAGCTGCTGTAATTTAGCAATACTGCGGCGAATATTGGGTACAGATGCGATTGTGATATCTTCTACTATTTCCTCAGTTAATAAATTAGGAATTCTCTGGGCTTGTTGCTGCATATAAGTAGCAATTTCGCCTAAAGTTCTCAATTCTCCAATTTCTTCGGGGTTGGGTTTAGGTAAGTCGGGATATAGTTCTAATAAACCTCCTAAAATTTCTACTCGTTTGATAGAATCAATTCCTAAATCTGCTTCCATATCCATTGACAGTTCTAGCATTTCCACAGGATAACCTGTTTTGTCACTGACAACTGTTAGCAGAATATCACTTAAATCTGGGGAAATTTCTACTTCTTGTTGCTGTTTTTCAACTACAGGTGTGGCTGAAATTAATTCTGGTTGGGGAACTTCTACTAATACCTCTTTGCTAATAATTGCTGTTGATATTTCTACTTGTTGATTTAAGATATCTGGAACTAAAGTTTGCATATATTCAGCAATTTGTTCCAAAGTTCTTAATTGTCCTAATTCTTCGGGGTTGGGTTTAGGTAAATCGGGATATAGTTCTAATAAACCTCCTAAAATTTCTACCCGTTTGATAGAATCAATTCCCAAATCTGCTTCCATATCCATTGACAGTTCTAACATTTCTACTGGGTAGCCTGTTTTATCACTGACAACGTTTAGTAGAGTTTGACTAAGGGTAGCTATATTTGGGATGGTTTTTTCTTCACGCAGAGGCGCAGAGGCGCAGAGAGGAAGAGGTTGAGATAAGTCTGGTTTTTGATCATTTTCTAAGTCTTGTTGAATTTGAGGATGATTTACAAAGGTTTTTTCTTCACGCAGAGGCGCAGAGGCGCAGAGAGAAAGAGGTTGAGATAAGTCTGGTTTTTGATCATTTTCTAAGTCTTGTTGAATTTGAGGATGATTTACAAAGTTGATGACTTTATTTTCTGAGGTCAGTAAATGCAAATGTTTTTGCAGAAGTTGAAAGTAATTTTGGGTATATTCATGTTGATATTTGAGATATTGTTCATGAATGCGGAGGGTATCACCTTGATGATCATGAAACCGCATCATGTTCTGTTCAGAGTTGGAAATTGCTAGTTGTTGAGTTTGGGATTGATGTTCTATAGTTTGACTATTTCCCAATAATAAATACTGTTGCTGCATTAATTGAGAAAATGTCTTTGTGTATTCTGTCTGATTGTGTAAAGATTGTTCATGAACGTGGATAATATCTCGTTGTTGCTGGCTAAATTCTGTGATAATTTTTTCTAAGTTGTGAATAACTTTTCCCTGATTATCAGGTTGGATTTCGACTTGTTCTAATTTACCATTGAGTGAAGTTGGGTGGTCGTTGTTACCCTGTGGCTGCTGATTTATGTGAAATGAAGTTGGCGGTTTGTTGTTACCCTTTAATTGATGATTCTCATTAATTGTTGGTTGGGGAGATACTACTCCTACATGATGACCATTTTCTAAGGCTTTTGCGAATGCTTTTTGACTTCTTTCGGTAATGTTGGTACTATTTAAGCGTACATTTAAAACTTTTTTAGTGGGAACTTCGGGAATTTTAGTTGCGACTTGATAGGGATCTAAATTTTGTAAATATAATCCAGCTACCCGCAATTGAACTATGGCTTGTCGAAGAGTTTTGTCGCTATTTTTGGTATGACTTGGATTTACGGCTATAGCTATGTGTGGCTTATCACTTAGAATTTCTTTCACCAAATTGGTAAGGACATTTTTGGGACCAAACTCTACAAAATAATAACCGCCAGCAGCATAAATATTTTCAATTTCCTGCTGAAATAACACCTGATTTAACAGTTGTTCTTTGAGAATTTTTTGAATGGCGTGGGGTTCTTGAGGATAACGGCTACCTGTAACATTAGTATAAACAGGAATTTGGGCTTCGTTGAAATTTACTTTCTCAACGGCTTGGGCAAAAGGTTTTTGAGCATGAGATACTAATGGTGTATGAAATGCTGCGGAAACTCCTAATAAAAAAGTGGTAATACCTTGATTTTTGAGAATATCTTGGACTTGACTAATTTCCTGTTTCTTGCCGGCTAATACTACTTGGTGCTGAGAATTTTTATTAGCAACTGCTACCTGGGGAAACTTTTTAATTACTTCCGTGATTTGATGAATATCTCCTTTGACAGCTAACATTCCTCCGGGATCAAAATTGGGATTTGCAGGTGCAGCCATAGCTTGTCCTCTAGCTTTTGCTAGGAACAAATAATCCTCTTCATTTAACACTCCTGCAACCCATAAAGCTGTTAGTTCACCAAAACTATGACCGGCAACAAAATCGGGTTTAAATCCAGCTTGTTGCAAGATTTTATATAAGCCTGCACTAAATACACCAATTGCCGGTTGTGCATATTCAGTTTTTTGCAATGTTGCTAACTGAATTTGCTTTTTTGTTTCATCAAACACTGGCTGAGGAAATACTACACTTGATAAGGGCTGTAACCCGTCTTCACACAATAGGCTATCCATGTGTGTGTAGGTTTGGCGCAAGCAGGGAAAATTCATGACTAATTCCCGCCCCATTTCTAAATATTGTGAACCTTGTCCAGAAAACAAAGCCACTACTTTAGCTGTTGCGTCTATCCCCTTTTGGCGGTAGTAAATCCCTTGGGGATGTTCCCAGAATTCGGCTTCAGGCTTGTTTTTCAGCCCTTCGATGACAATTTGCAGTAATTCCCCAGCTTGCCCTAAATCATCGGCGACAAAGCCCACTCTGGCATAATTAACGGGAATTTTAGCGGTTTGAGCATCAGTAATTAATTGTTGATAGTATTTTTCTTTACTCTCCTCCTGTAATTGTTGTTGGATTTGTTGACAACGAGATAACAACTCTGAAAGGGTGGGGGCAAATAGCAGTAAGGATTGTGGAGTATGGTGTAAACGGTAAGGGTGATGATGTTCATGTTCGTATTCTTCTAACACAACGTGATAATTTGTACCACCAAATCCAAAGGCACTGACTCCTGCCCTTCTGGGTTGGGTAGGATGACTTACCCAAGGTCTAGTTTCCGTATTTAAATAAAATGGCGAGTTTTCAATATTCAGTTTAGGATGGGGGGTACTGATATTAATCGTCGGTGGCAAGACTTTGTGATGTAATGCTAAAGCCGCTTTAATGAGACTGGCAGCACCAGCAGCCGCTTTAGTATGTCCAATTTGAGATTTAACAGTTCCTAAAGCGATATGCTGTTTTTTCGGGTTATTTTCGCCAAAAACGCTGGTAATAGATGTAAATTCTGTAGGATCTCCTACCATCGTTCCTGTGCCATGTGCTTCAATTAAACCTATACTGGCAGGAGAAATTCCTGCATCTATATATGCTCGATTTAAAGCGTTTATTTGACCTTCGGCGCGAGGTGCATAGATACTTTTATACTTGCCATCACTGGAACTGCCAACGCCCTTGATGACTGCATAGATGCGATCGCCATCTCGTTGGGCATCTTCTAGGCGTTTCAGTACCAACATTCCCACGCCTTCACCTAATAGCATTCCATCTGCATCAGCATCAAAGGGTCTCACCTTTTCCCCTGGAGAAACAGCAGGAGTTTTACTGAAACACATATAGGCGAAAATTGAGTTATCAGTATCTACACCGCCAGTGATCATCATGTCGGCGCGATGTTCTACTAATTCGCTAACAGCCATCCTTAATGCACCCAAGGAACTCGCGCAAGCTGCATCAACTACACAGTTCATTCCCCCCAAATCCAGACGGTTAGCGATACGTCCAGAAATCACATTTGCTAACATTCCGGGGAAGGCATTTTCTTCCCATTGCACATATCCACTTTTGAGTTTTTCAATAATTTTCTGGCTATCTTCCTCTGATAAACCACTATTTTTGAGAACTTTTTTCCAAAGTGGATCTTGCAATCTTGCACCTAAAGGAACAGCCAATTGTCTACCAATTGCTACTCCTAATATTACTCCTGTTCGTTCATGATTAAATTGTCGAGATGCACCATAACCAGCATCTTCTAAAGCCTCTTTTGCTACTACTAAACCGAGTAATTGAGAAATATCTGTCACCTCCAAAATATTGGGAGGTAAGCCAAATTCCAGAGGATTAAAATCAATATCTGGTAAAAAACCACCTCGCTTACAATAGGTTTTATCTGGTGCTTTGGGATCAGGATCATAATAATCATCTATATTCCAACGGGACGCAGGAACATCAGTAATACAATCCACTTTCTGAATAATATTTTCCCAGTATTCTTGTAAACTCTTCGCCTGGGGAAAAATAGAAGCCATACCAATAATTGCTACATCATTTGTTCGCAATTTAGGATTAATTTCATTTTTCATATTGGTAGTATCAGGCATATTTTTCTTCACCGTTATCATCTTGAGTACAGACTTTTCACAGTTACTAATTTCATCTTTTAACTGTGCGAAAGCAACTTCAAATTTGGAGGTAGCCATGATCATATTTTGCTCTTTTGAGCAGGCAATATGGAGTTAAATTTCCAAGAATAATTAACCGCAGATAAACACGGATGAATTTGGTATAGGTAAATATTGGTCTTTCATCCTTAACAGTATTGATGAATGCTGTGGCGGTTTAATATGGAATCCTCTGATTAATCCTGTAGTCTATAAATTAATTTTTCGCCTAAATTAATCTTAGTTTGGTGACAACTCTATTGCAACTCATAAGCAATTTATGTGCAACTTCATAAAAGTCTTGCAAATGTAAAATTGATAGAGTTGTCTGTAAAATATGTTTGCTTATCCAATACATAAATTATTATCTAAGTTTTAGCCATTTTGACCAAAGTTGCATATAGATTGCATATCTTTGGCTTGAATTTATTAAAACTTTTATGTTGGACTAAATAAGCATCATGCAGCAAAATTCAGGAGTTAAAAGTTAGGAGTAAAACTGGTTTATTGTCTGGTTTTGAATTTAGATTCTGTACCTCATTAATCTGCAATCGGCTGCAAGTCTTCTTAATAATTATTTTTGATTAGTTTCTAATGCCAAATAGTGAATCTTTGCATCTATCTACAGAAAGATTTTTTTGTATTTGTAAAATTAATCACTATCAAATATATCTAAGGAATTAAAAAAATATTTTTTCATCAACTTACGTCCAAAGTTTGAGATAATGAAAAATTAGTAATTCTTCATGTATTTAAGGAGTTGATAATTTGATGCTGGCAATTTTTACAAATCCAAGATAGTGCGATAAATAAGGTTTTATGAAACAATTAGTTGCATATAGGTTGAAATTCCCCAAAAATAAGTTTAACCTAAATTATTAAATCAGGGAAATTTAGACTGTGAATTTACAACGGTCTTTGAGGGTGAAATTAGTCAATTAAACTTTATTGGATTATTTGGCTTCTGCAATATTGGAATTAAAAAACTACAAGGAATTGCTGGCATGAGACTATCTGAATTAGATCCACTCATCCCGCTGAATGAGTTACGAGAAGACCTCCTCAAATTACCAAAAGGTTACTCATTTCATGAAGATGAATTAGTAGATTTTCTATCACGGAGAAGATGGCCTGAAAGCAATCGGCGAATTGATAGAACAACATTCTGGCGGTGGCGTAATGACAACGCTATTGAGCATCAAAAAATATTCAGTCGCTTGGATCTTCTCAAACTTTGTCAAATTTGTGATCATTATCGAGTAGACGGAACACGGAGTGAATACTTGGCAATTATGCGCAAGAAAAAAGAGAAAGAGGTCGTGCTAAATAAATAAATTTTTGATATTGGTAATTGGTAATGGTCAACAGATTTTGGATTAACGATTTTTGATTAATTCCGCGCTGAAGGGACGGGGAACTTATACCAAAAATTCCCAATCCAAAATCTAAAATCCAAAATCTAAAATTTTCCGATCAGTAACTAATTACCCATTACCTATCAAAATTTTAGCATTTAAATATTTTGTGTCATGGGTAATTAATCAACTGGGTAAATAATTTTTGGACAATAGTATTTTTTTGGATATTGCATTAGATATAAGGTGATCAAGAGATGTTATCAAGTGTAGCGACTTTTCTGATTCTTATTGAGAATCAGAAATACTGTCATATTTCCTAATTTAAAAGGCAGAATTATGGTACACAAGGAAAAGCACTCATTAATAAAACCTGTGAGTTTGTGGCCGATAATGTTAGCAAGTTCTGGAGTTATAGCTACTAGTGTAATATTTATCTATAGCCTTGCATATTTTCAGAAAAATTCTAAATCAACTTCTACAATATCTCCTAATGTCCCTATTTCTGCACCTACAATTACTGCTGTTGCTGCTTTAGGACGGTTAGAACCCCAAGGAGAAGTAATTCGTCTCTCCGCACCCAATTCTCAAACAGGGATAAGAGTTAATCAACTTTTGGTGAAAAAAGGAGACAAAATTCGTCAAGGACAAGTAGTAGCAATTCTTGATAGTTATATTCCTAATCTTGCAGCTTTAGAAAAAGCAAAAAGACAATTGGAAGTCAGTCAAGCCAATCTTCAGCAAGTAGAAGCAGGGGCGAAAGGAGGCGATATTTCGGCGCAAAAAGCGACAATTTCCCGTTTAGAAGCTGAATTACGGGGATCAATTTCTACCCAAAAAGCCACAATTGCTCGTTTAGAAGCTGAACTAAAAAATTCAGAAACCGAAAATAAACGATATCAGAAATTATATCAAGATGGTGCTATTTCTGCTGCTGATGCAGATACTAGAAAATTACGCAGGGATACTGTGCAGGAACAACTTAATGAAGCTAATGCTAATTTAAAAAGGACTGTAGAAACTTTGCAAAAACAGTTAAGTGAGTCTGAAGCTAGACTGAATAGTATTGCAGAAATTCGTCCTACAGATGTGAAACTAGCTCAAGCAAATGTGAAAAGTGCGATCGCATCTGTTCAACAAGCTCAAGCAGAGCTAGATTTAAGTTCTATTCGTTCACCTATTAATGGTCAAGTCCTCAAAATTAATACTTGGCCAGGAGAAATAATTGCCAATAAAGGAATATTAGAATTGGGACAAACTCAACAAATGTATGTGGTTGCAGAAGTTTACGAGACTGATATTAAAAAAGTTCGTCTAGGTCAATCAGTAACTATCACGGGTGAGGCTTTTACAGGAAAATTAAAAGGGACAGTTACAGATATTGGTTTACAAGTTGGTAGACAAAATATCTTTAATACTAATCCTGGTGCAGATACAGATAATAAAATAGTTGATGTGAAAATCCGCATTGATAATTTAGCAGATAATCAACGAGTTTCTAGTTTAACTAATTTACAAGTTCAGGTACTTATTCAAATATAAGTCTAAACTATGATTTTTCTGATTAATTTGATTGGGATGATTAATAAGGTGTATTTAAAAAATCGAATAGTTATATAGGCAATAGGAGGTAAAACATGATTTTAAATATACCTTTAGCTTGGCTACAATTGGTCAAGCAAAAAGTACGCTTTCTTGTCGCATTAGCTGGTATTGCTTTTATTTCTGTTTTGATGTTTATGCAAATTGGGTTTCAAGATGCTCTTTATGCTAGTGCGACTCAAGTACATAAACATCTGCGAGGTGATTTGTTTTTAGTTAGCTCCCAATATAAATCTTTGACTTCTACTCAAAGCTTTCCTCGCAGTCGTTTATATCAGATATTAGGTTTTAATGGGATTGCATCAGTTGAACCTTTATATGTCCAATTTGCTAAACTGAAAAATCCTCTCAATGGTCGCAAATATCCTATTTATGTCCTGGGATTTGATCCGGTTAAGTCCATCTTTCGATTACCCGAAATAGATCAAGATTTTCAATTGCTCAAAATTCCTGATCAAGTATTTTTTGACCGAGCCGCACGTCCAGAATTTGGACCAATTGCTGAATATTTTCAGAAAAATAAACCTATCAGTATGGAGATATTTAGTTATTTAGGAACAGTTGGTTACAAGGTTAAAGTTAGTGGTTTATTTACCCTTGGGCCTTCTTTTGGTGTGGATGGTAATTTAATAGTCAGTTCTTCTACTTTTTTTAGAATCTTTCCAGAACATAGATCAAATCAAGTAGATATAGGCTCAATTTATCTGCAACCTCATGTTAACCCACAAACAATTTTAGCAACCTTATCTGCTAATTTACCTGATGATGTCATAGTGATGACTCGCCAAGAATTTATTGATTTTGAAAAAAGCTATTGGACATTAAGAACACCGATTGGATTTGTGTTTAATTTGATGGTAACGATGGGTTTTGTTGTTGGTGTCATTGTTGTTTATCAAATTCTTTATAGTAATATATCAAGCCATTTTGTCCAATTTGCTACACTCAAGGCCATGGGATTTAGAAATAAATATCTTTTGAATGTTGTCTTTCAGCAAGCTGTAATTTTAGCTGTCTTGGGTTACATTCCCGGTTTTGCTATCTCTCTAGGACTATATGATATTGCCAAAGATGCAACTAAATTACCTATTGTGATGGATATAAATAAGGGTCTATTAGTATTTACCTCTGTAATTGTTATGTGCTTAACATCGGGTTTCTTTTCTACGAATAAATTACGTAAGGTAGATCCAGCAGAAATTTTTAATTAACCAATTATGCAATATTTACCTGCTGCTAATATTTTGGAAATTACCAAGCTTAATCATTACTTTGGTTATGGTAAATTACGGATTCAAACTTTGTTTGATATTAATTTGACGATCAAATCTGGAGAAATTGTGATTATGACTGGACCTTCTGGTTCAGGAAAAACTACTTTATTAACATTAATTGGTGGTTTGCGTTCTGTCCAAGAGGGAAGTTTAAAATTTAATGGACAAGAATTACTAAATGCTAGTAATGAAGAATTAGTTCAAATACGTAGGCAAATTGGTTATATTTTTCAAGCTCATAATTTACTAGATTTCTTAACTGCTATGCAAAATGTACAAATGTCTTTAGAATTGCAATCTAATATTTCTCAATGGGAATCTTATATTCAGTCTGAAGCTATGCTTAATGCTGTGAAATTGGGAGATAGAATTAATTATTATCCCTCTGATCTTTCTGGAGGACAGAAGCAACGAGTGGCGATCGCTCGCGCTTTAGTGAGTCATCCTAAGTTAGTATTGGCTGATGAACCTACGGCTGCTTTAGATAGTAAATCAGGACGAGATGTGGTTAATTTAATGCAGCAATTAGCCAAAGAACAAGATTGCTCAATTTTAATTGTTACCCATGATAACCGCATTTTAGATATTGCTGATAGAATTATCAACATGGAGGACGGTCATTTAATTCAACATGAGGTTTAGGGTGATCTCCCAGAGTTTTATTTAACCAAATTTACTAAAAAATAAAATCACTAACCAAGGTATTGTTAAATCAGGAATTAACCCAGCATAATTTCTCAAAAAAGGTATTCCCCTTGATAAAATAAACCTCAAAGAACGTAAAGATACAGGACGATTACCATTTTCATCTACCAATCCATATCTCTTGGCAATTTCAGCGACAATTTGGATTTTACCTGTATATTTGATAATATTAGGATCGGATGCTAAACTAGCGATCGCTCTCCCAGTGAATAATGGTGTTTCCCAATTGTAACCATCACCAAATGATAGAGATTTACCATCTTCTGAACTCTGTTCTTGAGCAAAACTGGTAATCTGTTCTGTACCGACAATCCCCGGATAAATAGCTAAAGAAGTCACATGATATTTTTTCAATTCTTTGGCCATATCTGCGGCTAATCTATCACAAGCACTTTTTCCCACACCATAGGGAACACTAAAAATATAAGACATTCCGCCCCAAGAAGAAATAGTAAAAATAATTCCCTCCTTCCGCTTTGTCATCATTCTAGCAGCATAAATACTAGCCACATAATGACTTCGTAAACCGACATGATTCGCAGCATCCCAAAAACTCGGTTCTAACTCCCAAAAAGCTTTACCAAAACCTTCTCTGATAGCTTGTACTCCTGCATAAACATTATTAACTAGAATATCCAATTTACCATTTTGTTCTCTCTCAATCTGGGCAAAAAGTTGGCGAATTTGCTCATCATCACTATGATCAACTTGCACAGAAATACAAACCCCACCAGCTTCGCTAACGGCGGTTTCAGTTTCTTGTAAACTCCCACCAAGACCGTCATTATTAGGTTCAAGAGTGCGTCCTGTAATATAGACTGTAGCACCAGCTTCACCTAATCCAATGGCAATTCCTTTGCCAATTCCTCTGGTAGCACCTGTGACTAATGCTATTTTTCCTTGCAGATGTTTAATCATTTTTTTATCAGGAAATTTGTATTTTTAGTATAGAATTATTATGTTAATATTTTCAATTATCTTACCTGGTGTTTCTCTTGAAGATCATGCTTGTGCATTATTAAAGAGTGATACTTGGTTTCTGCATGAACATCCTTAAATTTATTTAAACATATTTATTTTTATTGAAATACAAATAAGATGTGTTTGTTAATCAATACTTCGCAACGCTAACGCTTTTTGCAATTTGGCAAAGGTATTGGGCGTTGCTGATTAAGGGTATGAATTTTAGTCTCACGCAAAGGCGAGGCAGCGCGGTCTTGGGGGTTTCCCCCATGAGCGACTGCCGTAGCAAAGACGCACTGAGGTTTGAGTTTTAAAGTAGGACTTACGCACGCTCACTAATTTACCATGATATGAATGAACGAAATTGCGTCGTTTTCGGCTTTGGGAATAACTTATTGAGTAGGGTGCGTCAGATAGAGGGAATCTGTTTTTTTGTCAAAATATCGTGTCTGACGCACCCTACAAGGGATAAAATTTACCTCACATATTTGGGGAATCTTGTCAATGCGTAAATCCTATAAAGATTCAATTTGGGAATTTCATACCTCAATTCAGCAACGCCAGGTATTGTTGTTGAAGAAAAATTCACCGAATCGTAGATGTGATGGGGTTCTTAAACCCGGTTATTCATCCACCACTCGCACAAAGTTCATTCTGACTCGGTGACTCGGTGACTCCTGACTCGGTGACTCGGTGACTCCTGACTCCCATTAATTTTTAAACATATTCCGAAAAGACAAGATATTGTTACAATATTTAACAACGTTGATTTAACTGGTGGCTTCTTCATGATGGTTAAGACACTTCCCCCTAGTTCTCGAACAAGTCAGGAGGACAGTCGCGGAGGCGAATTGTCCGTGATTGAGGTAGTAGCAGAACAAAGTACACAGACCGTAGTAATCAAATCGGCGCAGGCTTCTCAACAGCCAAGGCACAGAGTGAGGAAGGGATCTGAACCGGAGTCAGTGCTGTATGATCCTGTGGAAATAGCAGCACAGTATAGTGGGCGATTCCTGCAAGTTGTCCGGCGGATTCTGACAGTTTTAAAACCAATTCTGGCCTTTGTCTTTGGGTTATGGTGGGATAAGCAATGGAGAATTTTGGTTAAAAATGAACGTCGTCGCGCTGTTCAACTCAGAGAGTTATTAACAAAGTTAGGACCAGCTTACATTAAAATTGGTCAAGCTTTGTCCACTAGACCAGATTTAGTCCCACCAATTTACTTGGAAGAATTAACTAGACTTCAAGATCAATTACCAGCTTTTCCTAATGAAATAGCTTACCAATTTATTCAAGAAGAATTGGGAGCAGTACCGTCAGAAATTTATGCAGAATTGTCGTCACAACCGATTGCGGCGGCTTCCTTGGGACAAGTATATAAAGGCAGATTGAAAACTGGGGAAGAAGTAGCGATTAAAGTCCAACGTCCAGATTTACGGGAACGAATTACGATAGATTTGTATATTTTACGGAAACTGGCTGCTTGGGTACAGCGGAATGTCAAGCGGGTACGTAGTGATTTAGTCGGAATTTTGGATGAATTAGGCGATCGCATTTTTGAAGAAATGGACTATATTCATGAAGGCGAAAATGCAGAACGCTTTTTTGAATTATATGGTCACATGAAGGATATTTATGTACCAAAAATTTACTGGGAATACACCAACCGTCGCGTTTTAACGATGGAGTGGATTAACGGCATCAAATTAACTCAACCCGAAAAAATCGCCGCTTTAGGAATCAATGCCCGGTATTTAATTGAAGTTGGAGTCCAATGTTCTTTGCGTCAATTATTAGAACATGGATTTTTCCACGCTGACCCCCACCCAGGTAACTTGTTAGCAACAATGGATGGTAAACTAGCTTATCTCGATTTTGGCATGATGAGCGAAGTGAAACCAGCCCAACGTTATGGTTTAATTGAAGCAATTGTCCACGTCGTTAATCGAGAATTTGATAGTTTAGCAAAAGACTATGTAAAGTTAGAATTCCTCACTCCCGAAACAGACCTAACTCCCATTATTCCTGCTTTTGCCAAGGTATTTGCTAACGCCCAAGGTGCAAGTGTCGCCGATTTGAATATTAAAAGCATCACCGATGATTTATCGGCTTTAATGTATGAATATCCTTTCCGTGTTCCCCCATATTACGCCTTAATTATTCGTTCGCTTGTGACTTTGGAAGGAATTGCAATTTATATAGATCCCGATTTCAAAGTTCTCAGTGAAGCCTATCCTTATGTTGCTAAAAGGCTGTTAACAGATCCCGCAAACGAGTTAAGAACATCATTACAAGAATTACTGTTTAAAGATGGGAAATTTCGCTGGAATCGTTTAGAAAACCTGTTAAAAAATGCCCGCAGTAACCAAGAATATGATCTGAACTTGGTCGTTAATCAAGGAGTAGAATTTCTTTCCTCTGACCGAGGTGCATTTATTCGTGATAGATTAGTTGATGAATTTTTCAACAGTATAGATGCTGTCAGTAAAAATGCCTTACACAACTTCACTTATGTACTTCGAGAAAAGGTAGGAATTACCGCAGTTCATCAAATTCCTTCAGCCTCAGTTGAACAACAACAAACCTTAGAATATATTAAACGCATTGCGGGAATTTTACGAGACACTAAAGGCTTTGATGCCACAAAATTTGCTCCTCAATTAGCCCAAATCATTGTTAATCCAGGAGTCCAACTTTTAAGTCAACAAATTGCCACTCGCGTCACCCAGAAAGCTGTAACTCGCGTCATTCGGGACTTATTAGCATCTGAATAATGTCCAAACTGTCTAAACTGTGATTTTTTTGATTTAGATGATTGAGATGATTAATTAATCAGAAAAATCAAATTAATCATACAAATCAAATTAATCACATAAATCATAGTTTAGACGATGATTAATTAATCACACAAATCATAGTTCACACAATCAAATATTTGTTCCTAAACTCTGAGCGTAAATCACCTCAATATTGCTACCAAAATCCAATTTATCCAAGGATTCTGTGAAAAACACAAAACCCTTATACGCAGTCACATACTTATATATTTTCGTAAAATAACCTTCACTGGTGACAATGACAAGCGGCTCTTCACCTTTGGCAAGAATATCCAAAAAAGCATCTAACTTTACACATACACCAGTACCCTGATGAGTGAAAATACTCCCACCAATAGTAGCAGGTTGAGCAGCCGCGTCACCACTGTAATAGCTCATGAATGCGCTAACTTTTACTTATGTTATTGACCAGCTAATTTTAAACTTTCGTCTCCACTACCTGCTGTGAAGCTTGTAACGTTTGGGGTAAACTCCAATCGGGACGCAATTTAGCAGCGTGACGTAAATAAACGTGGTGAATTGGCGTAGAAGTTGGTAAATTAGCGTGAATGAGAAAGCGAATACAGCGTGGTAAACTTCCTTCAACGTGCATTTGTTGGACATCTAACATAGCTACACTATCCCACAAAGGACGACTGCGGGCGATCGCTGCTGGAAAAATAGCATCCAAATCCTTGGTCACAGAAAAAGTCACACTAATCATATCCTCCGGTTGGAGTTTATTTCTCTGCTCCAATTCATCTAATAATTCTGTTACTGAATCTCGAATTGCTTCGACACTATTTTCTGCAACAGTTGTTGCACCCCGAATTGCTCGCATTTGCCATTCCACTACCAAAATCCTCCTTTTGTCAGTTGTAATAATTCTTCCCTGTTACCTGTTCCCTGTCACCTGTCACCTGTCACCTATCACCTGTCACCTGTCACCTGTCACCTGTCACCTGTCACCTGTCACCTGTCACCTGTCACCTGTCACCTGTCCCCGTGGCGTAGCACCTGTCACCTGTTACCTGTTCCCTGTCACCTGTCACCTGTCACCTGTCACCTGTTCCCTATGACTTTCTATGGACGATATAACCACATGGGTAAACCATTGGTAGACATTTCAAATTCTAGCCAATCAATTCCCCCACCAATAACCGATTTAGCTTGACGACCTCCTGGTAGAACACGACTCAAAAATGGTTTCCGTTCTTCTAGCGTATAGCAAAGAGTTTTCTCAGGATCAAGTCCTACTAACTCCGCTGTCCATCGTCTTGCATCCTCTTCTGTTCCTAAGCGGTCTACAACACCTAATTCTAAGGCTTGCTGTCCGGTAAAAATTCGGCCGTCAGCGAAACTTCTGACCTTCTCTACAGTCAATGAACGAGCCTCAGCAACCGTTTCCACAAATTGTTGATAGCTGCAATCAATCAAGTCTTGCAGAATAGTTTGTTCCGGTTCTGTTAATTCCCGATCAAAAGCTAATATGTCTTTGTACGGTCCTGACTTAATGACCTGAAAGGAAACACCAATTTTTTCCAATAGCACCTCTAGATTATTCCCTCGCAGAATCACCCCAATACTGCCTGTAATCGTGCCAGGATTCGCCATGATATGTTCTGCCCCCATACCAATATAAACGCCTCCAGAAGCGGAAATATTCCCAAAACTAGCAACAATCTTGATTTTTTTGGCTAATCTCTTCAGGGCACTGTAGATTTCTTGAGAATCACCCACTGTACCCCCAGGACTATCAATGCGTAGCAGTAAGGCGGGAAATTTACCTTCCTCTACGGTTTTTAATGCTTCTAGAACGTGCCTACGAGTTGCACCAGCGATCGCACCGCTAACTTCAATCCGTGCAATTTGTTTCCGAAAGTTGGGCTTAAATGGCCAAATCATGGGCAATCAAATAACTTTTTAATCTTTTGAATATCTTTAATATAGAACGCCCAGTGTGAAGCTAACGGGTTTTGCCTATAATCCAATTGGGAAAAGTCCCAAAGACAAGGGGAGGAATTTTACTTCTCACCCCTGACTCGGTAACTCTTGCTATATCACCCCAATCATTATTAAAAATCTTAAGGAAATTTTTAGATTTTATATGTAGTTTTATTTGGTATTTTTAAGGAATAGGAACCAAATATTGAAAAATATTAGCTTTCACCACAAATATACCCATCTCAAACTTACTGTGTTGTACCACTGCACTACACAAAAATTTGGGAAAATAACGACCTTAACAAATAGAAATTTCCAGCACAGAGCCAATAGCCTCTAGTAAAAATAGAAATACTCAGCTATGGATCGCAATTATTAAGATTACTTGTTGTGGGATTCCTTAAAATCACCAACATGGCTTAAATGCTTTGGCAACATTCAAGAATCAGTATGAAGAATTTGATAACGATAATGAACATAGATATCAAACAGCGCCCCAACAAAGCCGCAAGTTAAACCAATTGTCAATAGACCGTTGAGGGAACTACCGCTGCCGAAAGTAGCGAGAAAATGCAGAATTTGCATAGAGACATCGGAAATTATCCTTTGTAGACCAGGCACATAGCCAAAAAGTGATAAAACCAACAACAAACCACCAACGAGGAAGACAGGGACAAAAAAACTAAAAATGGTGGTAAGCACTAAAGATCGGAAAAAATTACCAAATATAGTCATGAATCAAACCAGGATAGTGGGTAACTTGAGAGATAATCGAAAAATTATCTGCCAACTTCTACAATACTGGCGATCGCTCCCAAACATTCATTTCGTCAAGAATCTTAAGTTTTCATTAAATTGCACTGGTAATAGTTACCCCAAGTGTGTCGGGTATTTTTGAGATTTAAAACCTGTACAACCCTGAAAAAATCAGGACTTACATCTCAGTGTCCAGTTGACTAGAAGTAAAAACACTGTAAAAACTCGCTCAATTTTATGAGACTAGCCGTAAACTAAGTTAATAATTTGCATATTGTCTAGTGTTAATTCTATCCCCCACCACCAGTGACCAATGGCCAAATCCAGTATAGCAACATGGAGTCAGCGCTTGCTGGCTGCAACCTTTTTAGGTGGACAAGTCATAGTTCACCTCCTTCAAGGTAAAATTCACCGTCGTAACACCTTAGAACAGTTGGCAATAGTAGGACCAGACTCCTTCTTCATTGCCCTATTAACAGCCATATTCGTGGGTGCAGTATTCACAATTCAGGTAGCACGGGAATTCATCAACTTCGGGGCAGGAAACCTCGTTGGGGGCGTATTAGCAGTAGCATTAACCAGAGAACTTAGCCCCGTATTGACAGCAGTAGTTTTAGCCGGACGGGTGGGTTCAGCTTTCGCAGCAGAAATCGGCACAATGAAAGTTACAGAACAAATAGATGCTCTGTTAATGTTAAAAACAGATCCTATTGATTATCTAGTCATTCCCCGACTTCTGGCTTGCTTCATCATGCTGCCTGTCTTAACTTTGCTATCCTTAATCACAGGAATGTCTGGAGGATTGCTTATAGCCACCCGCATTTACAACCTATCCGATACAGTATTTCTAGACTCAGCCCGCGACTTTCTTGACATTTGGGATATTGGTAGCGCCATGATTAAAGCCTGTTGCTTTGGTGTATTAATTGCCATTATCGGCTGTAGCTGGGGCTTAACTACCACAGGCGGTGCTAAGGGCGTGGGACAATCAACTACAACTGCTGTTGTCACTGCCCTATTAATTATATTTATTAGCAACTTCTTTTTATCTTGGGTCATGTTCCAAGGCCCCGGTAGTGGATTATCGCCAGGAAAGTGATTTATAGGCAAAAGGTAAGAGGCAAAATAGAGTAATTAAAAATTACGAATTATAGAAACAGGAGAAAAAGATTTTGCATAGTTCATTCACACCTAACATCATATCAACAGTAGAACTCAAGCCAAGTTACAATATTCCTATTGTTTTAGTCTTGGTCGCCATTCCCGTTCTCTTAGTACAACCTTGGCTGGGGGGAATATTAACGCTATTGGGTTTGTTTTTGATGTTGCAAGCTGTAACACTGCGCTTTCAATTTACCGCTACTGACTTTGATCTTTATAGAGGCGAAAAATTAATTAGGCGTTTTCCTTACCAAGAATGGCAAAATTGGCGAATATTCTGGAATCCGGTTCCCATTTTGTTCTATTTTAAAGAAGTGAACAGCATCCACTTTCTGCCAATTTTATTTGACCCCAAAACCTTAAAATCTTGCCTAGAAGAACGTTGTCCACGCATTGATTAGATATTCTAGTCAATTGGATATTTCAAGAAAGATATTTTTTGTATCATGGAAAATTTATATAGTTGTTTATGAACCCAGAAGAATCTCCAACTCCAGAACCCATAAATGAGTGGTTAGAACAAATAGAAGCGCAACTCCCCACAAATGAACTACCAGAAAAACCATCTACCGATTTACAGTTAGAAACTCAAGTATCTGGTGAATTGGGAACGTCAACAACAACAGCAACAACAGAACTAGAAGCAGAAGATTCACTACATATACAAGCAGAACAAAGATTAGCCCAACTACAGCAAAAGTCATCAGAACTTAGCGCAGAAATTGCTGAATTGGAAACTACTTATGCCAACCTGCGGACGCAAATTGGTGTAACTCAAACCGCACTCTCGCAAATTGTTCAAGACTCATTATCACAGTTAGAACAACGCAAACAAGCCTTACAAATTTCTGTCGAACAACTCGAACGTCGTCAGGAACGAATTCGTAATGAAATGCGGACAACCTTTGCCGGCACATCTCAAGATATAGCAATTCGGGTACAAGGTTTTAAAGACTATCTCACAGGCAGTTTACAGGATTTGGCATCAGCAGCAGAACAAATGCAGCTTGTACAACCTGTGCGGGAACGGGAAAAGCCAGCACCGAAAGAAGATAAAGCTGTGCAAGAACAAATGGCTAACGCCACGCTATCGCTATCAGAAATGCCGCAACTTGGTCAACAGCAGTTTCAGGACACTACTAAAAAAATCCGCCGCTTACTTGACCAATACCGCAACCAACCAGATTATTATGGACCACCTTGGCAGTTACGCCGCACCTTTGAACCAATTCATGCAGAAAAAATCTCAAATTGGTTATTTACCCTTGGTGGACGGGGTGCTTTGCGGACAATGGGTAGCCGATTACAGAATATTCTCATTGCTTCATCGGCAATTTCTATATTACATCAATTATATGGCGATGCCTCCGGCGAGCGAAGCTATCCCGTGCGAACCCTAATTTTAGCAAATACTCCAGAACGTTTAGGCGAATGGCGACGCGGTTTACAAGATTGTTTAGGTATCGGTCGTCCCGATTTTGGACCAGACAGAGGAGTGGTATTATTTGAAGCACCGACAGCTTTAGCCCAAAAAGCCGAGAGATTAGTTAAAGCTAACCAAATGCCTTTAATTATCATTGATGATTCTGAGGAACAAATTAGTTTAGCGTTACTACAATTCCCTCTCTGGTTAGCTTTTGCCCCTGACCCAAAAACCATGAAAGATAGAGATTTTGATGATGATTTTTAATTGGTAATTGGTAATTGGTAATTGGTAATTGGTAATTGGTAATTGGTAATTGGTAATTGGTCATTGGTCATTGGTCATTGGTCATTGGTCATTGGTAAAACAACTGACAACTGACAACTAACAACTAACAACTGACAACTAACAACTGACAACTAACAACTGACAAATTTATGTTTCTTTGGTTAAGTTTGTGTGGAGTGGTAGTTTTATTAGCTTACCTATGCGGTTCTTTTCCAACTGGATATCTAGCAGGTAAGCTATTAAAAGGAATTGATATTCGGGAAGTTGGTTCTGGTTCAACAGGTGCAACTAATGTTTTGAGAACCTTGGGTAAAGTTCCAGGGGCATTTGTGTTATTAATTGATGCTTTAAAAGGAGTTTTAGCCATAAATTTAGGTTGTGCCTTATTTAACATTGCTTATAGTCAAAACTTAATTCCATCAACTGTAAATCCCGAAATTTGGCAACCTTATTTAGTTACATTAGTTGGTTTAGCCGCCCTTTTAGGACATAGTAAATCAATATTTCTTGGCTTCACTGGTGGTAAATCTGTGGCTAGTGGTGTGGGAATTTTACTAGCTATAAATTGGCAGGTGGGATTATCAACATTAGGAGTATTTGCAGTAGTCATTGCCATTTCTAGAATTGTATCTTTAAGTTCTATTTCTGGGGCTGTGGCTGTTTCCATTTTTATGGTAATTTTCCACCAACCGTTAGCCTACATTCTTCTTGGTATTACTGGCGGTTTATATGTAATTATCCGTCACCGCACCAATATTGAGCGATTAATTGCGGGTACAGAACCAAAAATTGGCCAAAAAGTAGAAACACAAACAGAACAAATTACTTAGGGTTTGCTGATAGCGTAGCGTGGCGTAAGCCATAAAAGTTGTCTGAGAGGGCTAGGAGTCAGGAGTCACCGAGTCAGGAGGAAGAATTAGAAGAAGAGAAGAATAGTATTAAATCTGGTAAAGTGATGGGTTTTTGCTAATTTCAACCCTTATTCCTTGCACTTCTTTCACCTTTTTTACCTTCAAACTCTTGATATATCTCAGTTCTAGGTTTATTCAGCAAGCCCTACTTAGAACCTTTTCCTGGTTTCCCAATAGTCGGTTTAAACCGACTTTAGCTTTTAGACAGGGAATTAATTCCCTGTCTGACTGCTGACTGCTGACTGCTGACTGCTGACTGCTGACTCCTATTCAACAATTTTTCTTGCCTGAATTACCTGCAAACTTCCACCCGCATATAAACTAGGTTTAGCCACATCAAAACCAAAATCTCGTAACAAACCAGGTAAATCCGTTTTCAACAATTCCCAAGCCGTCTGGGTTTCAAACAACCAGAAAAATACCGCCAACCCCGGCCAAAATATCGGATTTGTTGGGGGGTGAAAATCCACCAAAGTGAAAACTCCTCCCGGTTTTAATACCCGATAAACCTCTTTAATGATTTTGCGGAGTTGTTCTGACTGCATTTCGTGTAAGGCTGCGCTAGTATGTACCACATCAAACAAATTATCTGCAAACGGCATATCCTCAGCAAATGCTTTTACATAAGTAGCATTTGGCACATTTTTCTGACATCGTTTGATAGATAATGGAGAAGCATCCAAGCCGGTGACATTTTCCGAAAAATTTACTAAAAATCTGGTTACTTGACCACTACCACAGCATAAATCTAAAATCTGAGTATCTGATTGTAGGTTTAAATGTTGTAAAGCCAGTCGACGAAACCGAGGTTCACCACCCACAGTCACAGCCGCTAACCGGGATATACCATCATATAGCCATTGGTATCTATAACTTAAATCTCTAAAAATTGTTGCCATTGTATTTTTCCTGCCGATAAAGCTTTATATTTAATAAAGATATATTGTTAACATTAGTGAAAAATCTGTAAGGATTGGGGGAAAGTAACTGCTATGGGTCGTATAGGGGTATTATTACTTAATCTCGGTGGTCCTGATAAACTAGACGATGTAGGACCTTTTTTGTATAATCTGTTTTCAGATCCCGAAATTATCCGTTTACCGTTTCGCTGGATGCAAAAACCTTTGGCTTGGTTTATTGCTACACGCCGAGAAAAAACATCTCAAGAAAATTATAAGCAAATTGGCGGCGGTTCTCCCTTACGAAGGATTACAGAGGAACAAGGAGAAGCTATCAAGGCCAAGTTAGGTGAATTAGGACAAGAAGCTAATATCTATGTGGGAATGCGTTATTGGCATCCTTATACAGAGGAAGCGATCGCCCAACTTACCCAAGATAACATTGATAAGTTAGTAATTCTCCCACTTTACCCCCAATTTTCCATCAGCACCAGCGGTTCTAGTTTCCGGTTATTAGAACAACTATGGAAAGAAAACCCCAAACTCCAAAGTCTTGAATATACCGTCATTGCCTCTTGGTACAAAGAACCAGGTTATCTACAAGCAATGGCAGAACTCATAATTGGCGAAATTGATAAGTTTCCACATCCTGATCACGTGCATATATTCTTCAGCGCACATGGTGTACCTAAAAGTTATGTAGAGGAAGCAGGAGATCCCTACCAAGTAGAAATTGAGGAATGCACAACCTTAATTATGCAAACTCTCAATCGTCCCAATCCCCACACCCTCGCCTATCAAAGTCGTGTTGGTCCGGTAGAATGGCTACAACCCTACACAGAAGATGCACTGAACGAACTCGGCGCTAAAGGTGTGAAAGATTTGGTAGTTGTCCCCATTAGTTTTGTTTCTGAACACATCGAAACACTGCAAGAAATTGACATTGAATATCGAGAAATAGCTGAACAAGCAGGAATACACAACTTCGGACGAGTTCCTGCCCCCAACACCAATCCAGTTTTTATCAAAGCTCTATGCGACCTGATAGTTGATGTCCTGCAACAACCTAATCTCAAACTCTCTCAAGTTACCCAAATGAAAAAAAGGGTGAAAATGTATCCCCAAGAACGGTGGGAATGGGGAATCACTACCAGCGCAGAAGTTTGGAATGGTCGGATAGCCATGCTAGGTTTTATTGGGTTGATTATTGAATTAATCACTGGTAAAGGCTTACTGCACGTTATCGGACTTTTACATTAGTTGTGGTGATTGGTAATGAATGGGTCATGGGTCATGGGTAATAATTATTTCCGTTTAAAACCCCCAATCACCAATTCCCCAATTCCAGTTCTAAATACCCAATCGTTGATAAACCTGTTCTAAATGCTTGAGATGATGTTGTGGATCAAAACAGGCTTCTATTTCTGCTGGGGATAAGTTTTGAGTGACGCGAGGATCTGTGCTGATTAAATCACGGAAGTTGCCTTCTGGTTTGTTCCAGGCAGTATGGGCGCTTTCTTGGACTATAGTATAGGCTGCTTCTCGATTTAGTCCTTTATCTATTAAGGTTAATAATACCCTTTGACTAAAGACGACTCCACCATAACAGTTAAGATTTCGTGCCATGTTTTCGGGATAAACCAACAGGTTATTTACCAATTGGGTGATTTCATGCAGCATGAAATGAGTCAAAATGCAAGCATCTGGTAAAACTACTCGTTCTACAGAACTATGGGAAATGTCCCGTTCGTGCCACAAAGCGACGTTTTCTAATACTGCCCCTGCATGACTTCTTACTAATCGTGCCATCCCTGTTAATCGTTCCGAACGGATGGGATTACGCTTGTGAGGCATAGCACTAGAGCCTTTTTGCCCTTTGGCGAAAAATTCTTCAACTTCTAAAACGTCTGTTTTTTGCAGGTTACGAATTTCTACAGCAAAACGTTCTATGGATGCAGCCAGTAATGCTAACTGTTGCACAAAGTCTGCATGAATATCACGGGAAATTACCTGAGTAGAGGCAATATCGGGTTTAAGTCCGAGTTTTGCACAAGCGATCGCTTCTACACGGGGTTCAATGTTGGCGTAAGTCCCCACAGCACCGGATATTTTACCGACAGCGATCGTTTTTTTGAGAATTTGCAACCGTTCTTGGTGTCGCAACACTTCCGCTAACCAACCAGCTAACTTAAAGCCAAAGGTAATCGGTTCAGCGTGAATACCATGCGATCGCCCAATCATTACCGTATGGCGATGGGCAGTAGCTTTTTTACGAATAGCATCAATGACATCTTCTAGGCGTTTTAACAACAGATCCAGACTAGCAACTAATTGTAGCGATAAAGCAGTATCCAAAACATCAGAACTAGTTAAACCCAAGTGAATATAGCGTCCTGCATCACCTACATATTCATTAACATTTGTCAAGAAAGCAATCACATCATGACGAACTTCTGCCTCAATTTCCAGCACCCGTTTCGGGTCAAAATTCGCCTTAGCCTTAATTTCCTCTACTGCTGCTGCTGGAATATAACCCAGTTCTGCCTGTGCTTCGCAAACTGCGATCTCTACATCTAGCCAGGTTTTCAGCTTATAGGTTTCACTCCACAAATCGCCCATTTCGGGCAAGGTATAACGCTCAATCACATTCACAGCATCTAATACAACTGTCATATTTTACATTAGACATCTCCAAAATAGTAATACTCTATGGTTAAGGGTGAATTTGGCTCAAAATAAACCGCAACCGATCATAATCATCTTTGAGTAACATACTCAGATGTCTTCCAGCTTTAATCAACCATTCTCTATCAGTTTTTCGTAACTGGTATACTCCTCGAATAGCGGCGGCAGCTAAAGAATCTACAGGCGCACCACTAATAAAAAGTAATGTTCGTAAAAAATCTAGTTCTTCCGTAAACTGAATAATTTCTTCTGCCTGACAATGATTAACAGCCTGGTGGATTTGTGGTGGACGGGGTGGTAAGTATTGATATACCCTGCCATTATTACCTATATTTATAGACTTTTCCTTAAATCCCACAATCGCCGCTCGAAATTCAGTTTTGAGCATAGAAAATATCTGGGGTTGTTCCTCACGCAAAGCTTCTAAAGATAATCCTAGTGCAACCGCCCGATGTACAGAATCAATGGGCATAGTTGTGGCATGATAAACTACAGCATAAACTTGATTACCCGATTCTTCGTCCACAGCGCAAACCCAACTCCCAAAAGCTGGCATTGGTGGAAAACTCAAGTCTTCTGGTTCTAAACACTGAGCCAAAAATTCCGTACTTGTCGTTTCAATTATCTCTGCAAAGTGATGAGGATGGCGATTTTCAATAGCAAACTGTGGTAAAGGTAGACGCATAAGCAGTTAACGAACAGGGAATAGGGAATAGGGAACAGGGAACAGGGAACAGGGAACAGGGAATAGGGAATAGGGAATAGGGAATAGGGAATAGGGAATAGGGAACAGGGAACAGGGAACAGGGAACAGCAAAATCATTGTGTAATTAATTCTGTCGCATTACTTATAGGAATTGCAGAATTTTTTTAAAATTGCCATTAGTCAATAGTCTTAGTAAATAACTAATAACTACTGACTAATGACTAAAGACTAAATTACTATTTCCCTTTTTTCGGAACTGTAGTTTCAACAGGTTCTAATTCTGTTAAGCGGAAAGTAATTATTTTATCCCAATTACCACCTTCAAATAATACAGCTACTTTACCATCACTCACTCGTTGGACAAGTCCTTCAGACCGATAATATGTATCTGCGGGATTTTTGACGCGAACAGTTGCTCCAGGCAGGATCATCTTACTTACCTTCAATAGTTTCCTATTAATAGCTTAATGCTTATTAGGGAATAGGGAATAGGGAATAGGGAACAGGGAAATATTTATTATCTTCTTGCCTTATTTTTACTGTCACCTGTCACCTGTCACCTATTCCCTAATAATACTTTTGGCGTTGACGATAATTAGCCACAGATTCTACTATACCGATCGCAATAAAGTTAGTCAGCATCGCCGAACGTCCATAACTCATCCAAGGTAGGGGAATCCCCGCCACCGGTGCCAAACCAACTGTCATCCCCACGTTCACAATCAGTTGAAACACAATCATAGACAAAACACCAATAGCTAAAAGTGAACCAAAGTTATCTTTGGCTGTTCGAGCTACGTGGAGTAAACGAAAGCAAATCAAGCAAAAAACTGATAGTAAAATTAAGCACCCCACCAGACCAAATTCTTCAGCAACAGCGGAGAAAATAAAATCTGTGTGTTGTTCAGGAACAAAATTGAGTTGAGTCATGGGACCTTTAAACAAACCCCAACCCCAAACTTCACCGGCGCCAATAGCAATGCGAGATTGAATCAGGTGATAACCAGCGCCAAGAGGATCATGTTCAGGGTTAATAAATACACTAAGTCGGTTTTTTTGATACTCCTTTAAGATATGATTCCAGGCAAAAATGCCTAATTCGCCACCAAGCAGATTAAGACATAATGATCCAATAGCACCAATACTAAACCGCTTCCAGGGCAGACTAACCCAACCAACTATCCCCATCGCTACTGCCCATATTAAACCCAATATGCTCAATGATATGTCTTTAGATAAAACTATGGGTGTTAACATTGGCCAAGATATACTAAACAAGATTGCTGCTATGACCGGAGAAATCATCAGTATTAACCAGCCGGGGTTAGCGTTTGCCCAGTACAGCATTCCTAAAAATATTGCCCCAAATACCAGTGATGTTGCCAAGTCTGGCTGTAAAAATACCAATGCCCAAGGTACAGCCGTAATTGCCAAGACACGGAAAACACTCTCAAGCGTAGAAGCAGTCTGCCTATGTAACAATGCAGCCAAGGTAATGATTAAGCCTACTTTAGCAAATTCTGAGGGTTGGACATTAAAACCAGCAATACTAATCCAACGCTGTGCGCCTTTGGCACTAGTACCAGCGAGCATCACAGCTATTAAACTAAAGTTGGTCAGCCCGTAGGTGAACCAATGCCACTGCATTAAGTTTTCATAACGGCAACGAGCTAAAAATAAGGCAATAGTTGAACCAATCGCCGCTATCAGCCAGTGCCACCACCAGTCTGTTACAGGTTGCTTTAATTCTGTACTCAGAATCATCAGCCCCCCGAACATACTAACAGCAACGGGGAGAAGAAATAGTAGCCCATCCATTTGTTGCCAGGGTTTAAGCCAGGATTGCCAACCCATTTTTGGGAACGAAGGTTTTAATAACATTGTGTGAGGAGGAAGTTGGGCAGGGGAGTAGGGCTGTCTGTTATACACATCTGA
>NZ_JADEVZ010000003.1 GCF_015207875.1 Dolichospermum sp. LEGE 00240
AGGTTTCTCGATTGACGACTATTTGGGCTGACGGTGGGTTTGATGGTCCATCGTTTATGATGTGGGTGATGGACGTTTGCCGTTGGATTGTTCAGGTAGTGCTACGACCCCAGCAAACTAAAAGTTTCGTGGTCCTCAAAAAGCGATGGGTTGTGGAACGTACTTTTGGCTGGCTGATGGGTTGTCGTCGATTAGTCAGAGACTACGAGTTACTACCTGAAACATCAGAGACTTTTATCTATCTAGCTATGATCCGTATCATGATCAGGCGATTGGCATAAATTTTGACTCCTCAAAACTTTTCAAACATCCTCTAACTGATAAGCTTAATATTTGACCAATTTGTATTTTTCTCAATATTTCCGTTCAAGGAAGCATTTTCAAGAATTGCCCCTTCAAAAACTACATTTGTTAGATTACATTCATCAAAAGATGAACCACCCAAATTTGCATTTTTAAAGCTTGTGCCATTGAGTTGACAATCATAAAATTCAGCACTACCAAGATTGGCGTTATCAAATCTGACATCCTCATTTTTAATTCTATAAAACTCAGTTTTTCCCAGATTGGCTTGTTCAAAATCTATGTTCATAAACACAGAATCTTTGAACACAGAACCATACAAGTCGCACTGGTAAAAGCGGCATTTTATAAACACACTATTATGTGCATGAATTCCAGACAATTTACAATTACTAAAATCAAAATTTTCTATTTTTAGGTTAGACAAATCGGCAAATTCTCCTTCATCTCCGTAGGATTCTAGATAACGAACATGGTTATTAATTTTATTCTGTAGAGACTGATGATCAGGTGTTTCAGTTAATTCTATAAGTTCTAACATTATCTTATGTACCTTTATGCTAAGGACGATTTACAATCTCAACAATACGATTAAGCTCATCCGGTGTCAATTCTTGATTAAGTCGTTGCCATAATGCTTGATGGTCAGCCGGATTCATGTATGAGCTATCAAGAATAACTTTTCTGGGTACAGGCTGACCAGTATTTCCGTTTAGGAAAGTACCCGGGGGTGTTTTAGTGCCATCAGAAAGTAACTGGGTCTTATCTCGCAATTCCTTTTTAATTGCGGTAACAGCATCTTTTGAATCAAACTTCCATGACTCACCAGGAGAAGGAGAAGTTGGTGTTTTTACATCCCAAGGATTACCATCTGCATCATAAAATTCTATCCCTTTTGGTCCGCGCTTAATTGGCTTTGAAACTTGATACTAACATTTTAGTGAGTGACGTTTTATCTCCTAATTCTATCTCAGCACATTGATGACATTCCTAGTCTCTGACTGGGAACGAGATAAACCTCATCACTCTATGGGAAACCCAGGAATAATTATGTCAATTTCCTGCATTAGTTGTAAAGTTTCTGTTAAAGCAATGACAATTTTTTGATAATGGTTAATTTCCTCTGTAGATAATTCTCGCTTGGCGTTTTTTCTGTCTTTTAGCCATTTATCTAATACCTGATATCCACCAATCTTAAATTCCCAGATATGTGGGGGAATATCTGGAAAATAACTCTGTTTATTAATATAAACCCTTTGCAATTCTGAATTATAAGTAACTTCGGTAACTTGATTATCTCCTATTTGTTGATAGGTTGTAATTAAATTATTGAATATATCCGATTTCATTAAATGTAAATTAACTAATTCTTCTCCTTTAATAGCTAATTCGTTAAATAGTTTTTCGTTACTGGTTAAGGGAAGACGTGGGAAATCTATTTTCAGAAATTCAGCGTATCTAGTGCGATAAATGGGACTGTGAAATATTGCATAAGCATAGTAAAATATTTGTTCTGGAGTTGGTATTTTACCCAGTTTTTCTTCGATAGCTTCTAAGAATTTTGGGGATAAATTAGGAGTTTTTTCTATAAAAAGGTTAGTTTGTTGATTTTCTGTATTTGGATAAGTGTAGAGAGGGAAAACATAAGTTGCTTCCCTACTTTTCAATGAAATAGTACAATGTTCTGTTAAAATTTCCGAACAAAATATATGATGAAAACCTGGTTCAACTTGTTGACGACAAGAAAGTAAAGCAATATTATTACCTTTTAATAAATGTGTCATTAATTCTTTACGACTATCTCCTCTTTCAATAATCTTAGGATTATAATAAACCCAGCGATTGTCAAATGGCCGATAAGCATACAACAATATATTTGATTTAATTTCATTTTCTTTGATATTTAATTTAGCTTTTTCTAAAGTCCAATATTCTGTATCTTTGATATTGTACTTTTGTTTCAATTCTTCTAAGTTAGTATCTATTGCAATATCCTGAAAACGATTTATTAATTCTTGTCTATCATATTCAACACATACATTATCTCTTCTAGTTTTCACTCCCGCAGCATAAATTGGGAAGATATCAGTAATACTTAACTCTCTTTTATATTCATCTTCATAATCAAGATTTTTCGGTGCAAAAAAGTAATTAGGTTCAGTAGGTTTTACCTCTATCCAATCAACATTATCTAAACTTGCAGACTCTAAAAAATTATATTTATCCTCACGATTTCCCCATAAATCATAATATAACACCTTAGCCATTTCCTTAATACCATCTCTGGATTTATAAGCAGTAGAACCATAATCAGGGTTACTTTTCTCTCGCACAGCAATTAAAATAGATACACCTTGTTGAATATCAAAAACATTTTGATCGATATTTCCATCTGGAGTAGTTTCCTTTAATAAAGAATTACCATGTAAATCCATAATATATAAAGTGTCAAAATACTTTAATAATTCTTCTCTCATTCCCCGATGAACTAACCCATTAAGATAGGAATGATTAGTAATAAAACCAATAATACCCGCATTGTGACTATTATTTTCTATTTGATATTGAGCAAATCTAATAAATTTAATATAATCATCATCCAAAGGTTGAATATTTTTCTCACCTTCTAATCTTACCCTACCTTTATATAATTCTAATAGTTCCCCAATATGAGTTAATTCTGTAATAGTTTTACCTACTTTACCAGTTTTATAAATTCTATTCCACACTGAACCAGTATATTCCACATCTGCTAAATATTTTTCATCTTGATTTAAGATTCTTTTCCGTTTACTAGCATTTTGAGAACTGACAGAATAGGGAGGATTTCCTAATACCACAGTGATGGGAATTTCTGTTTTTACTTTTGCTGCTTGACTTGATTCTTCGGCAATAATTTGGGTAATACCAGAGATTAAATCACCTTGTTTTATGCCTTCTTCCAACGCATTAGTTAAATATATTTTTAATCTTTCATTTGGTGCAAATTTATATTTTAAATATCCCAGTAATACACCTATTTTTAAATGTGCTATGGTATAAGGAGTCATTAATAACTCAAAACCAAAAAGACGATTTAAAAGTTCCGTATCTCTTAATAAATTTTCCCAACTACGAACATCATATTTAGCAAAATTATCACGAATTTGTTGAATAACTGCATATAAAAATGTTCCTGTTCCTGTTGCGGGATCAAGAATTGTTACTCTTCTATTTCCTAAACCATATTCTAAATCAAAAATTGTTCTATCTACTAAAATATCATTCACAGCACGCACAATAAATTTAACCACAGGTTCAGGAGTATAATAAACTCCGCGACTTTTTCTTAATGATGCTTGATAAGCCGCTAAAAATGTTTCATAAAAGTGAATTACTGGATCTTCTGTGCGCGTTTCTCGACCAAAATTTTCTAAAATATTGGTCATATCTATTCTGTTGAATAACTCAATTAAATTCTCAATAGATTTGTGAATTTTACTAACGCTACCAGTTCCTAAAACTAAATCAAATAAACCTTTTAAAAAAGGGATTCTATCACTAATATAAATACTAGCTGTAGTGCGATTAAATGCAAATTCTTCAGGGTTTTCTGTATGACCAATTTTTGCAGTAAATAACCCATAAGCAATAGTTTGGGCGTACATATCGGCAAATTTATCATTATCTATATCTAACAATAGTAATTTCTTAAAGCTTTCTTTTAGGCAATTTAATTCTTCGGTAGAATCTTCTATGACTAAAGATAATTCAATGGCATTTCTAATAGTTTTAGTATAAGCAGCCATTTCTCTAGCCAAATCATAATAATTATTAATATCTTTGGCTTTTTGGTTCAGAAATGATTGTAATAATTCTGTAATAGGTTTTAAATCATCAACTAGAGTAATTTCTCCTTGTTCTAAAGTAGCTAATTCAGCAGTTTTTTCACATTCTCCATCTACATACCAACGGAATTGTAAGTAATTAGTTAAGATGAAGTTATAACCTATATTTGATTCTAAATAACGTTTAATTTGCTGTTCATTTTGTTTGTCTAATTTAGTAATGTTGATATTAATATCTTTAGCTTCTATATATCCCACAACGCGCTCATTTTTTCTAATAGTTAAATCGGGTATTCCTGCTTGATTGCCCTTTTCTTCTACTATGGTACTAATGCCAATTTCTAAACTTTCTATTAAACTTTGTAAACTGGAATAGTGACTGCGTTCTCCACCATGTTTAATATTTATTTGTAGGTTTTGGATGTAGTTATTAAAGTTAAACATAGTTGTTATTTTTTAGATTATTGAGCGTTCAGAATAGCATATATTTGTTCATTTCGCATTGATAAAAATAAAATTTTATTAATCTTAGTAAAAAATTACAATTATAGATTTTAGGTAAGAATGCAGCCATAGCGATCATTCATGGACAGATCCCCGACTTCTTAAAGAAGTCGGGGATCTATAATTTGGGATTTACCACTTTTATATAAACCAGAACTTAGGAAACACCAAAAAATAAATTACCCAATTTTGTGGGATGGGCATCCTGCCTGTCCTTGATGATTAGCAGGCAAGATGCCTGCACCACAAGAAATTTTTGGGTATTTTTTTAATTGGAAGTCCCTTAGGCAAAATACCTCTAAAACTCTCTTTATCTTCGTGTCCTTCGTGCCTATGCCTTCGGCACGCTTCACGAACGTGGTTCATTCTTTCGTAACTTGTGGGTAACTCCTATTTGTCAAACTTACCCAAAAATCCCTGTTAAATCTCCTTTCTCCGTTTTCTCTGTGTCCTCTGTGGTTCGTTTTTCCTTTCCTACTACGTAAGAAAAGACCTATTACCAACTAAAACACCTTCAAAATTACGGTTTACCAGATCCATCAGTTGCTAGACTCAGATAAGCTAGTAAAGAAGATCCTTAAAAACTGAGTAAATATTCCCAACAGACTAACTACGTTGTAACTGAATTATGTTTGATGCACTATCTGACCGTTTAGAGTCCGCCTGGAAAAAACTGCGAGGACAGGATAAAATCTCCCAATCCAATATACAAGACGCTTTGCGGGAAGTGCGTCGGGCTTTGTTGGAAGCAGATGTCAATCTCCAGGTGGTCAAAGATTTTATTAGCGAAGTCGAAGCCAAAGCCCAGGGGGCTGAAGTTATCGCCGGCGTGCGTCCTGACCAACAATTCATCAAAATTGTTTATGATGAATTAGTGCAGGTGATGGGGGAAGAAAATGTTCCCCTGGCGGAAGTTACAGGTAAAACCACCGTTGTGTTAATGGCTGGTTTACAAGGTACAGGGAAAACCACAGCCACCGCTAAATTAGCTTTGCATTTACGAAAACAAGACCGTAGTTGTCTGCTAGTGGCTACAGATATATATCGTCCCGCAGCTATTGACCAGTTAATTACCCTTGGTAAGCAAATTGATGTCCCAGTATTTGAACTGGGAATTGAAGCAAACCCCGTAGAAATTGCCCGTCAAGGTGTGGAACGTGCCAGAGCGGAAGGCATAAATACAGTAATTATTGATACTGCCGGACGCTTGCAAATTGACGAAGATATGATGGCGGAATTAGCCCGCATCAAAGAAACAGTCCAGCCCGATGAAACCCTGTTGGTTGTGGACGCAATGACCGGGCAAGAGGCAGCAAACCTCACTCGCACCTTCCATGATCAAATCGGTATTACTGGGGCAATCCTGACCAAAATGGATGGGGATAGCCGGGGAGGTGCGGCGTTGTCAGTGCGGCAAATTTCCGGTGCGCCGATTAAATTTGTCGGTGTGGGTGAAAAAGTCGAGGCGCTACAACCATTCTACCCAGAACGCATGGCTTCGCGGATTTTGGGCATGGGGGATGTTCTCACCCTAGTAGAAAAAGCCCAAGAAGAGATAGATTTGGCAGATGCGGAGCAAATGCAGGAGAAAATCCTGTCAGCGAAATTTGATTTTACTGACTTTCTCAAGCAAATGCGGTTGTTGAAGAATATGGGGTCATTAGGTGGTATCATCAAAATGATTCCAGGGATGAACAAACTTTCTGAGGATCAATTGAAGCATGGAGAAACCCAGTTAAAACGCTGTGAAGCCATGATCAATTCCATGACGGGTAAAGAACGCCGTGACCCAGATTTATTATCGAGTTCTCCCAGTCGCCGCCGTCGAATTGCTTCTGGTTCTGGTTACAGAGAAGCGGATGTAAGCAAACTGGTAGCAGACTTCCAAAAAATGCGATCGCTCATGCAGCAAATGGGACAAGGTGGCATTCCCGGTATGCCAGGAATGTTTGGCGGTGGTAATCCCTTAGCAGCAGGAGGAAACCGCCCTGCACAAGGCTGGCGTGGCTATCCCGGCGGCACACCACCAGCGAAGAAAAAGAAAGAGAAAAAGAAAAAAGGCTTTGGGACTCTTTAGTTTAAAAAATTAGATCCCCGACTTCTCAAAGAAGTCGGGGATCTGAGAACTGCACAAACTAACACCAAATCCGACCACGCCGGAAAGGTTCATCAGGTTCAGTTTGTTGGGCTTTTTGTCTAGCCATTTCCTGTGACCAAAAACCATAATCTTCCAAGCCAGTAGATAACAATTTACGTTCAATTTCTGCTGCTTTTTCTGGAGTTGGAGAAGTTCTTGGTTCTGTGGGACTTGAGTTAGCGGTAGGTGGATTTTTTTTAGCCATAGTATTGATAACTCCTAATTCAAAATTAGATTTTACCTGAACAATAGGAACTGGAGATTGTTCCCAATTAGCACCATTAATTATTCCATGATTGGCATTGCTGGTTTTATCATAAGCTATATTGCTATGACCTTCATTCAAAGGCCAATAACCAACCAGTCCTAACTCATTACCTACCAAAGATTGGTGCATATTCTGTTGAATTTCCGACGGGATACGGGCTACTTTCCAAAGACGAACTTCCGCAAGTTTGCCAAAAAATGGATAAGTTTCATTATTATCTTTGTAAGTCCCAATTAATAAATCATTTTCCGGTTCATAATCAATACCAGAATCAGAACATGATTTGACGGCTATTGCTACCCCATCTAAATACAATTTCATCTGTTGACCATCATAAGTAGCAGCAACATGATGCCATTGGTTTAACTTTAAAGATTCAGGTTTATTACCAAAATATTGAATGTTCTTAGATAAAGTTTTCAAAGCAAAAAACACGCCGCTTTTGCCATCTAGAAGAAGACCATATCCACTTTCACTTACTCCAGTATCAAAAACATTAGAAATAATTCCAGTCCGTCGTCGTTGTTTTTGACAATAAACCCAAGCTTCTAAAGTAATTTCTTTCTCAATCTTAAACTCCAGCTTCTTGCCTAAACTAACATAATTATCTTTGCCATTGAATGCCAGAACAGATTGCAATGAATTTAGTTGCTCTATCATACTAAGAACCAACAATAGCGTTACACAAATTTTGAGCTAACTAAAAATTATGACAACCATAGCTACAAGAAGATTTAATTTGCTGATAACTACGATTTTGAAATGCAGCGGGGTCATTATAATTAGCACCATGTAATAAGTCCATGCGAATGCTAACTAAGTCCTCGACTCTACCATGAATGACATCAACAGACCGATGAGGATAAATAATATCTGGTCTTTTTACCGGAGGGGAAAGTTTGGGTAATCTCATAATCAATTTTAGATTGTAGGTTGGGTTGACGTATGTTACCCAACATTAAAAAACTCAACATGATTTTCTCGTTCCCATACTCCGTATGGGAATGAATTCTAGAAGGCTCTGCCTTCTATTAAAGCAGAGTCAGAGCCTCTGTAGTCGCATTCCCAGTCAGAGACTGGGAACGAGATAACGAGATAAAAGACTTTATTGGGTTGCGCTGTTGCTTAACCCAACCTACCACTATTAATAAGGAGTAGACCAAGAACGGACTTCGCCCAAAGTAACAGGAATAATATCACTCACATCAATTGTAAACCGGAATAGCTTCTTCGCCCGACGACTATTTTCAGGGTCAAAGAACTTCAATTTTACATCCCAACAATCGCTATCTAAACGACAGAAAGGACTTTTCTCTACAGTAATACTATCCAACTCCATACCTGTAGCCACAGCTTCCGCAAAGGTAGAAGCCGCTTGAAAAGCATTCGTAGAGGCAAAATTCAACGCCCTATCTTGGGAAGTTGTGCCTAAATTCCGTAAATCATAATAAATACGGCTGAGGAAACTACCCAAAGTCCGACGAATAGACTCTTCTTGGGCTTCTGAAGCCTGTGCTTGCACTGTCTCAATAGCAGCCTGAACTAAAGTATTCACTTTCCAGCCATACAGTCCGCGAGTGTTGGGAACTTCAATTACTGGCACAACCTGACCAGAAAATAGTTTCACACTGCGTCCCGATAAAATACCGGGAATACTGACTCTCTCTACATAATTCTCGCTGTCTTCTGCTTGAATTTGTCCCGATAATAATTGTTGTAAAATAGCATAGACATCTCTGGCAAAAGCACCACCTGGTTCTATTGCATAGATAGGAGTTAATTCTAAATTTAAAGTCCAAATTAAAGATTTAGCTTCCGAAAGATTATCTCCTAAATAATCTACCATCTGCCGCGCATCATAGGGATTAGCGGGAATTGCTGTTCCGTCTATGGCTACCCCTGGCATTAATTGTTTAAAAGAGTCTCTTCTGGCTTCTGAACCAAAATCATAACCCAGTGTACCTAAAGCATACACTAAGTTAACTTCAGCGAGGTCGCTGGGTGCTTGACTAGCAGTAATGTAATTAGATGTACGATTTGACATGATAGTAGATTGAGAATTGGATGAATTTGTTAAAGGTGCGGAAGTTGTCACAGCAGGAACTACTGGGAAAAATTCAGGGGGTATAAATTCTTCCGGGTTGGGTTCTGGTTCAGCACTATTTGTAATCTCTGCACAACCGCAACCAGCAGCTTCAATACTGTCAACAGTTTCTACTGTATCTAATTCTTCGGACATTGTTCCTCCTGTAAAATATGCCAATGCACCAGAAATATTTAATTTACCTAATAAACAGCGACTAATATCGTCTGTATCCTTATCTGTGCAAGGTATAGCAGTTTCTAATAAAACCGCTCTCACCTTAGCGGGGTCGGGTGTTTCACCACGCTGAACTTGCAGACTTAGGAGTAAAGCAGCGACACCGGAAACAATGGGAGTAGCAAAGCTAGTACCACTGAGTTTTTGTGTCCCTCCCCCCGGTTTTGCCCCTAAAATGTGTTCTCCCGGTGCAAGAATGCCTTGGTTTTGATATTTTTCCCCCCAGTTACTAAAGTCTATGGGTTTACCTTGGTCATTCATTGCCCCTACTGCTAATACGGTGGGTAAAGAGGCGGGAACGTGCAAACATTCGCAACCATCGTTACCAGCAGCAGCCACAATTAAAACATTGTGATCTTTACATAGTTGCACAGCCCTATCTAACCAGCCTTCTGCTTCACCATTATCGGTGAGTTGTCCAGCACTGACATTGATAATATGCGCTCCAGCATTAACGGCTTGTTCTATGGCGCGAGCTAAATCTAGTTGAGAAAGTTTCCTATTATTATCACCAAAAATAGGGACGATTAACCCTCGACATTGGGGAGCAATTCCCCGTAATTCTGAGGAATTATGTTGACCAAATATGATGCTTGCTACATGAGTTCCATGTCCAGACATAGATCCATTAGCTGTCGCTTCTCCCTGAATAAGTGTTGGCAATCTTGTTAAATTTGCTGCATTAAAGCAATTATGAGATTGATCAACCAATCCGTCGAGTATAGCTACACATATTTGTGAATCACCCTGTGTCAAGTTCCATAATTCCTGTATTTCCGTTTTAATTGAGGATTTTGGCATTTAATTTGTTAATTATTTGCTTAAATAACTTTTTTCGCCATAAACATCTATTTTATGGCATTTTTATTACGATTGTGCTTCTAGAACACAAAAGTAATTGTTATATTATTCGGCTGAAATGTCAACTCAATTTACATATTTTAACGGATATAATTTTTTCTTATGTCAAAAAATTATTAATAAGGTCTTGCGTTGAATCATAATTGGCTGTACTATCAGAATCAGGGTAGCTTCACTTAGCCTACTGATTAGTAATTGCACTTTTCATCATCTCATGGTAAGTAGTTGCATTGATTATTCTGAAAAATTCACATTAGTTAATACTAAAACTCTACCTCTCCCTAACCCTCTCCTAAGAGGAGAGGGAACAGGAAGTAAAGAGTTTAAAGCCTCTCTCCTTGTAGGAGAAAGGTTTGGAGAGAGGTTTTATATAAAGCTTTCTCATCAAGATATGTGGTAATTTTAGAGCGATCGCTTTTATGAGGATATGCGGTAATTGTAGGTCGCTCTTATCAAGATATGTGGTAATTTTAGAGCGATCGCTTTGACACTTTCCACACTATCACCTAAAAAAGCTTCTGGTGAATCACAACTCGTTAAATTACCCTTCAACACCAATTTAACGCCTTCACCAAACCAGTCTTCTTCATAAGGAAGAAGTAAAACGAACAAACAAAAAGGAAAACACACCATGACTAAGAAGAACATCCGCCCCCAACAAGTTGCCCCCGTAGAACGCGAAACCATCTCTACTGCCAAGGATCAAAGCGGTCAGGTTACAGCCCAGAATCGCCCGGGTCATAGGATTCCTTTTGCGGGCGACGACGCGGAGTAAGTCACCCCATTTTACCACTCACCTCAAAAAATATCAAAAGTCTGTTTCTGTATCCCTTGGCGCACGGTTCGCCTCGATGAATTGACGTACAACCTCTGTCAGTTCAGGGGTTTCCGATACCTGGCACGGGGGAGGTGAGAAACGGCAGCGATCGCTCTTATGAGTGGTAGTTTTAGAGCGATCGCTTTTATGAGGATATGCGGTAATTGTAGGTCGCTCTTATGAGTGGTAGTTTTAGAGCGATCGCTTTTATGAGGATATGCGGTAATTGTAGGTCGCTCTTATCAAGATATGTGGTAGTTTTAGAGCGATCGCTTTTATGAGGATACGCGGTAATTATAGGTCGCTCTCATCAAGATATGTGGTAATTTTAGAGCGATCGCTTTGACACTTTCCACACTATCACCTAAAAAAGCTTCTGGTGAATCACAACTCGTTAAATTACCCTTCAACACCAATTTAACGCCTTCACCAAACCAGTCTTCTTCATCAGGAAGAAGTTAAACGAACAAACAAAAAGGAAAACACACCATGACTAAGAAAAACATCCGCCCCCAACAAGTTGCTCCCGTAGAACGCGAAATCATCTCCACTGCCAAGGATCAAAGCGGTCAAGTGGAAGCCCAGAGCTTACAGGTAGTGATATATGGTGGTTACATTCCTTTTGCGGGCGACGACGCAGAGTAAGTCACCTCATTCTACCACTCACCTCAAAAAAGGTCAAAAGTCTATTTCTACATCCCTTGGCGCACGGTTCGCAGCGATGAATTGACGGACAACCTCTGTCACTTCGGGGGTTTCGGATACCTGGCACGGGGGAGGTGGAACGGACTGAGATTTTTTAGGGTTAGTGGTTGAACCCTGATTTGTGAGATGAACCCCAGCCAACAGCTTACTACCCCAGTAGCATCTGGTCGGGGTCTTCTCCTTGGGTTTATACTTTTGGCAGAAGCCTTTATACTTTCTGGCACATTCTTCTAAGCTGTTTCCTAGCCGCAGAAAAGCCGGATGCCATTGAGTTAAACAATCATCGGTTAAGCGTTCATAACTGCCATAATTGCTGAAGTCATAGAAAAAACTCTGGCGCATTTTGGCAGCTTTAGGATTAGCGTGAATGTAGCGTAAAGTATTTAATGCTCTTTCTTTGTCTGAAGAAGGAAACCCATCACAGTAATATCGTTTCTCCCAAAAGTGTCCCGTTCTTCTTAACATCCGATTGAAACACATCGCCGTGTACCAATTCAGGAAGTGCATAATTTTGGGTAACTCTTCTGGCTGTTTAGGTGCAATCAAATAATGAACATGATTTGACATAATGCACAAAGCATAAAGCTGGAAATTGTATTTATCCAAAGCCTTTTTTATCGCATAAAGAAACACTTCCCGACATTCACGCCGTGATAGCTTAAATTCACGGTTATTGCAACGGATGGTAATGTGGTAAGAATATCCAGACTTTAAATTTCGAGATTTTCTAGGCATATCTTTTAACAACAATATAAAAACCAGCCGTTTATGATAGCTAATGTAACCCAAAAAGACAGATTTCAAGAACAAAAACTACAGTTTATTCGCAATCCTAATCCAGTTCTCTATTATAATCTTAAAAATAAGCAAGATTTAGCTAATTATTTCAAACTCAACGATGCAGCCCAACGAGTTCACAGTTTTTATCAAAATCAGGATATTTTACCTAATATGTGGGTAGGTACTGTCCAAAAAGAGTTAGAAAAAACAAGAATCGAAAATGTTAGACTTTACTATTATAAATCCTTCAACTAATCTCTCAGCAATTGGCAACCCAACAAAATCAAATCACAAAATCACCAAAATGTTGGGTAACATCCGTCAACCCAACCTACAGAATTTAAAAGATATAATAGAAAGTATCAAAGAACTTGAACAATTAGAAAAAGGAGATGAACTATGAAATATAGTATTTTAATTCAATGGTCCCAAGAAGATCAAGCTTATATTGCTTTTTTACCTGAGTGGGGAAAATATGCTAAAACCCACGGAGAAAGCTATGAAGAAGCTCTAGAAAATGCTAAGGAAGTGTTAGAAGATTTGCTGTATGGCTATAATCAAATCGGTAAGCCTATACCCCAACCCCAAATATTACAAAATATAGCTTAAAAAAGACATAATCTGACAATAATGATATCTATAGGTTAGATGTAGGTTGGGTTAAGCGACAGCGCAACCCAACAACATTAAATCACAAAATCACCAAAATGTTGGGTAACATCCGTCAACCCAACCTACAGAATTTAAATGACATCCTGTAAATCCTGAAATCCTGAACATCCTGATTCAGACAAAAAAATAACAAAGAAATTCATCCCAAACATCATCTAAACTAGAATTGTAATCAACCATCGTATTTTCTATGACAATTCCCATAACTATTAACTTACCCGAAAGTTTAGCTGCTTCTATCCAGCGTCTTGGAGAAGCAACAGCGCGAGAGATATCAGACGTTTTACTTGACACCCTAGAAATAGTATTACCTACCTTAGATAATCTCTCAGAAATGAGCATTAATTCAAGCATTCCTGATATTTCCGATGAGGAAGTTCTAGAATTAGCTAATTTAAAAATGGATGTAGTGCAAAATCAACGCTTGGGAGAACTACAAGCTAAAGGAAAAAATACCGGTTTAACAGCAGGAGAACGTTATGAATTATTAATTTTAATGTCCCTTTATCAAATGGGACAATTAAGAAAATCTGAAGGTTTAGCCGAAGCTGTCAAACGGGGAATAAAAACTCCTTTATCGCCATGAGTTCTCTATCTGAAACCATACGCCAAAAAGTGTCTGAATCAGGATATCCAGGATTAAAGGATGAACAGGATGAATACAGTAGATGTAGTTAAGCGACAGCGCAACCCAA
Source organism: Dolichospermum sp. LEGE 00240 (assembly GCF_015207875.1). Classification (GTDB taxonomy): domain Bacteria; phylum Cyanobacteriota; class Cyanobacteriia; order Cyanobacteriales; family Nostocaceae; genus Dolichospermum; species Dolichospermum gracile. The sequence goes on from NZ_JADEVZ010000003.1 coordinate 13,890, forward strand.
CAAAATTAAATCACAAAATCACCGAAATGTTGGGTAACATCCTGTAAATCCTGAAATCCTGGATATTATCTCGACTTCGCTCGATAACCACCTGATTCTGACAAAGAAAATTATTAATATAACATCAAAAGCGTGAAAATCAACCAACAGCAAAATCTGTATATTGTCTCACTAAAGGTTCATGAAATGCTAAAATAATATCTGATTTTGGCACTCCTAATTTAACTAACTCATCTGCTATACCAATTTCAGTTCCATCATGTTGTATCCAAATTTTCTGATCTTTAATATCCAAATGCAAAACACAACCGTAAGTACGCCTTCTGTTTTTCCACCCAACATACACCAATTGATAATGGTCATGAACCAAATCAGAAATAAATTGTTTTTCAATTTCAGAATTTGCCGAACTTGGTTGAGCATATTCCGTTAACAATTGTTGGATATAACCGCGATATTGTTCTAATTTATCCATGTTACAATCACCTCATTTACTGGATCATAAACGATAATTTTCAGTTGAGAACGTTGCAGCACCATTTGAATGAATGGTAAAGTAAAAAAACTTCGATAAGTACCTAAAGGAACAGCCAAATACAAAATTCTTTCTGGTTCTTTTGCTTCAAGAGCAATCTGATAATTGAAACATTGGCCAACTGCTGTATGAAATTGAGAAATATTGGATGATCCTACAAAACTCTTAATCTCAACTGCTATCTTATTTTCCTCTCTCTCGGCTGCCAAAATCTGATCTGCACCCAAATCAATGTACATTTCAACACCACCGATTTCAATTTCAAGAGGATCATCTGTAATCACCCAACCTTCTTTTTCTAACCCTATCCTAACAGCATCATGAAAAATATCTTTAGCTGGCATTAACTTTATAAAAAATTAGACTTTTCACCCACAATTATAACATCAATTACAACAACACAATCAAAACCATGCCTAACCTTACCGACATCCCCGGAATCTCCCAAATTTGGACACGCACAAAAGGCGACCCTCGCATTAAAATTGCTATCCTTGATGGTGCTGCTGATTTAGAACGCAGTTGTTTTCAAGGGGCAAAATTTAGTCAATTTAAACCCTACTGGTCAGAAGATATTGAACTCAACGAAGAATACTATTATTATCTCAATTTATCTTTAGATTTTAACAAAGAACAAAAAGACAAAAAAGACGACCCCGACCACGATAAAGAAGAATCAAAAAAAGAACAAGAGGCATTTTTTGCACCTTTCCCTCCAGCTATTAGACAACGCATTGAATTATCCAGTCATGCTACTCACATTTCTAGCACTATCTTAGGGCAACACGGCACACCCGCCCCTGGTATTGCCCCTTTATGTACAGCATTAAATATTCCCATTTCCTTCGCAGGTGATGATTTTATTTCCCCCGTCAACCTTACTCATGCTATTAATACGGCTTTGAAATGGGGAGCAAATCTGATTCATATTGCTGCTTGTCACCCCACCCAAACCGGAGTAGCACCAGATTTATTTGCCCGTGCGGTCAAACAATGCCAAGATAATAATATGTTAATTGTTGCCCCAGGTGGTAATGATAAAGGTGAATGTTGGTGTATTCCCTCTATTCTTCCTGGTGTGATTACAGTGGGTGCAATGCGAGATGATGGCCAACCGTTTAAATTTAGTAATTATGGCGGAGAATATCAACATAAAGGCGTAATGGCTAACGGTGAAAACATTTTAGGCGCGCAACCGGGAACAGAAGAACCTATCAAAGAAAAAGGGACTAGTTGCGCTGCACCTATTGTCACAGGTATTTCTGCCTTATTAATGAGTCTGCAATTGCAACGAGGAGAACAACCTAACGCCGAAGCAGTGCGGGAAGCGATTTTAAATAGTGCTATTCCCTGTAACCCCGAAGAAGTGGAAGAACCTGAACGCTGTTTATTAGGTAAGTTGAATATTCCTGGAGCGTTTGAGTTATTGACGGGAGAAACGTTAGAACCTCACCCCCAACCCCTCTCCTACGAGGAGAGGGGAGTAAGAATCTCTCGTATCTCTCGTTCCCAGGTTCTACCTGGGAATGCGACATTAGAGGCTCTGCCTCTCACTATATCTTCAGGCAGAGCCTTAGAGACAGCATTCCCAGCCGGAGACTGGGAACGAGAAACATATCCAGAAATAACTCCTCCAAAAAATATCAGCCCTGTCACAACAGAATTGATATTCCAAAACCGTATTCTTAATGAAAGATATGCTTTAGCATCAGAAGCATTTCATGGCTCTTTCTCTAGTGTTTATCCTGCTATTGATTTGTATAATTCTTACGATCAAGTTGCTGTAAAGCTCTTTGAGCTTCAACAAAATTGCCAAGAAATTAATCGGAATGATTTTATTTGGATAAATTTACAAAATTTGCAAGATTTTAAGAAGGTACAGACTGAATCAATCCGTCATGAAAAACAAGCTCTGAGTGAATTACAGCATCCGAGAATTATTACCTTGCTAGATAGTGGTATTGATCGGGATACAGATTATGAATTTCACGTTTTTGAATGGATGGAGAAAACTTTAGAAAAACATTTAGAAGAACTCCCTTTCATAGATTGGAATTATTTCTACAATCATATAGGATTACCTATACTTGAAGGTTTAGCTTTTTGTCATTACCATCATTATATTCACTACGATATTCACCCAAGTAATATTTTGATAAATAGTGAGGGTCAGGTTAAGATTGCTGATTTTGGCGTGGCAAAAAAGCTAAATGAAGAATTTTCCATTTCTAATCCTTTCAATCAAATTAGAAGAGTTAATTACACTCCTCCTGAAATATCTGAAGGTATATTTAGCTATAGCATAGATAACTTTAGCTTTGGTGTCCTTATTCTTGACTGTTTAACAGATATAGCAATATTAAATTATGAGGATATTATTGAAGCATTACAAAAACTAAATGCCCCTGCTACAGTTAAAAAACTGATTGCAACTACAGTTTCCCTTGACCTAGAAAAAAGACCAGCTACAGCAGGAATTTTATTATCAAAATTCCAAGCAATTCAGCAAGTAAATACAAGTACATTCCCGGTTAAGGAATCTGAAAAAATCCTTAATTCAGCAGTAAGTGCTTCTACTCCTTTAACTTTGATTTCTTCAGATTTAGTCATAGAAAATCTATCTCACACCACAAAAGGCATTACCCCTAGTGCCGCTTCTAAATTGGTATATGCTTTAGGAACAATTGGTTATGATTTTGGTAATGAAGCCAGAAGGGACACCTTTAAACAATTAATGCCAGCAGTGAATATGGACGGGGCAATTATTCCTGCTAATCCCTATGATAGCCGGCAAATGGTGAATTATCTATCAGAAAATCCCGCCGAAGCTAAACCTTTAATTTGGACTCTCAACCAAGAACTAACTCCTATTTATGCTTTAGAACCTGTGAGCGGTTTTGCCGCAGATATCTATGAAACTCTCATTTTAATGTTAGAGGGACAAATTCAACCAGAAAACAGTGATGATTTTGTGGAACGGGTAAGTATACCTGCAAGGTTAACAGATAGAACTGTGGAGTTATTTTCTGGTCAAGTTGTGCCTGTAATTAGTCTAACTAATACTAGGGGAATGTATGGCTGGAAAGTCAACAGTTTAGTAGATGCAGCTTTGCAAACTGTAATTACGGGAGAAACTGCACCAGCCCAAGAAATAGCTATGAGAAAGGCTTTGAGTAGTTTCTTAAGTCGAGTATACTATGATTTGCAAAATTTAGGACAATTGGCAAAAGATCGAGCGTTAAATTTTTCTGTAACTAATGCTTTTCAAGCCGCTTCTAGTTTTTCTCAAGCTATTTCTACAGGGATGCAGCTTGATAGTATTGAAGTAGAAAAAAGTCCTTTTTGCAGAATTAATAGTGATTGTTGGGATGTGAAATTAAAGTTTTTTGACCCAGAAAATGGAAGCAGGGCTAAAAAGGTGTTTTTGTTTACCATTGATGTTAGTGACAGAATTCCTGTGACTTTAGGTCATGTCCGCTCTTGGTCTGTGCGGAAATAAGCACGTAGTCTATACTCTGATCCAGATTTATTATCGAGTTCTCCCAGTCGCCGTCGCCGCATAGCTTCTGGTTCTGGGTACAGAGAAGCGGATGTGAGTAAACTGGTGGCAGATTTCCAGAAAATGCGATCGCTCATGCAGCAAATGGGACAAGGTGGCATCCCCGGTATGCCAGGAATGTTTGGTGGTGGTAATCCCTTAGCCGCAGGTGGTAATCGCCCCTCAGCCGGCTGGCGTGGCTACCCCGGTGGCGCACCACCAGCGAAGAAAAAGAAAGAGAAAAAGAAAAAAGGTTTTGGGACTCTTTAGAATTTAAGCACAAAATCCCGGATTTCTTCCATAAATTCGGGATTTGCCAAATGCAATAATTATGGTGTTTGTTCAGGGTCTATCGCAAATCACTATAATTGTTAATATATTCATCAGTGCCACTGCTTGTGTTCAAAACTTTATTTACCTTTGGTAAAATGGAGATTCAGATATGGTACAGCAACTTATACCACCAGAAATCAAACCAGAAATCATCTACCCTGATAGTGATGGCAACCCTATGTCTGATAATACTAAACAATATGAATGGATTGTTAAAATTAAGGAAAATTTAGAAATATTATTCGCCCCAAACAATGATGTATTTATAGCTGGTGATTTACTTTGGTATCCTGTAGAAGGAAGTGTAAAAACCCGACAAGCACCTGATGTCATGGTAGTGTTTGGAAGACCCAAAGGTGATAGAGGTTCTTATAAACAATGGCAAGAAAATAATATTCCTCCCCAAGTGGTATTTGAAATCCTATCTCCGGGAAATAGCACCAAAGAAATGACCAAAAAAATCCTCTTTTATCAGCGTTATGGGGTAGAAGAGTATTATATATACAATCCAGACACAATTGAATTAACAGGATTTATTCTTGAACAAGAATGTTTAGAGGCAATTGAGGATATTAATAATTGGGTCAGCCCGCGTTTAGACATACGTTTTAAACTCACAGCAGATAACTTAGAAATTTATTATCCTCATGGCGCTAAGTTTCTCACATCTGTGGAATTAAATCAACGTGTCGAACAAGAACAACAACGTGCCGACCAGGAACAACAACGTGCCGACTAGGAACAAAAACGTGCTGAACAAGAAAAACAACGTGCTGAACAAGAATACAAAAATTATCAAGACCTATTAGCAAAATTAGCAGCTAAAGGTATTGATATCAATAATCTGTGACATACTCCACACACTCCCTTTCAGGTGAGTGTGGGCAACGAGCGCGACTCTTCTATGAAGACATTAACTGAGCTTTAGGACCGTCTAAAAAGGTGTTTTTGTTTACTATTGATGTTAGTGACAGAATTCCTGTGATTTTAGGTCAAGTTCGCTCTTGGTCTGTGCGGAAATAAGCACGTAGTCTATGCTCTGATCAATAATTTATCAAAATTGTTTATAATGAGTTAGTGCAGGTAATGGAGGAAAGATTGAGGTACTACAACTGTTTTATCCCGAAACGACGGGAACAGGGAATGAAGAGAATATCTTTCCAACTGACAACTAAACTAATAGCCATTCACGGCTAGAAAGTGCTAAAATTAGCATTTCAGTGTTGGAAGTTGTGAAGGCGGGTATAATATCCCCATCACTTCCCTATCAATCAGTTACAAACTCACTCACTAGGAACAGGAGAAACAGTTGTCAACATGATCAAATTGCGTTTAAAAAGATTTGGCAAAAAGCGCGAAGCAAGTTACCGGATTGTTGCTATTAACAATCTTGCCCGTCGTGACGGTCGCCCCCTAGAAGAACTAGGATTTTATAACCCCAGAACTGATGAAGTAAAATTAGATATTCCTGGTATTGTTAAGCGACTGCAACAAGGCGCTCAACCTACCGATACAGTTCGTCGTATCCTCGTAAAAGCTAACGTTTTTGAACAGGTCAGTGCAACAGCCGCATCATAGTCTTGAGATTAAATCCCTAACAACCAATCCCAATTATGTGGGGCTGGTGAAGTTTCTTGTGCAACCGTTTTTAGAATCTCCAGAATCTTTAAGCGTTGATTGTGAAATGTCTCAAACCCTCAAGCGGGCTTGGGTTCGCATTGCTTTTAACAGCATAGATAAAGAAAAAGTGTTTGGTCGGGGGGGACGAAATATCCAGGCAATTCGCACTGTAATTTCCGCAGCAGCAGAACTAGCTGGGCAATCAGTATACCTGGATATTTACGGCGGCAGTTCCCACAGTCGAGATAGTATGTCTTTTGATGAAGACCAGGAAGAGCGGATACTACCACCCAAGTCGAAAGAAAGAGAGAGCAATATTCCCAAACCTGTTGTTAAACCACGTTTACGCTAGATCATAACTGGTCAGTTTAAATGGTTGATTACAGATTATTTTCTGGGAAAGATGGAGAAAGGGGACAACAAAATTGTCAAGTCTTGGCGAATATTTCCGTGTTCACTGCGGATTTACCAGCCAAGAATTAACAAATGTTGTCAGCCTATTTTCCAATATTTTAAGAGGAGTCAGGAGTCAGGAGTCAGGAGTCAGGAGGAAGAAAGAAAATAAGAAAGAAGAATGTAGAACCTGCTGATAAATTGTTCGAGTTTTAGTTTTATTTAATAAGCCTTAATTGACAGAAAATTATAGAATTTTCAATTTACATTTAATAGGAAAATATTAATTTTGTTAAAAACCACCTTTTACCCAATTCAGCAATAATATGGCAGATGATTCCATAATTCAACTGCCTAGTATGTCCAGTGCGATCGCTCTAGCTGGTTATGGTGAGGCAAATATCAAGTTTTTATCACAACAAACAGGGGCTAACTTAGTTCTACGGGGACAAGAATTATTAATTTCGGGAACACCTAAACAAGTAGAATTAGCAAAGCGATTAGTGCGATCGCTCGAAAATTTGTGGAGTAAAGGTAATAATATCTCTAGCGCCGATATTCTCACAGCCCGTCAAGCCCTCGATACAAATACAGAAGACCAACTCCAAGACCTACAACGGGATATCCTCGCCAAAACTCGCCGGGGTTTTGAAATTCGCGCCAAAACCTTTCACCAACGCCAATATATAGACGCACTTCGTAGACGTGATTTAACCTTTTGTATTGGTCCTGCGGGAACAGGGAAAACCTATCTCGCTGTAGTTATGGCAGTCCAAGCCCTACTCAGCAATCAATTTGAACGACTGATTTTAACCCGTCCCGCAGTCGAAGCAGGAGAAAAACTCGGCTTTTTACCAGGAGACCTACAGCAAAAAGTCAACCCCTATTTACGTCCCCTGTATGATGCCATAAATGAATTCATAGACCCCGAAAAAGTCCCCAACCTAATCGAACGGGAAATCATCGAAGTCGCACCACTAGCTTATATGCGAGGACGGACATTAAATAACGCCTTTATCATCGTTGACGAAGCCCAAAATACCACACCAGCGCAAATGAAAATGGTTTTAACCCGATTGGGTTTTAACTCCCGCATGGTAATCACAGGTGACATCACCCAAACCGATTTACCACCCCATCAAAAATCAGGTTTAGATGTAGCCTTACAGATTCTCAGAAATGTAGAAGGAATCGCCATTTGCGAATTTTCTCAAAAAGACGTTGTTCGTCATCCTTTAGTACAGCGGATTGTTGCTGCCTATGAAAAATACGAAACGTAGGGGCGCAGGGTCTGCGCCCTCTTGCCTTCTGGATTGTATTACATCCAAAAAAACGCTATAAATCTGAAATTGAACACTAACAACTAAAAAATCAACACATATGAGTACAACATTGAAAGAATTTTTGGAAGCTTGTGAAACCTTGGGAACTTTGCGCTTAATTGTCACCAGTAGCGCCGCTGTTTTAGAAGCTAGAGGAAAAATAGAAAAACTATTTTACGCCGAATTACCAAAAGGTAAATATGCGAATATGCACACCGAAGGCTTTGAATTTCATTTGAATATGGATATGATTCAAAAAGTGAAATTTGAAACAGGTGAAGCCAAAAGAGGAAATTTTACAACCTATGCAATTCGGTTTTTAGATGCAGAAGAAAAACCTGCATTAAGCCTCTTTTTACAATGGGGTAAACCCGGAGAATACGAACCAGGACAAGTAGAAGCTTGGCAACTTTTAAAGGGAAAATATGGCGAAATTTGGCAACCTTTAGCCCTAGAAGCCTTGTAATTTCGTAAGCTTCAGATCCCCGACTTTTCAAAGAAGTCGGGGATCTTTAAATAAATTTAAATTTTAATTATTGAATATGTTGATGAAAATAATTGTTAGTTTTTGCTTAATGCTTTTATTATTCTTAGGAAATAACGAGGCACAAGCTGGAGAATTAGCAGAACATTTAGCCAAATTCCCCCAATGGGAAAAATTAACATCGGTCAAACCAGCCAAAGGAGATTTAGTTTACCCTGACTGGATAGCTGGGACTTGGAAAGTTACCAGCACATTAGTAGATTTAGCCGTACCTTTAGCACCGGATATAGTCACACCAGGCTTTGAAGGTAATCGCAGTCAATTAAATCAACCAATTAGTTTTTTAGTGAAATTCATTAAAGTTAAACCAACTAATTCTGGGTTTAAAATTTTTGGTAACTTTTCAAAGCAACCATCAATATTAGTCGCTGACAGAGAATTTAATAGTTTAAATTTATCCAGAGCCTATTTAGGCGATGAGGCTGTATTATCATCCAAAGTAGATCCTCAATCTCCCAATCGGCAAATTACATTTTTGCGGGGTGAACGCCAATTAATATCCATTATCAGCGATCGCGCCACCGAAACAACAGCCGATAATCAATTCATCACCACAGAAGTTTTCCAACAATTATTTAAAGGCAGTTCTCGTCCATATTTGAATACTGTAGAATCAACCACAGCCTATCAAAAACTCTCCACACCCTCTCCAGCCATTACCGCAGATCAAGTAACCGCCGTCTACCTTTCACCCCAAGATCCCGATTATTTTACCGCAGGTTCTCGACCAGTGGCATTATATCGGTATCGCCTAGAATTTGTCCCCCCCAAGCTGAACCTGGTAAATGGCACGAACTAATGGCGTAAACCTCGGAAACTGGCTGGGAGTAAAGGATTTAGACGTTATCAAAAAATATTTTCTCTAACCCCTTGCTAAATCTAGAGAGTGCTGCTATTATGGTTAAGCGTGGGAAACAAACGGGTCGATGTCCGAGTGGTTAATGGAGACGGACTGTAAATCCGTTGGTTTACGCCTACGCTGGTTCAAATCCAGCTCGGCCCATATCCTACAAAGATTAAGAATTTAAATGCTGTCCGCTTGTCTGTGGTACAGCATTATAAATCTTAACTATGTTTTAGATTCCGCCCGTGTGGCTCAGTGGTAGAGCACACCCTTGGTAAGGGTGAGGTCACGAGTTCAATCCTCGTCACGGGCTTTTTGTAATGACGAAAAATCAATAATTTCTGGTAACTTGCATAGGTTGGCTCTACTCTACCAGTATTTCATTACAGATGGGAACTTGCATAATAGAAATACCTTATTTTGTTTATCATAAGCTAATAGGACTTACGCATTGACAGAATTAACCAAATATGAGGCATGGGTTTCAGGCATTTAAATGTAATTTTTCGCTGATTTTTAGGCGAACTGCTTACAGCAGCGGTTCGCTATCTCTATTTATATAAACTTCAGCCCCAAAAGCCTGAAACAACCAAATATCGTTCATACATGATGATGGTTAATTTGTACAGTGCGTAAGTCCTAAATAAGATAATTTACATCAAAACACCTGTTACAATTAATAGCATTATGATTAATCCTGTCCCTAGTCCTAATTTGCGTACTCCCATTGCTATTAGTTTGGGTGCAATAGTTGGTGCTTTAAGTCGCTATTATTTAACATTGTGGTTGACAAACCGCTTTGGTTTTGGTTTTCCCTATGGAACTTTTTTTATTAATATTAGCGGTTGTTTAGCAATGGGGTTTTTCGCAACTTTAGCTATGGAAAAAACAGTGCTGATTTCCCCAGAAATTAAGTTAATTGTCGCTACAGGATTTTTAGGTGCATATACTACTTTTTCTACTTTTGGTTTAGATACAGTTGGCTTATTACAACGTGGTAATTGGTTAGCTGCTGCTGGTTATTTTTCAGGTAGTACAATCTTGGGAATTATCAGTGTGCAATTAGGGATGATTATTGCTAGAATGTTAAATTAAAAGTTATTGAAAATAAATTAGTATAGAAAATGGTGCAAACACAATCTCTTATCAACGAAAATTCTTTAACAGAAATATTACCTGGAGGGAGTAACCCAGATGCTTTTGAATTAGCCCAAGCATGGTATCCAGTTCACTATCTTCAAGATTTAGACAAATCCAAACCCACACCTTTCACTCTTTTGGGTAAAGATATTGTGATTTGGTGGGATCAAAAAATCGCATCTTGGCAAGTATTTATAGATCAATGTCCTCACCGTCTTGCACCTCTTTCGGAAGGCAGAATTAATGAAGATGGATTGTTAGAATGTCCTTATCATGGTTGGTCATTTGCTGGAGATGGAAGTTGTCAAAAAATTCCCCAACAGGTTGCAGGTGCAAAAGCAGAAACCTCTCCCAGGGCTTGCGTACCATCTTTACCAACAACAGAAAAACAAGGATTATTATTTGTCTATGCTGGTAATCCAGAAAATGCTGCAAATACAAAAGTTCCTGTAGTTGAACCCATAGAAGTAGCACCGGAAGGATGGGTAATTATGAACACTTTTCGAGATGTTCCTTATGATGCTTTAACATTATTAGAAAATATCCTTGATCCTAGTCATATTGCCTTTACCCATCATCGTACAGTGGGAAATCGTGCCAATGCTGCACCTTTAGAATTAGAAATAGTTGAATCTGGGAAATATGGTTTTGCAGGGATTTGGAAACAAGGTTTAAAAGCGGGACAATCGGGAAAACTTTCCACAACATTTATTGCCCCTGGTTTGATGTGGCATGACATTAATGCTGAGAAAGGCAGAATTTTAACCGTTGTTTATGCTGTCCCCATTCGCAAAGGTGAATGTCGGATAATTGCCCGGTTTCCTTTTAAGTTCAAGTCTCAAATTCCAGGATTTTTTATTAAAATTCGCCCTCGTTGGTATGTCCATATTGGACAAAATGGCGTTTTGGAAGATGATCAAATTTTTCTCCATTATCAAGAACGTTATTTAGCAGATAAAGGTGGTAGTGCTAATTTTAATAAAGCTTTTTATCTGGCGACAAAAGCAGATACTTTTGTTTCCGAGTTACGTAAGTGGGTAAATCAATATCATGGGGAAACATTTCCGGGGGAATCTTTACCACCACTTTTATTAAATAAGGAAGCACTACTAGAAAGATATCATTCCCATACAGAAAAATGTGCTAGTTGTCGTCAGGCTTTAAAAAGAGTTCAACAGTTAAAATTCTGGTTTGGTGTTTTTACTATTCTGGCTTTAGCTAGTAGTCCTTTATTCGCTTTTTTGGTAGAAACAAAATCAATTCTATTTGTGATGACAGAAACATTTATTCCTCTTTTATTGGGTGCAGCATGGTGTAAATTAAGTCAGTTGGAAAGGGAGTTTTATGAGGGGAGAATGATCCCTCCTCGTAATTTACCAGAGACAAAAAGATAGATTGGCGGTTTCAAATTTCACTTAATACTATTGTCAGCGTCCAAATATGAAAGTTTGAATTCATACTCTCGGTATCAATCGGGCTTTGATATTTTAGATGCTGAGTCTATACCTGTTTATCCGTCTGAGGTATGTTTTTAGGGTTAACTGTCTGAATCAGGATATCCAGGATTTAAGGATTTACAGGATGTTTGTTTAATTTGCATTTTTAGGGTTTGAGGATTCTATACTTCTCGGTTAGACTCAAAAAACTGCAATGTAATCTAGATTAGTGCTTTTTGTTGCTTAATAGGGAATAATAGAATAAATACTCCTTGTCAGATAAAGGTGAGTTTTGACAAATGGACTGGACAACAATACTCAAAGCACAGCAAACTGATTTTATTCAAAGACTGAAATCTGGTGACTTACTCCATTGTGAGAAGGAAGGCCAGCATAGTGAGTTGACGGTTATCTCTGGAGAGAGGTTAAAGCAATTACGGGATTTTTGCTGGGATATGGCTAATAAATTCAAGCAACAATCCGATGTTAAAAACATCTTCTTCAATAATATGAAGGGAAAGCTGGGTGAGGAAGTTGTTAAAATCCGTTTAGGTGATTTTGTAACTGAAATTGATTATGAAAAACGCATTGGTGGAGATGGAAAAATTGATTTTACTTTAACTTCTGATTCATCTATTGGTATTCAGGTTAAAACCCGTTATGGATATTTTGATAAAGTTCAATGGACAATTGATAGAGAAGAAATTGAAAAAAATGCTGTTTTGGTTTGCATTTTATGTCAAGAAGAATTTAGTGAAATGGAAAAAGACTATCGTTTGATTATGGTTGGTTTTTTACCAACTAATATGATTAAATCAACTGGTGATAAAACTTTAGTGGGAATAGATGAATTACTTTATCCTGGTGGGTTACGTGGCTATTTAGAGAATTTATCATTTTATGATGCTGACAAATATATCAACTTAGGTGATGAGTATATTGTAAAAGAAGATTATCAAGGTGCGATTAATAATTATAGTCAAGCATTGCAGATAAATCCTAAAAATGCTCAAATATATTTTAAACGAGCAGAAATTCATCATCACCTGGGAAACTTCCAGAATGCTATAAATGATTATAGTCAAGCAATATACATTAATCCTAAAGACGCTTACTCTTATAATAATAGAGGAATTATTTACGAAAAATTTGGTTATATAGACTATGCTATTAATGATTATAAGAAAGCACTAAAAATTAATCCTAAAGAATCTGTAGTCTATTTGAATTTAGCAATTACTTACTATAACCTAGATGTAGATTGCAATTATTACAATTATATTATAAATAGAGATGAACTAATCATCAATTATTTGAATCAAGCGTTAAATATTAATCCTAACTTATATAAAGCATACCATGTTAGAGGAAAATTTCGTTTTCAAATAGGAGATGTAGCAGGTGCATTTGAGGATTTTAATATTGTATTAAAATTTGATCCTGACTATGCCTTAAATATTTATACATATCTTGCAGAAGTATACTACTATCGGGGAAATTACTATAGCGAAATAGGAAATAACAAAAATGCACTTGAAAATTTGAATTTGGCGGCTAATTTATATAAAAGACTAAATCATGAATTTAGTTATAGACGCACTATTAACTATATCCAATATGTTCAATCAAAATATTTTGAATATAATTTTGACGATGATGATAAATATCATCAATTTATTCTTAATTCAAACAATAAATCATTAGAAGTAAATAATGTTGATCTAAAATCAGCAGTAGGTATGAATTATACCCGTCTTCGTGACTTACTCACAGCAAGAAAATGGAAGGAAGCTGATGAAGAAACAACGCGAGTTATGTTAACGGTTGCGAAAAGGGAAAATCAAGGTTGGCTAGATTTTAACAGCATTGATAATTTCCCCTGTGAAGACCTCGCTACTATTGACCAGTTATGGGTAAATTACAGTAATGGGCGTTTTGGTTTCTCTGTTCAGAAGCGTATTTATCAAAATCTTGGTGGAACTAGACAGTACGACGACAAAATTTGGGATGTTTTTGGTGAAACTGTAGGCTGGAGAAAAGGAGGATACTGGTTATCTTACAAAGATATTACGTTTGATAAAAAAGTACCAGAATTTCATTTACCTTTGAGTCGCTTTTGGGTGGTAGGTGTGGGCGGTGGTTGGGGTATTTTAATTGGTATCTTCTCGCGTATCGAGACTTGTAATATTCCCCATAATAAAAAGGCTAAAAATCAAAATTCAACATTACCAGAATTAGATAATACTGATTTAATATCAGCAGTAGGACAAGATTACAGAAAACTGCGTAACTTACTTGCTGCGGAGAATTGGAAAGAAGCTGATATGGAAACAGCGCGGGTAATGTCAAATGTTGCGAAACTTGTAGAAATAGGTGGGTTAAAAAGAAAATACATTACTAATTTTCCCTCTAAAGACCTCCAAACCATTGATAAATTGTGGGTAAAATACAGTAATGGTAAATTTGGTTTTTCAGTTCAGAAAAAGATTTATCAAGAATTGGGTGGAGTAAGACACTACGACGATGATGTTTGGGAATCCTTTATTGACGAAGTAGGATGGATAACTTGGGGAAGGTCGAATTGGTATAGTAATGTTACTTTTAAAAAAACAGCACCACAAGGACATCTTCCTTGGCAAGTAACATCAGTTGGTAGTGGTCGATTGTGGGGCTGGGAGGGGTTTCTTCTCTCGCATCGAGACTTGTAATCTATAAAATATAAGTCTTTTTATAAGTAAACTCCTACTAGAAATGATATCCAAGTATCAAAATATAAATAAAATCTTGATATTTTGGAAAATTATCATTTTTAAAAACTAATTTGCTATAATTGTTATCGTAATTTATAAAAAAGTAAGAAAATGAAGAATTTTCATCGTGACCCTAATTATATTCACTATCTAGCTAAACAATTAGCTGGATCAGTTTTATCTCAGTCAGCATCTGGTTGTAGAAAAACGAGTCCGTCTATGGCTAGACTAGCAAGCCATGTTTTGTTAAATGAACATTTAGCTAGAGGTGGTGATAAATAACTAAGACAAATTCCTATCGGGTTAATTATTGATGCAAAATAAATTATCACGATAGGAAATTGATTTTATACTTTGATAAGCTTCGCTTTTTATATCACAAAATAATTGAGATTGATGACTTTATTAAATCCTGTAAATCCTATAATCCTGGACATCCTGATTCTGACAAATTAAAATATTAGTACACCACAAACAAAATCAACATCCCGTAAATCCTAAAATCCTGATTCTGACAAAAAATGCTATATCTCCAAGTAGAAAATATTCCTAAACGATGAGACACCCAAAACTAGAAGAAATTATGCAGGAATTGTGTAATAACTTGCTTGAAACATACCAAGATCAACTAATTGCAGTGATTCTTTTTGGTTCTCAAGCGCGTGGTGATGCTACTCCTGATTCAGATTTTGATGTAATAGTTATACTTAAGGATTTAGTGCAAGCAACCAAAGAAATTGAAAAAATTGGCTTTTTTCTTAGTCCCCTTTGTTTAAAATATAGTGTAGTAGTTTCTAACCTGTTTTACTCCCTCAGTCGTTTTGAAAAAGAACAAACAATGCTAATCCAAAATATCAAAAAAGAAGGTATTTATTTTTATGAACAAAGAACAAGAGTTTCTAGTGCAAAAAGCTCAAGATAGTCTGCGTGCAGCTAAAATTTTAGCTGGTGAAAATCTAGCTGATTTTGCGGCTTCTCGTGCTTATTATGCCATGTTTTATATAGCTGAAGCATTCCTAGTAGGTGAAAATCTCAGTTTTAGCAAACACTCTGCTGTAATTAGTAAGTTTGGCGAACTTTTTGCCAGAACTAGTAAAATTGATCCTAAATTTCACCGTTATCTAATTGATGCAGAACAGATACGTTTAAAGGGAGATTATGATCGTTCTGAACGTTTAACTGCTGAAGATGCAAAACTACTGATTGAAAGAACCGAAGAGTTCCTAGAATTAGTAAACTATCTATCATCTTGCTAATTCAAATAAATCAATGGTTAAATAAATAATGGTAATCTAACAGTAATATCAAGAATAATTGAACGCAGATAAACGCAGATAAACACAGATAAAAATGGACAATCAAAATTCAAAACATGAAACTTTCAAACAACATCCTGTTAATCCTAAAATCCTGGACATCCTGATTCAGACAAATGCAAAATTGAGAAATACTGGAGAGAATCATGAAAATCACCTACGACGCAGAAGTTGATGTTTTAAGAATTATATTCAGCAATATACCAATTGAAGAAAGTGATGAAGAAAAACCAGGAATCATTTTAGATTATGACGACGCTGGAAATATTGTAGGAATTGAAATAATAGACGCTTCTAAACGTATAGATAACCCATGTTTGTTTGAGTATTCTGTTAATAATTAGTAAGTTGAGTTGACATAAAAGCACCATTTGTATTAAATGAGAAGATTAACAACAGAAGTCGGGGATCTGAATTTTGTCAGAATCAGGATATCCAGGATTAAAGGATTTACAGGATTTTATTTTCTGATGAAAGCTTCCCCAATTCTGACATAATTAATTAGATGAACGAGAAAAATACTCCCTTCCCACACAAAGATAACTGATATTTTTTCTCTGTGTCCTCTGTGGTTCGTTTAAAAAAAATTAGTAATCTAACAGTAATATCAAGAATAATTGTAGCTTGCTTCCCGAAGGGTACGCAGATAAACGCAGATGAACACAGATAAAGATGGACAATCAAAAATCGGCGTTGCTGAATCGAGGTATGAAATTTCCAAATTGAACCTTTAAAAATCTTACCTTTGCGTCTTTGCGCCTTTGCGTGAGACTAAAATTCATACCCTTAATCAGCAACGCCCAAAAATCAAAACATGATATTTTCAAACAACATCCTGTAAATCCTTAAATCCTGGATATCCTGATTCAGACAAATTAAAATATTAGTACACCACAAATCAAATCAAAATCCTGGACATCCTGATTCAGACAAATAGTTAAGATTCTGTACTGGTAAAGTCTATTTTTTCATAAATATCAGCCAGAGAAATTTGACAAGAAACAGAAGTTAAATTTAAAGTATCATTAATATCTTCATATTCTAAAAACATCCATTTTCTATTATCAGTTTTGACATATTGTTCAACGTGAATTGTGTATTGGTCAATTAAAATATATTCTTGAAAACTAGCAATAGCCCGATAAGCTGCAAACTTTTCATCTCTATCATAACCTTTGGTAGATTTTGATAACACTTCAGCAATCATAACTGGATTAATAATAGTGTCATTTCTTCCTTCTGCAAACGCTAGGGGAGTTTGGACAACCATTACATCAGGATAAGTATGAATCCGTTGTTTAGGAATCCAAAGCCGTTGGTCAGTATAATAGACTTCGTAAGGCTGACGCTTGAGGGCAAAATGTATGGCAACATATAAATTACCAGCTATTTTATTATGATTTGGTGTTCCGCCTGTCATGGGGATAATTAATCCATCAATATATTCATGACGTAGTTCTGAATTTACCTCAAATTCTAGATATTCTTCAGGTGAGTAGTAGCGTATTTCTTGTGCAATAGTCATGATATCTAGATCCTTTTATTGCTTTACCATTTATGTTAGCTTACTTATATTTCATAGGTTATTAAACCTGCATCAAGATCAACGCCTACAGTTCCTCCCCGATTTTTCTCTACTTGTCGCCAGACATCATACCCCATTAAAATAGCCTTCTCCCAATCTCCTAAAGAACATTGAGAAACTTCTAAATGAGATGTCATATTTTTAATGGTTTTTAATAGTTGGTAATCTAATGTTGAAACACCTTCTAAAAAACCGTGATCTTTAGCATAGCTAAATACAAGTGCTGAGATACCTTCTTCAATAGCTACTGCACGACCTCCATCTTCAACTTCGTCAATAAGAGGATTACTTTTGCGCTTACGTTTAAGGATACTACGAGTAACTACAGACCAACCCAAAACTGCGGCATAGGAAAAATGAAAAATATCATGAAAGCGGTATCCATCACTTTTATAAGAATTATCTGTGAGGTCATTTCCTATTTGTTCTTTATTTATAAATGCTTTCATTTTGACTGAATTATCTTTGCTTATCTCTGTAATTTCTACTTCAAATTGTCGTGGTAAACTTTCATGCTCTGGAAATTTATTATCAAAGATATAACTTGTATTCTTATTATCTGTTTCTGTTGAATCTCTCCATCCCCAACGGTCATTGCACTTTCTTAAATTATCTTCTGCAATTTCTTGTAAATCAAGGTTAAATTTACTGGCTATATTGGAAATATACCAAAGCATATCTCCTAATTCTTCCGCAATTCCTTCTTTAAATAATTTGTGTGCATCACCATCGCGTAAATGTTTTTTATATTCTGTCATCAAAGAACCAACTTCACCCACTAAACCTAATAGCGGTATGATTAATTCACTACCTCCAACAGCAGGGATTTGATCTGTATTCAGTGCTTGTTTTTGATATTCAGAAAAATTCATAATCTAATTCCTTAAATTTCAAAGCCTGTAGGGTGTGTTAGCGAAAGCGTAATGCACCATTTTGAGTTAAGCTATAATGGTGCATTCATAACGTACCCTCCAAAATTAATTGGATAATTTATTTTTTGTAAGCCACATTTTTAGATAAAAAGCTTTCTTCCTTTAATAGGTCGAGCGCGTTGTAGTGGGTGAAATGGATGCCCATCTTTTGTTCGATCATCACCACGATTATTAACAAGACAGTAAAGCTTATAGCCAGAAATTAGACTTAGCACTTCTTCGTTCCGGTCCATAATTTTAGGAAACTTACCCCCACCCCAAGCTACAATAATTGATTCAGCACGTTTTGTTGCTGATTGAATATAAATATTATTTTCTGATCCTACAATATGATCAGTTGTTAGAAGAAGATCAGGACGTTTTGTAGCACGATACGCGAATAGATTAACTACTTCAAGAGAACCATAATCCCAAGATTTAGCCAAATTAATACATTTCGTGAGTGTTCTATCATCTTGTTGATGGTCAGCGGTACTTGGGTTAAGCATCACAAAAGTAACTTGTGGCAAATTTGCATCCCATTTACGCCCTAGTAAGTAGCGATAATTTCCGTCAATCTTGGCATACTTTTCCATTCCACCATACTTTCCTTTGAATTACTGTTGATTTATAAATACTAGAAGACATCAAAACAAACACAACTGTTGAGATTTTTCTAACTCTGTATTTTGCAAAGCTTTTGATTTTTTCTTCTGCGTTTCTTGCTTATATTGTTTATGCAATTTTAATAAAGTATCTGATATTTCAGATGTAGTTTTTACCAAAGAATCTAACTCTAAAGATAACTGCTGACCATTATCCTGCAAATTAGGAATTTCTAATGGTGGTAATCTCTGGGCTAAAGTTTCTTGAACTTTATCATTAATACACCATTTAGGTGGATAAAAATAATCAATTAGTTGGGGTGTTGCAGTGAATTTTGCTTTGATCTTTTTGCGATTACTTTTTAAATCAGGAAAAGCCGCTCGACAGTATTTGTCAGTTTCACAAAAAAGATTTTGACAGTCTATAGCTTGTAATGGACGACCCCAGAGAGATTGAAAATTTAAACCCAAACGTTGAAATTCATTTTCTTGATTTTCTGTCATCCAATAAATGACATCAGCATAACTTTTTCCCTCAGTATCAATAAAACATTTATTAATACCCCGTTCTGCTCCTGGTCCTGCTATGGTAAAACTATTTTCATCAAAATTAATAACTTCACTATAGTTAATATCTGTTGCTAATTGGTAAGCCATAAACTTACCTAACAATGGATATGATTCAATAATATGAAAAATCTCTTCTAAACTTTTAGCTTTGACTATGGGATTAATTACCTTATCTTTGACAACCATTTTATCAATTAATGCCAAGTGATTTTGGTGTTTTTTATCATAACCAAACTCTTTACTAGCACAGGACATATATGCACTAGTATAAATCACATATCCAAGATCCATAGCTTCTTGTAATATGGTTGAATATGCTTCTAAATCGAAGTTAGATACTGTAATATAATCTCCTATCTTGTTTTCTAAGTATTCCCATGTTTCTATTTTATTGAAAATTTTAAATAGCAAAATCCTAAATAAGACTTCTTCTTCATTTTGACTCCTATTCTCACTATAAATTACATTCTTGATCAAATATTGAGAAACCCGATCACTTACTCGATAAGCATTACAAAATTTATAAGTATTAAGAATAGGATCGCTTGTCCAGGGTGGTGGTACATTTTTAAGTTTGTTGAAAAATACTTCTTGACGCATAGCAGCAAATCGCCAATAAGTATCAAAAATTTCTTGTCTTACTTGCATATATTGTTCTCCTTGCTTCTCGTCATCAATATCAATCTTTCATCAAGTATGGAATAATACGGTGAGGTTAAACCCAAAATTAATATTATCAAAATTTTCCTTGGGTTGCGCTTTCCCTTAACCCAACCTGCCATTTTTTAACTTTACTTTACGCAAATGCGCTAAAAAATACTTTGTGTATTTGCGCCTAACCTGCGGGATGTCTAAATTTATGGGGTAATAAAGTTTAGTTAAGTCTAAAAATCAACATTATAGCGGTTATTGTGAGGATGCAATACAATTGAGGGCGCAAGCCCTGCGCCCCTACAGGTTTTGCGATTTGCTAACTGTATCCCACTTCACTGCATACCGCTATATCAAATTTTTGGTTGGGTTGCGCGATCGCTTAACCCAACCTACCATTTTTAAGTTTACTTGACGCAAAGACACAAAAAACACTTTGCGCCTTTGCTCCTTTGCGCCTCTGCGCGAAATAAAAGTTAACTAGATTGAACCTTATCCCGCAGCGTCAGGTAATGGTTTTTTCGGTGTTGCTAGTTGCAGGATGATATCTAGTAACCAAGGGGCGAGACGTTGGCATAATACGGCTAAGTGAGATTGCCAGCCGACTAGGATTTCTGCGGTATCGTTTTCTATGCCGATGACGAGCGCTTGGGCAACTTGTTCGGGTGTCATGGGGATCACTCCCCGAAATGATTGCAAGTCACGCACCATGTCTGTTTCGGTGAGGGAAGGGAGTAGGGCGATAACGCGGATATTGTGTTGGGCGAGTTCTTGACGTAAGGCTTGGGTAAATCCGACAATGGCAAATTTAGTGGCGGAATATGTGGCCATTGTCGGGGCGGCAACTTTCCCCATTAAGCTGGAGACATTGACAATGATTCCCTTTTTTTGACTAACCATGCGTTTGGCTATCAAGCTGGTGAGGGTGTACATTCCCAACAAATTGACGGAGAGTTCTTCTTGCAGTTGGGGAAGTTTTGATTGCAGAAACGAGTTTTGATGTGCGACTCCGGCACAATTTACGAGGAGATGAATGGGTCCATAACTGCGCCACAGTTGAGCTACGGCTATGTTAACGTTGATGGAGTGGGTTAAGTCTAACGCCATGATTGTAGTTTCTACACCTAAAGCTTCAATTTCGGCGGCTACTTCGGCTAACTTTTGGCGATCGCGTGCTACCAATATTAACCTTTTCATGCCTTGTTTGGCTAATTCTAGGGCGATCGCTTTACCAATGCCACGAGAAGCTCCGGTAATGAGTGCAACTTTTCCTTGAATCTTCATCGGGTTTCACCTCTAAATTCTTCATTCTTCGTCTTCCTGTTGCGTTCTTGGCAATCAATAGGTAAGACAATTAATGAACAGTACACAAAAATCAGATCTCCATGCAGTGACAAGATGGAAGCTACTTTTTCTGCTCATTTGCAATACCCCTTTATTGCTTCTCGAAAGTAGAAATTCCTGGTTGTCAGCATGGGAATAATCAACATAAAAGACTTTTGGCAGGATGGATAAAGCTCATTGATTTCACCTCTTTTAAATAATCCGAGCATTCACCAGTGCTGTCGTACCCACACACACTAGCAACTAAATCAAGTTATTGCAATATTTTTTAATCAGAATTCCTGATCAGTCATTTTCGTAAGATATATATATGGCAGTCGTGATTGATATAAGTTTTTATGAATAGTCAGGAATTTGTATCATGATCCCCTCACAATTCTGGGAATTTTGTGACCATGAATACATTTTTTTAACTTATTCAAGACAATTAATCTGTTGCATTTCTAGGGGATTAATTATAATTTTTGGTGAAACAACACTAATTTATCTGTGGTCAAATATTATTATTTTGTGTAAGTAGGTGAACACAATAAAACCAAACTGTGTAAAGAAACGTAAAATCGCCCAAACCCTCTTCACTCTTGCCTCTTGCCTCTTGCCTTTTGCCTTGCCATAACGACAATTTTCAACACCAACCTACTTAACTGCTGATAATATAGACAAATTTGCTAACGAATCCCCCAAAACAGCAGTTAAGTAAGTGGATGTAAAATAACCAAAATGTGTAACGATATGTAAATTCACCTCAATGCGTTATTGTGGTTGAGTTTTAGCCATTTCACAAAACGAAATATATTTTGATTCTCCCCCGCCCACCTACTTAAAATTACCTTGGTAACAGCTTATCAGGTTTTACTCTGCGGGTGTATTTGAAAACCCTTACTCTGTCCATAAAATACAGTTTTAAACTGTACCTGATTTGTACCAGGATTGTAGAGAGTATAGGTTGCTTGTCCTGGTATCCGTCCCACATTTCCGACCCCAATCACTTGACGAGGGGTAACTGTGACTGTTTGTGGGGAAAATTGATGATCAAGAGTAATGATTTCACTGGTAATAGATCCTGCTTGTAACTGATACTGAAAAGTTAACCCAGAACGACCGCAAAATAGATTATTTGCTTGCATTCTTGATAATCTATCTAACATTTGAATAGGAGGAGTATCCGGGGTCAGTTCATCATTTACCCCCATTGTCGAACCATGTATTAATAAACAATCTAATTCAAAAAAACCAAAATCGAGCGATCGCAACCATTGTACAGTCTGACGGGAAACACAATCCCACAACATCTGCACCGTATCACCCCCATATTTTGCCAGCAATTCCGGTGCGTCTCCAGTCGGACCCAAACCATGTAAAATCAAACACTGTTCTTCCCACCATCCCTTGCAAATCATTGGTTCTAATTCACCCCGACGAGGTGATTTCACCCTTGCCACTAGCTGTTCACATTCTCGCCTTGGTCCAACTAAATCACCGATGATATACAATGCCTCTACATAACGATTTTTCAGCTTAATATCAGCTATCACAGCCTCATAAGCTGCTAAATTTCCTTCAATTCCACTTAAAATTGCCCACATAATCAATTTTAGATTTTAGATTTTAGATTTTGGATTAGTTATTAGGACTTACGCATTGAGGAAGTTCACCAAATATGAAATGTGGATTTTATCTGTTGTAGGGTGCGTCAGACCCGATAATTTCACAAAAAACAGATTTTCTCTATCTGACGCACCTACTCAATCAGTTATTCCCAAAACTGAAAACGACGCAATTTCGTTTATTCATATCATGGCAGGTTTTACATTGCCTAAATCCTAGTTATTTTATCTAGTACAAACATGAGTTGGATCATCTGCGCGTTCAGCATACTCCAAACCATGCGCTAAACGCCAAGCAAAGATTTCTGGTAATCCCTTCTCTATAATTGCTGCACAGGTTTTTTGATAATCATAGGTCACTTCCCGCAAAGTCACCCCTTGAGTATCAGTTTCATAAATTACATAAGTTGCATTTGGTCGTCCATGTCGAGGTTCTCCAACAGAACCAACATTAACAATCTTCTTCAGCGCAGATGAAAAGCTAATTTTCCGTGATGCTGCTTGATTAGCAACTTGAACTTGTAACTCACCAGCATCAAGATTACGACTATAGGGAACATGAGTATGTCCACAAAACAGCACATCTGCACCTGTGGAAAGTACCCGTTCTAAGGCCACAAAAGCATCAAGTTCAGGTAACAAATATTCATGATTACTATGGGGACTACCATGAACAAAAGCTAAATTTTGCCACTGGAGACTATAGGGTAAACTGGCTAAAAATTCGCGGTTTTCTGGATGAATTTCCTTATTTGTCCATTCATGAGCTTGAAAACCTCTTTTTTCTGCTAATAATGAAGGATAACTACAATCGCAAGCATTCAATCCTTCCACAATATCTTCATCCCAACAACCAGCACAGGTAGGAATATCTAAAGAGCGAATTTGGTTAATTACCGCATTAGGATGTGGTCCATATCCTACCAAATCACCAACACAAAATATCTTCTCGGCTTTTTGTGAGTCAATATCTAATAATACAGCGTCTAAGGCTTCATAATTACCATGAATACATGACATGACAGCTATTTTCATACTTGTTGACCTTCTAATAAAATTTGTTGTACTTGCTGTTGATATTGAAAAATTAAGGATTCCGATAAACAACAATCCGATAATGTTGCTTTTAAAGCTGTTTCATCTAAATTTTTGCCTACTATTTCTATGCCACTAAACCGCTGAGGTCTACCTTGTAAATGTCGTGGTAAGTCTAATTCTAAAAAATCTATTTGGGGAACACCATTGACAAAATCACAGTAAAGAGAACGCCCATCATTAACATCGAAAATTGCCTTAGCACGAGTAACAATCCCATAAGCACCATGAGTTATTTCATGCCAAAATTCATCCAAACTATTTTCATCAATAACTTGACCTGTAGTTGCTACCCTCCATAAATTTTCTCCAATTATCATGGGTGCAGGTGCGCCATATATAATTTCATTTGCCCAACTATCATACTCCGAATTTTTTAACTCCGGAGGAATAACTGCTATAGCGTGGTAAGTGCGATGATCTAATATTTTTGATACACTGTCTAATTCCAAATAAGCACCCAATTCCACATAAACACTATCTGCTGTGGGTATTTGATAAAGAAATTCAATTTCTTGACCATCACTAAAAATTCTCAACTCAGGAAATTCAGTAGCTATTTTAGTTTGATCAATAGGAACATTCCCAGTTCCTGGACAAAAATAAATGACTTTTTTAACAGATCGAACATCTCGAATTTGTTGACAAATCCAGGTAGTTTTGCCCGCACCGGATAATCCAGCAACAACAGTAATCATGGGTAAAGACATAATCAATATAAATTATAATTTACGAGGGAAAATTTCCACAGAATTAAAAAAGCAACTTCTAACCCCAGTATGACAGGCAATACCACCAACTTGCTCAATTTTAATGAGAATTGTATCACCATCACAATCATAAAAAAGCTCTTTTACCTTTTGAATATGTGCAGATGTTGCCCCCTTATGCCATAACTGAGAACGAGAACGACTCCAATAATGAACTTCACCTGTAGCCAGAGTTTTTTGAATTGATTCTGCATTCATCCAAGCCATCATTAAAACAGTACCATCATAGTAATCTTGAGCTATAGCTGGAATTAAACCTTGCTCATTAAATTTCAAATTTCCAATCATGATAACTTATCCCTTTTCATCTGCGTTTATCGGCGTTTATCTGCGTTCAAATATCAATATAATGTAGAGATAAAAAATCTCTTATCCCTACATCACACAAAGCCTATTTAAAATTAGCACTGTGGCGAATCAAATTCATAAATTCTTCACGAGTCCGTGCGTCTTCAGAAAACACCCCACGCATGGCGCTGGTAACAGTCCAAGAACCTGGTTTTTGGACTCCTCTCATCACCATACACATATGAGTTGCTTCAATTACCACTGCAACTCCTTGAGGTTTGAGTAAACCTTGCAGTGCATTAGCAATTTGTAAAGTCAGCCTTTCTTGCACTTGTAAACGGCGAGCATACATTTCACAAATGCGGGCAATTTTTGATAAACCTATCACCTTACCATTAGGAATATAAGCAACATGAGCGCGACCAATGATTGGTAATATGTGGTGTTCGCAGGAACTAAAAATATCAATATCCCGGACTAACACCATTTCATTTGCATCTTCTGTAAATACTGCTCCATTTAGCAATTCATCTACAGATTGATCATATCCATTGGTCAGAAATTTTAAGGCTTTAACAACTCTTTTAGGAGTATCCTTTAATCCCTCGCGGTCTGGATTTTCTCCTAATCCAATCAGTAAAGTGCGTACAGCTTGCATCATCTCTGCTTCTGTTACGGTTGGTTGTTGCTGATGAGATAAAGATGAAATTACATCAGCGGCAGTTAGTTCTGGACGAATGGATAAAGTCATTATTTGAATTTAATAGAATGAGTTATGACGGAAGTTAATAGTTAAATATCTATGAATAACTACTAACTAAAGAAAGAGAATTTATCAACACTTTTAAATTATAACAAACATTTGTTAAGTTTTGTGTAAATCTCATTATTATCTAGTTTTCTGCCAACAAAAACTACCTGGTTTTTAGGTTGATTAGGCCATTCGTCAGCGTTCAATGTGTAACGAGGTCCACTCAGTTGAAAAATATGACGTAAATCACTATCACTAAACCATAAAATACCCTTAGCTCGAAATACATTCTCTGGCATTTCTTCGGTTAAGAAATTCTCAAATTTATGGACATCAAATGGTCTATCGGTTTGGAAAGAAATGGAAACAAACCCATCATTTTCTAAATGATCGGAGTGATGATGGTGATGTTCATGTGCATGATGATGTTCATGTTTATGGTGATCTTCATTATCAATGGCAATATACTGATCTTTTGGTGTTAAACCCACATCTAAAATTAGAGGTAAAGCAACTTCACCGTATTGAGTATGTAAAATTCTCGCTCCATGTTTAATATCATGGATGAAATTTTCTACTTCTTGTAGTTTGTCTGTGGTAACAAGGTCTGTTTTATTGAGGAGAATAATATCCCCATAGGTAATCTGTTTTAAAGCTGCTTCACTCTGAAAATGTTCTTCGTTAAAAGCTTCAGCATCTACTACTGTGAGAATTGAATCTATATTGGTTAAGTCTCTCAGTTCCGTGCCAAAAAAAGTTAAGATAATCGGTAAGGGATCAGCTACACCAGTGGTTTCAATGACTAGATAATCAATCCGTTCTTCTCGTTCTAAAACTCGATAAACAGCATCAACTAAACCATCATTAATTGTGCAACATATACAGCCATTACTAAGTTCTACCATATCTTTGTCTACAGAAATTAGTAATTGACTATCAATGTTAATATCACCAAACTCATTAACGAGGACAGCGACTTTTAAATCTTGCTTATTCTGAAGAATTTGATTTAAAAGTGTGGTTTTTCCACTTCCTAAAAATCCGGTAATAATAGTTACGGGCATTCCTTGTTTGGGAATTTCAGGAATGATGTTTGTTGTGTCGAGAGTGATGGTATTCATATCAAAATCTAGTGGTTTTATTTGTTGACTGTTTAAATCAGTGTTCTTAAAAGATCACTGACTTCTTTGATCTTAATGTTTTATCACTTGTAAATGATCTACAAGTTCACTTAAAGTCAAAACTCCTAAATCTCCAGCTTGTCTACTTCTGACACTCAAAGTTTTGCTTTCTACTTCTTTCTTACCAACAACGGCAACAACGGGAATTTTTTCCAATTGTGCTGTCCGAATTTGTTTCCCTAAACGTTCACCACTGCTATCTACTTCTACCCTAAATCCAACTTTTTTAAAATCTGCTGCTACTGATTTTGCATATTCTCGAAAGTCATCACTTACAGGTAACAACCGCAATTGTACAGGTGCTAACCACAAGGGGAAGTCTCCTGCATAATTCTCAATTAAAATCCCAAAAAAGCGTTCCAAAGATCCGAAAATAGCCCGGTGGATCATAATCGGTCTTTGCCGACTACCTTCAGCAGCAATATATTCCATATCAAACCTTTCTGGCAAATTAAAATCTACCTGAATAGTGGAACATTGCCACAAACGACCAATAGCATCTTTAATTTTAATGTCTATCTTTGGTCCATAAAAAGCCCCACCACCTTGATCAACAACATAATTCCAGCCCTTAGTATTTAAAGCTTGTTCTAGTGATGCTGACTGGACAATCAAAATCGTAGTAAAATCCAATTTCTGTGACGGGTCCAATTGCTACCTTAGTCCCTGGAAATAGTCTTTGTACCGCCATAGCCATGATATGGGCGCTGGTGTGCCGAATTCGTGTAAGTTTGTCGTCTTCGTGCAGGTTCAAGGTGTCTTGAGACTGGGTTATTGAACTGACCATATCAAACAAAAATGAGAATCGTTATCATAATAACGCAAAAAGGTGTGAATGTTACTAATTTTGGGGAAAATATTTTGAAGTCTAATTTATTACTTGCCTTGGCGACTAGAAGTCGCGGCTATACAGACAAAACCTACCTGTGTGGGTTTCAAACCTTTGATTTTTCATTAGTCCACGCAGGGGGTCACTGAGCTTGCCGATAGGGTAGCGTGGCGTTAGCTATAGTGTGAACTTTGTTTGTGTAGAAGCGTATCCCTGACGAGAGCCGGAAGCATCCTTGTAATCGCATAATCGCCGGAAACTGTTCAAACATCCTCTTAGTTGGCTCTGACTTCAGTGATACTATGGGAAAAATTGGGTAGTCCGAATTGCATCGTCTATGGCGTTGTATTGATGTTGTTTTCCGTTTAAAACCCTTAACTTTAGATTGGTTTTATTGTGTTCACCTACTTAATTAAATCTAAAAACGCCACCATCGCCTTGCGCAATAACTAAAGATTGCCATAACTATAGCCCCAGAAAATAGTAGAGTAATTACACCACCGGGAAGGAAAGTGATAATACCCAATCCTCTCAGTATAAACAAGGAAACACTAATCCCCATGAGCATCCCAAAACCCTGGATTAATTTGCCATTTAAAGAAGATTGACTCACAGTATTTTTCTCTTAACTCGAATTTACACTCTGGAAAATGAACTTGAGACTAATTATCTGCAAAAACTTGATGAATGGACCTGTAATTAGAATTTAGTGAGTTAAACTCAATGAAATCATTAGGGTTAATCACTGAAAAAGTTACCAAAATCACTAGATATGCATTATACTATGTCCAACTCAAATCTTAAAAATGTCGCTTACCCCACTCTACCGCTATTAGATACCCTCTGGAACCAAGATCAGCAAAGACGACTAATTCAGGGAGAAGTATTCACAGAAATTCGATCTCATACCCACTGGGGTGGTGCTGTTACTGCTTGGATGTATGTACCACTAGTTAGATCCCATGTCTGGCAACAAATTACAGATTACCCCCGTTGGATCCAATATTTTCCCGATATTACCAAAAGCGAGGTTATATCCAGGGGAGATGTTAAACGTCTGTATCAGGCAGCACAAAAAGCCTTTTTATTTTTGACAGCCCAAGTAGAAATTTATCTGAGTGTGGTGGAAGTATTAGGACAGCAAATCCACTTTCAGATGGAAAAAGGTTCATTTACAGATTTTCACGCCAAGTTAGAACTTCAAGATATGGGTAATGGTACTCTGTTAGCTTATACGGTACAAGCCACCCCCAACATCCCTATTCCCGGGATTTTTATTGAACAAGCAATGAATTTGGAGTTGCCAGCAAATCTGTGTAAAATGCGGCAGGTGCTTTGTAATCATCAATAATAGCAATGTCACAGGCAACAACTATTTTGGATTTTTGGTTTGGTCATCTAAATGACCCAAATTACGGGAAAATTCAACCGTTTTGGTTTGAAAAACAACCAGATTTCGATGCTAAAGTCCGCGACTTTTTTTTGGAAGATTACCAAAAAGCAGTAGCAGGATATTTACATGATTGGATGAATTCACCAGAAACCTGTCTAGCTTTAATTCTGTTGCTAGATCAATTTCCCCGAAATATGTTTCGCGATACCCCACAAGCCTTTGCAACGGACTGGGAAGCACTATCATTAGCGCAACACGCCACAAACAAAGGCTATGATAGACAACTATTAGCTGTGCAACGCTGGTTTATATATTTACCCTTTGAGCATAGTGAAAATATAGGAGATCAGCGTAAGTGCATCAAACTATTTCAAAGTCTTAGCCATGATCCCTACAGTGCAAAAGCGATCGCATCAGCTTTTCAACACAAGGAAATAATTGCCCGATTTGGTCGTTTTCCCCATCGTAATGCCATTTTAGGACGTATCTCTACTCCAGAAGAAGAGGAATTTTTAGCTTCTACTGTTTAAGCTAAAAAAAAATTGGCGTTGCTGATAGCCTGCGTGGCGTATCCCTGCGGGAGCCGGAGGCATTAGCCATATTGAGGTGAGGTACGAAATTCCCAAGTTGAACCTTTAAAACTCAAACCTCAGTGCGTCTTTGCGTGAGACTAAAATTCATACCCTTAATCAGCAACGCCAAAAAATTTAATCTAAGCAATCATAAGTTAACTCTTATAGTATGTATTGATAAAACCAATGGTTTATTTCAATATATTTTTGATACTTTGCAGCAAGGCTTTACTCAAGTGTGGTAGTATAACCACCAATGGTGTGTAACCTTGGTGACTTGACAAGAATATCAATATTTTACGGCAATATACTTTTCCTACTCAATAGCAAACCGTTAGTTTAACTGTGGTAATTTAACCTGTTGTTTTAGTTCAAACCTCGAAAAACATCATTTATTTTATGGACTTTTTAATTAATTCCGCGCTAACCTTAGCTTCTAATCAACTTAAATATTTTTCTCGTTTAAATAACTTCTGGCAGGTTTTTGATACTGCTTTTGGTACACAATACAACCGCAGCCTTGCGGAAATTCTGCGGTTACAGTGGGAAACTGGGGATTTTAGTCAACTTCCCCAAATAGAAGTTCTCGATAGTAGTATTCTTGGCGGTGCTAATGGCGCTTATGCTAGTAGCACAAATAAGATTTATTTATCAAATACCTTTGTTGCTGCTGCTTCTTTAGCAGCTATTAGTAGGGTATTGTTAGAGGAAATTGGGCATTTTGTAGATGCTAAAATTAACCAGACGGATAGCGCTGGAGATGAAGGGGCAATTTTTGCGGCTTTGGTACAGGGTCAAAATCTGGATGTGGAGACCTTACGAGTATTAAAGACAGAGAATGATCATAGTATAATTACTTTGAATGGGCAAAGTACCCCAGTAGAGCAGTCAGTTAACCTAAGCATTTCCCCTAGTAATGTAACTCAAACAGAGGGAAATTCAGGTACAAAAGCCTTTACCTTCACTGTCACCCGCAGTGAAGATACCAGTGGTAGCAGCAGTGCTAATTGGGCAGTAACCGGGTCTGGTACTAACCAAGCAGATGTTACGGATTTTGGTGGAACTTTTCCAACTAGCACGGTGGTTTTTGCAGCAGGTGAAACCACTAAAACTATCATAGTAGATGTGTTAGGAGACACCACTGTTGAGCCGGATGAAGGGTTTACAGTTACCCTTTCCAACCCCACCAATGCTACCATTACCACTGCAACTGCTGTAGGAACTATCGAAAACGATGATGATGTTGCTCTGGTCTTAGTTTCTCAGATTCTTGGTTCTGGTGTGACGACGGTAAAAGATGCTAAATTTACTGGGAGTAGCCAAGCTGTTGATACTTTTACTAATTCATCTGTTGGCATTGGTATTACTTCAGGAATTGTTCTGAGTTCTGGGAAAGTAGCCGATATCTACGGGAATAACGTCGATAATATTAGCACAGATTTTTCTGGAGCGGGCGATGCTGACTTGAATAAGCTGGTGAATGGATCTACCGAAGATGCTGCCGTTTTGGAGTTTGATTTCATACCAACAGATAGTTTTGTCAGTTTCGACTATGTTTTTGCATCTGAGGAGTATAAGGAATATGTTAATAGCCAGTATAACGATGTTTTTGGTTTTTTTGTAACCGATACCTCTGGAATAACAACCAATATTGCCGTTATTCCAGGAACACAAACTCCCATCACCGTCAATAACATTAACGATCAAAAAAATGCAAATCTCTATCGTGACAACCCACAATCAGGGAGTGGAAGCACCTATAATACAAAGTTTGATGGGTTTACGTCAGTTTTGACTGCTACAACTCCAGTTAAGCCGGGTGAAACTTATAAGTTTAAATTAGCTCTTGCTGATACTGCTGACTCTGCGCTTGATTCGGCAATTTTTATTGGTAAGGGTTTTAGTTCCTCATCCCTGGTTGCTAGCAACGACTCTTTCCTGGTCACATCAGCTTCACAAGCAAGTTTTGATGTTCTTAAGAATGATTTTGTCTCTTCTGGCAAACCTGTTATCTTAGACTTTAATTCTGTGAGTGATAAGGGAGGGAAGGTTTCTAGGGACAACAATCAAACGCCAACAGACCTATCCGATGACAAATTACTTTACACTCCACCCTTAGACTTTAATGGTATAGATACCTTCCAGTATACATTGGGAGATGGCCAAAATGGGACTGCTACTGGGAAAGTTTCCATTGAAGTTAAGAATATCTCGCTGGCGATCGCATCTACCAATGCCACCCAAACAGAAGGGAATTCAGGTACAAAAGCCTTTACCTTCACTGTCACCCGCAGTGAAGATACCAGTGGTAGCAGCAGTGCTAATTGGGCAGTAACAGGGTCTGGTACTGACCAAGCAGATGTTACGGATTTTGGTGGAACCCTACCAACTGGTACGGTGGGTTTTGCAGCAGGTGAAACCACTAAAACTATCATAGTAGATGTGTTAGGAGACACCACTGTTGAGCCGGATGAAGGGTTTACAGTTACCCTTTCCAACCCCACCAATGCTACCATTACCACTGCAACTGCTGTAGGAACTATTACCAATGACGATCGCACCCTCACCCCCATTACTGATTATGCACCCAACGTGAATATATCCACGGGTTTGATTTTCAGCACCAATGGCGGAGGAAATCTGTCTTTAGACACAAATAGACTATCCGCGTCTAATGAAGTTACTGGTGTCCAAAATGGAACAAAGTCCAATTTCAACCACTTATTTGGACTATATGAGGTTGTGGATGCTGAAGGAGGAATTAATACTGAGAAAGGGGTATTAAAACCGGGAGATAGCGATTATGCGTTTTACGCTCTCACCACTGCTAGAGTCAAGGACTTTATAGTGCAAGCAGGTAGTAGCGATACTCCCAGCACCGCTACACAATTAGGGTCTGGTGTGTCACTTCAAGGTAATAAGTTTTATGCTCCTTTTGTTATTGCTAACTGTGGAACTTACTTCCCCAATTTACAACAGGGAGTAGAAGATTTCGTCGCTGCTGAAAACGGAGACGTAAACCGGTTTGCCAATGCACCTCAATATGTCCGAGACCTTGTTGCTACGGAAGCAGGTAATGAGTTCAATAATGCACCTAGATTCCTACAGGAACCTGTAGCCTATTTTAGCTTTGGGTCAGCTAATCCCGATAAATCTCCCCACCTCCGTTCCTATGGTAATGGGGTCTATGGATTTGAGGATTTACCCGCTACCGCTACCCAATATTCCAACAATGATTTCAATGATGCGGTTTTTGCTCTTTCTTAAACTTGAGGTTGTTGGTTTCTCAACTTCTCCATCCGGTAATAGGGAACTCCTAACTGGGAACAGGGCCAGAGCAAAGAGAAAAAATTTTGCCATAATATTCAAAAATATCGCTTATTTCTTTTAGACAGCAAGTCTTATGAGATTTCTGGCGTTGCTGATTAAGGGTATGAATTTTAGTCTCACGCAAAGGCGCAAAGCTTAGTGATGCAGAAAAGTCCTGAACGATTGAAATATGGGTAATTTTAGAGAGACGAAGATGACAAAGAGGGGGAAGCTTAGTGGTGCAGAAAACTTTTTTGAGTTTCACAATGAAAAGCCTGAAGGGTTAAAATAGAAGCTGAAACCCAATGACCTCGTTCGATGTCTTGAGAAATCCCAAATCCATTGTTTCGGGTATAATCATTTATTTATAGGTGTTTCAGGGGTTTTCTGCACCACCAAGGAAGCTTGGAGTCAGTGTTTAGCTGAAATGATCGCAGTTCAGAGAATTAATGATGATTTTGTTAGTGATGTTTTTGGAGTTGTTTCTAAGAGACTTCCAAATAAAAAAATGTCCCAAAACTGATGCAAAAATTCTCTCTCTGTGTACTCTGTGCCTCTGTGGTTCGTTTCTTGGGATAATTTATTTCTGGGAAGTCTCTAACGGAAAAATATGGCAATTTGGAAAATTGGGTGGTGATGTGTTTACTCGAAATAAAAATCTATATATGATTCAAGATTTAGATAAATTATTTGCTGCGGTGAATTATATTTTCCAACAATGTGAATTAAAAATCCAAAAACAATAAATAATCTCATCTATTTTGAACTGCGGAAAGTTGGATTAAATTAACACAAAACTGCATTTATCATGACAGATTCTCCGAAAACTTGGACTTGGCAAAATTTCCCCATCTGTTACCAAACTCAGGGGACTACTG
The DNA here is from genome assembly GCF_015207875.1 of Dolichospermum sp. LEGE 00240. GTDB lineage: Bacteria > Cyanobacteriota > Cyanobacteriia > Cyanobacteriales > Nostocaceae > Dolichospermum > Dolichospermum gracile. Next base: position 48,000 of record NZ_JADEVZ010000003.1, read on the forward strand.
GCCCTGCGGTGATTTTCATTCATGGTTTTGGCGCATCATGGTTGCATTGGCGCAAAAATATCCCAGCTTTAGCTGCAAATTGCCGAGTTTATGCAATTGATTTAATTGGTTTTGGAGGTTCAGCTAAACCCAAACCAGGGGAAATTATCTATACCTTAGAAACTTGGGGACAACAAGTAGCAGATTTTTGTCGGGAAGTGGTGGGTGAACCTGCATTTTTGGTAGGTAATTCTATTGGTTGTATTGTCGCTATGCAAGCGGCGGTAATTAACCCGGATATGGCATTGGGAACTGCTTTGCTTAACTGTTCTTTGCGGTTATTACATGATCGTAAACGTTCGAGCCTACCTTGGATTAAGCGATTTGGTACACCAATTTTACAAAACTTATTGGCGATTAAATCTGTAGGTAATTTCTTTTTTAATCGTCTAGCTCAACCACCAACAGTAAAAAAGATTCTTTTACAAGCCTATGCTAACGGAGAAACGGTAACAGATGAGTTAGTAGATATTTTGATGACACCGGCAAAAGATCCCGGTGCAGCGGCTGTATTCTTGGCTTTTACTGCTTATTCTAGTGGACCTTTACCGGAAGACTTATTACCCATATTATCTTGTCCAGTAATTATTTTATGGGGAACGGCTGACCCTTGGGAACCTATTAATTTAGGTAGGGAGTTAGCCAATTTTCCCCAAGTTCAAAAGTTTATTTCTTTAGCAGGTGTGGGACATTGTCCTCAAGATGAAGCACCTGAATTAGTAAATCCAATTTTACTTGATTGGATTACTAATCAGCAGCAATCTATCTCTAAATAAATTCGGCTAACTTGTCACCAATGGCGACGGCGGGGTCTCCAACCCCAGCCTATTGGTCGGCGACCAAACCAGCCACCACGACTACCGCCCCAGTGACCACCAGATAGAAGTTGCTGTTCTTCTATAGATAGTTCTACAAATAAATCAGACAAAATATTTTGAGATGGAATAATTTGCTTCGACATAATAATTGTTAACCTCAATTAATTTTTGACTAGGTTTCTTACAACCATGCTTATTTTATAAAGATATTTCTGATTAATTTAATGCTGCTGTAGTTAGAAATATTAGTTGCTAATTTATATCGTTTGATGCAAATAAATTAACTTATTTTCTAACTAAAGATAGATGCATACAATCCTATTAGAAATGCCCTAATAAAAAAGGAAAGAGGAGAAGATTAAGCCTGAATTTCGGCATTAGCTACTGCTGATAATTGATATCAAACAATCTATCTGAAAATTTCTCCTCACCCTATAATTTGAAAATTGAAACCCCAAAACTATCAAAAATAGTCCAGTTAGATATTTTGCCTATTTAGGAAGGGTATGAATTACCACGCTGATTATTACGCTCACGATAGCTATCTTCTCTGGAATAGGGTGTAGGTTGATCATATTCTGGATAGTCTTTACGACATTTTTTAGGTTGACAACAACAGGGAGGGGGTGACTGGTAACATCCCCCAGCTAAGAGTTGTTGTTCTTCTGCTGATAATTCTACAAGCAATGTAGATTTATTAGTTTGATTTAACATCATACGCCTCACTTAGTCGAATTATTTCTGGTTTTAATTTGCTGACAACTTGACGATAAAATCTGATTTCATGTTTTTGTTTGACATGATTATTAGCCTCAATTTTAGAATAGGTAAATGTTGCCTGTATCTCTTTTATAACTATTAATAATTAGAAAAAAATGCCCCCTTAGTTATAGGTTTATATAACTTAAGTTACTCTTGAGTTATAGTTCTATTTAGACAAAATATAGCCATCTAGTTTAATTATCAAAAAAATACACAGGGTGTTTTGACGACAGGGTAACGCACCTGACAATAATTGATTTTGATTTGCAAACAAAATTATAAGTAGGTTAGCATTGAGAATCGTCGTTATGGCAAGGCAAGAGGCAATCATGCAAGAGTGAAGAAGGTTTGGGGGATTTTACTTTTCTTTACATAGATTGGTTTTATTGTGTTCACCTACTTATTTAATCTATTTCATCAAAGGAAGTTATGGAGAAAATCTGGTAATAAATTACTCAATTTATCACTGCTAGAACTAACTGTTAGCAATCCAAACGTCAAAGAAAGTGCTATGGTTATTTGGGATAATTTATATTTAGTAGTTTGTGAAGTAGAATCACCTGAAGCGAGAGTTAAATCATTTTTGCCCTCAGTTTCCAGATCGGTTTTTTGGAAGAATAATTTACCATCAGCGAATAAACCTAACATGGGTAAAATTTGCCCACCGACAAGAGATTCTTGTTCTGTATCATCAAGATATTTAAATAATTGATGGTGATTTAATTGAGTATTCTTCAGCATATTATTACTCCTTAGATAAGCAACTAGTTTAAGTTGAGTGATAGAGAGATAAAAACTTTAAAAAACATTTATTTATATAGTTAAAAACTGTAAATGCTCTCCGGGTTTTGATAAGAAAGTATCAGGAGTTCCTTGAATTTGTACTTGACCTTTTTCTATGAGAACAATCCAATCAGCCCGGTGGATAACGCTGGGACGATGGGTAATTAAAATTGTGGTTTTACCTCTGCGATATTCTAAAAGCCGATCTAAAACATGAGCTTCACTCATAGGGTCTAATCCGGCGGTAGCTTCATCTAAAATCAGTATAGGTGGATTTGTGAGAATGCCGCGAGCGATCGCTAATCTTTGTCTTTGTCCCCCAGAAAGATTTGCTCCAAACTCCCCTAATACGGTTTGATATTTACTAGGTAATTGACTAATAAAACCATCCGCATCAGCAATATCACAAGCTTGAACTATATCTTCAAAAGCAATATTAGGTGTACCTAAACGGAAATTTTCTAAAATAGAACGACTCCAAAAATGAGGTTCTTGGGGAACATAAACTACTTGTTGTCGGTAACAATCTAAAGCAATATCTTGGATATTAAAAAAGCCGATGCGGATATTACCAGAATCTGGGACATATAACCCAGCCAATAATTTAGCTAAAGTGCTTTTACCACAGCCTGATTTACCAATTAAAGCAATGACTTTTCCACCAGGAAGCTGAAGAGAAAAATCATCTAATAAGTCAACTCTACCTGCATGATGAAATTGGAGATGGGAACAATTAATATCTGCCAAACTAGAAATTTGTGCAGTTGGTTTTTGACTTCCTCCTACTACTTCTGGTGTGGCATCAATAACTTCCAATAATCGAGAAACTGCTGTTTGGGAACGAAAATATTCATCAACAAAGCCAACTAATGAGTTAATTAAAGCTAAAACATTAACTTGTAAGGCATTAAAAGCTAACATTTGTCCAATACTTAAATTGCCTTTAATTACTAACATACTCCCCATTCCTAACAAGATAACACCACCAATTGTAGATATGATTTTAGCAACAGTTCCATTGATAATTGCTATTTGCACTGTGCTAAAAGCAAGATTGGCTAAACGACCAAACCGACTTTGAAATTCATCCCAAAATTGAGGAGCAGCATTTGTAGTTTTCATTACCTGTGCCCCTTTAAATGTTTCTACTAAAACACCTTGATTTTCTGCTCCTAAGACTAAAAGACTGCGGGTTTTTTGTTGCAGAATAGGTAAAAAAGGTAAAGTAGATACAGTCATTACAGCAGCAACTAATAAAACTGCTATTGTCAATTGCCAACTATAAAATAACATTAAAGAAAAAGATATTACAGCAATAAAAAATTGACTAGGTAAAACAATCACAATCTGTGATACTAGTTGGTTAATTTCTCCAATATCTCGCAGTCGGCTAGTAATTTCCCCACTGCGACGGGATTCATAATAATTTAAGGGTAATTGGAGAAGTTTACGCCCAAATTCTAGAACTAAACCTAGTTGTAATTTTTGTCCAAAATGAGAAATCATTAAGGCTTGAAATACTTGCAATCCTCCACCAAATAAACTCATAACAACAACAGCGGAAACTACAACAGTGAGTAATTGTACATCTCCACGTACGAGAACATCATCTGTTAATAATTGAATTAAAACAGGAGTTCCTAGTGCTAGTAAACCCAGGACAATATTGATCATTAAAACCTGAGTTAGCAACCCACGATAGGGTAAAAGGCGGCGAAAAAAGCGCGTGATCCCACCTTTTGATTGTTCTTGGGGTTGTTCAAAAAAGCGGTCTGGATCTGGCTCTAATAAGAGCATGACTCCATTCCAAGCATTGGTTAATTCTTCTTTTGTCAGATAACGAAGTCCAACAGCCGGATCAGCAATAACGTATTTTTTTCCTTTTTTACCATATAAAACAACCCAATGATAGCCTTGCCAATGGATAATTGCAGGTAATGTAATTTCTGTAATTCTGTCTACAATTTCTGGAGAAGCTTTGACGGCTCTAGCATTAAAACCGAGATTTTCTGAACCTCTTTTTAACCCTAATAATGTTGTTCCTAATTGTCCAGTACCAACAGCTTCTCGACTTTTAATCATACTTAAAAACCGTCCATAGTGTTTAGTAATAGAAACTAAGCAAGCTGCTCCACAGTCTTCTTCACTTAATTGTAAAACACACTGATAACTTTGATGAGGTTTGAAGATATTAAACATAATTATTCAGAAAAATTGAGGTTGCTGCAAAAAAATCTAGCTTTATTAACGTTGTATTTGGTTGAGTTATCGCTTAATTCTGTCTCCAATTTAATTTATGAGTTGGTGATTAATTTGCTTTTTCTGAGGATGAATTGTAGTACAGTTTCTTGACGAGAAATAATATCAGCACGTCCTTCCATGCCAGATTTGAGATAACATAAATGATTACCTTTTCCTAAAAATAGACTTTGTGGTTCAATATTGATTTCATAATTAGCTACCTGGGGTGTGCTAATCATAGAGTTATTTTGTGTAGTAGCCAGAATATCAGGAGCAACTGTTTTCACAATTCCTTTGAGAGTTCCATAGTCTGGATAGGGACAAGCTGAAACTTGCATTTGAACTGCTTGACCTGTTTTTACTTTGTCAATATCTTTAGCCGAAACGTGAGCTTTAATGATTAAAGGAGCATCCACAGGAGCAATTTGAGCAAGAGACTCACTGAGTTGTACAACCTGTCCGGGGTTGCGGAGCTTGAGTTGCATGAGTGTGCCATTTGTTGGGGAGCGAATCACACTTTTATTCAACTCATTTTCTAGTTGTTGTAATTCTTGACGAGTGCGAATTTGTTGTTTTTGTAATTCTAACCGTTGTTGAAGTAATAGCTCTCTTTCTTTTTTTAAAGCAGCTAAATTACCTTCACCTTTAGACTTTTCCTGGTTAATTCTTTCCCAAGCTACTGTTACATTTGCATTACTGGGATTAACGGCAATTTTGGCTTTTTGTAAGTTGAGTTGGGCTAATTTAACGGCTTGTTCTTTTTCTTCTTGGAGATTCTTAGTAGTAGATTTGGCTTGTTCTAATTTGGCTTGAGCCGATTTAACAGCCTGTTCTTTTTCCTCAATTAAATTGCGAGATATTGCTCCTGATGTAACTATATTTTGCAAGCGATCGCGCTGTAATATAGCCAGCTTTAAACCTGCTTCTGCTTCTTGTACAGTGGCTATTAATACCTTTTCTTTTTGTAATCTCGCCAGTTGCTCTTTTGCTAAAGTTATCGCTATTTGAGCTTGCATCATTTCTGTACTAGCTTTAATTTGTTGATCTTTATAGTTGCGTTCAGTTCCAGTTAATTCAGCCTGTGCAGCAATAATGGTGCGGTTATTTAAGTTAACTTGAGAAATTATCTGAGTATTGATTTGATTAATTTGAGCATCAATCTGAATAAGTTGTAATTGATTCTGCTCGATAGTATTTTGCAGTTGTCTCTTTTGAGATTGCAATTGGGAGTCATCAATATAAGCAATGATTTCTCCTTTTTTTACTAGCTGATCTTCTTTAACGACAATTCTTTTAACAGTTCCCGTTATTGCCGATTCAACTAATCGTAATTCTCCCAAGGGTCGGATAGTTGCAGGGACTTTAACTGTGATGTTGTAATAGAGGACAGAAGTAAGACTCACAGCCACTACAAACATACTAATCATTACCCCTCCACCGATATAAATCCATTTACCGATATGGGGGAGAAACTCATTAGCTTCTAGTATATGCAAATCTTCTGTAGTTGGATTATTGAAGTTATACCAAGAATTATTATCTTGACCCTGTAAGGAGTTCACGGTATTACACCTTTTATTAGGACTAAAATAGTCTCACCTACGATAGCAACTATCATCCAGCCCAAAAGTAACTATCTTAGGTAAGAAGTTGACGGAAATAAAAACAATTAAATTTCTCTATTCACATTGTGAAAAGTAATTTGATGATCGGTTATAATTTAGTGAAGGGGGTAGAGATAGTTATGCCCTAGTTATGGAAATTGCCTTTCTCAAATCTTCGGCGCGGATTAAGCGTGGAGAAAATGGGGGGAAAAGAATCAAACTTTCTCAAAGTCCTCACTTACGTTGAGCAAGTTATTCTCATCTCCTGTAACCCCCTTTCTTGTCTAAAAAAGTTGTTTACTAGCATTGCAGAGCGGCGAAAATAACTAACTATTAAAAATCTCTAAAAAGCTGGTGTAATTTGCTTTTTTGATGTCCAGTTATTTATTTTCAATTCCACTCTGCGGTACTAGTTGAGTCCTGCTTTAAAGTTAGGAAATTTATAGCAATATCTTTGCCAAATGGAAAAAACCTTGATTTGTAGGTTGGGTCATGGAACATTGAAACCCAACAAGTGCGTTGGGTTTTGCTCGGCTCAACCCAACCTACATAGAAATGGCTAAGGTATTGTTATCGGCTTACTATCCCTACTTACGCAAGAATCCCTAGACTTCCAGTTGCATTTGCAATTGGAGGTAGAGGCAATGGGGTGGCAACTTGAGGTGTAGGTGCAGCACCACCGCCGTCGCCTGGTAGTGTTGCTGGACCTAAAGCTCCAACACCCACAGGAAGCTCTGCTCCTAAACCTAAGAAATCTTGTCCCGCAGTCAGAATGGTATTAGACTTACCTGCGGAAGTAGCACTGCTACCTTGAGGACCGGAGACGCTTGATCCCATTAAGAGCGATCCCTTGTTAGCATAGTTACTAGCAGCTAGTTCAAAGTCAGCCCCACCAGTTACTATTTCTTGCTGCTGATCAGATAAAGCAACAATCAAATCGGATGCGTCCATTTGATTTAACACAATTATTAGCCTCACTTACGAAATTAGGTGTTTCATCACCTAACAACTCAACTATAAGCATTGCTGCCTAATAATTCATAAACCTACGGGTAGAAAGTAAAGTTTGCAAATTTACCTCTAAAAGTAGAGACAAAATAGGTGGCAATTATTAAAATAGTATTATTAATAAAGATAAATTCTAGTTCAATAAACCTGGAAAATTCTGCATAATATTTATTTTTTGTTTTTCCAGAAAACTCTGAATATATAGCTTTGTCAAGGGCTACAACCAACAGAAAATTAAATATCTATATTTTTAGATATCTCTAATTTCATAAACATCATTTGGCTAGATCAGGAATTAATTAGTAACCCGAGAGTAACTGATTCAATAAATAGGCACAGGTAGCACTACCGATAGGAACTGTTAAATTATCTATTCCCAAAAAAGAAAAAGCTTCTAAAATTGTAGCGATCGCGGCAACAATTAAGGAAACTATCCAGGTTTGCCAAATGTTACCTTGGGTAACCAGTAAAAGGGTTGCACAAATAAAATAACTGATTAAAGTCACGGTTAAAGAACCTTCCCAGCTTTTTTGAGAACCGAAAACTATATATTTATGTTTACCAAACCGTTTCCCAATTAAAGCAGCTAATCCATCTCCCCAAGCCATAGTCATAATTCCTAAAACAGCATATTCGGGTTGGTGTAAATGCCAGAAAACACCCACTAAAACACCTATACTCACAGCATAGAAAAATGTTCCCAAACTATGACGCTCAATGTTATTAATACTAGGAATAATGGAGAATTTATAAGATAATAAGGTGATGATACTTGCAAAAACTGCCGCTATAATTCCCACATAAGCAGAAATATCTAACCACCAAGCAATTAAAATCACATTACCTGTGCCAATATGCACGATTTTACGAATGATTTCTGGTTCGCTATCAGTAAAATGACTAACTACCCAAGCAATGCAGATAATTAATCCTACCCAAGCCGCAGCGGTGGCAATTGGCAGCGACAATGGGGAAAGAGTTTCCAAGCTGATGAATGTATTAAACAATGATAGAATAGACCCATTTTTAACTTTAATTCTACTTTATGAGATTTGGATATGAAAATATTATTGATTTGGCTAATTAAGGGCTATCGTTTATTTATTTCTCCCCTGTTTCCCCCGACTTGTCGCTTTCAACCGACTTGTTCCATGTATGCGATTCAAGCTATTGAACGGTTTGGGGTATTTCGGGGTAGTTGGATGGCTATTATGCGGATTTTACGCTGTCATCCTTTTCATCCAGGCGGTTATGATCCTGTTCCAGAGATGGATAAAAAGTCTTGTTGTGAACATGAAGAGTGAACACGGATTTAAGGGATTATTGGATTACACGGATACTTTATTGAAACTACGCAAGTATTCAGCTATAGCAAGATCCCCGACTTCTGACATTAATTTACAATTTGCGGACACAATAAATAAAAGAAGTCGGGGATCTTAGAAAATATTCCGGTAGTTGTATAATACTTTAGGACTTACGCACTATACAAATTAACCATGATGTGAATGAGCGAAAATCCGTCGTTTCAGGCTTTAGGCGATTAACTTCTGTTCAATAGCGAACTGCTTGCAGCAGCGCTTCGCTATCGCTCAAAAATAATCAAAAAATCACGTTAAAATGCCCAAAACCCATACCTCATATTTGGTTGATCCTGTCAATGCGTAAGTCCTAAAGAGTTAAAAATTAGCAATTAAAATGCGACCTTATTACCAAATCCCCATTATTGAATGTGGTGAACCTTTAGTAAAGATTCCTCTAGAATTGTTTGCGGTGGAGTCTCCTCACCCTTACCAAAAGTTAGGTGCTAATTATGGCGGGCATTCACCTTATTATTTGCGCCAAAGTGTTGTTGAAAATTTGATTCAGGCGCAAAATAATTTACAATTATTACGTCCTAATTGGTATATTCAAATATTTGATGCTTATCGTCCTCTGGCTGTACAGCAATTTATGGTAGATTACAGCTTTGGGGAAGCGTTACGAGAACGGGGTTTGACAGAAAAGGAATTATCACCCCAGCAACGGGAAGATGTATGGAAGGCGGTTTATGAAATTTGGGCTGTACCCAGTTTGGATATGAAAACCCCTCCTCCCCACAGTACGGGGGCTGCGGTGGATATTACCCTGGTCAATGATCTTGGGGAAGTTGTGGATATGGGTTCACCTATTGATGAAATGTCCGATCGCTCCCATCCAGAATATTATACTCATAGTCATCAAGAATATGATGCTAACCGTCAACTCTTACGGGATATCATGTTAAAAGCTGGATTTCAACGCAATCCTAGAGAATGGTGGCATTTTTCCTTTGGTGATCAAATGTGGGCTTGGTTATATAATCAATCTCATCCCGAACCTCTGATGACAGCACGTTATGGAAGATTAAATTCAGACACATCCAGGAATTTTCCATAGATTGTGTTATAATGGTAGGCGCTACTAGTGAAGCAAAACTTCATAGTTGATTTTGGAGAGGTGTCCGAGTGGTTGATGGTGACGCACTCGAAATGCGTTTTGGGGAAACTCAACGGGGGTTCAAATCCCCCCCTCTCCGTTGAATTTATCGAACAGAATTCAGGAGTCAGAACTGCTGAATTCTGTTCGAGTGGAGAATAAATAACCGGGTTTAAGACCACCACTAAATCGTAGATTTTGTGGTGCAACAATTCATTTGCGAGTCCCAATCCCCGACTGATTGATTCTGACTCCTGGCTACTGACTCCTTCTTCAAGTTATAACTGCGGCTTTTCTTCCTTTTGTTGCTGAATTTCCGCCGCTGGGTTTTGGTTGGTTTCCACAGTGGGAACTACCACACCAGAAGGGTTTTCTGGTTGAGATTCCTGGGGTGGAGTCACTACGGGACGAGGTTCTGGTGCGGTATTTTCTGGAGGTGGAGAAGCTTTTTGGGATTCTTTAGAATCGCGCAGGGTATCCATTAAGGATGGTGAGGAAGTCACAACAGGTGTTGATTTCTTGGTGGTATTGTCGGGATTTGGTGTGGGTTGAGAGTTGTGGTTCTCAGATATTTTTTCTTGAGAATCGCTAGTAGGAATTGGTTCTGGAGAAACGCGAATATTTTGACGTTTTCTCCGCACACGAGGTAAGGGTACAGATTGATTGAATGAGGAATTTTGAATTTTTTGAGTTGTAGATGATGGTGATATTTCCACAACAGGTTTAGGGGGAATAGAGTCGGAAGTAGTTTGTTCCAAAGATGGTTTCGGTGCTGATTGTAAATTGGGTTTTGATAATATCCGCATCGTGCTAAAACCTGCGGTAGCTGCAACCAAAGCAATACTAATGCTAATAACTCCCTTGGGTATACCTGTTCTTTTGCCAATGTTAGCGATTTTTGATGGTGTGGACAGGGGAGGAAAAGTAGGTTTTTTAGGTGAAGATTCTGATTTTAAATCCGATAAATTAATAGTGGGGATTGCTTGAGTCGGTAAACTTGGTGATGTGACAGCCAGCCTATTTTCTGGTAAAAGTTGCAGCCATTCTGCTACTGTGGTGGGGCGAAATTGTGGTTCTACCGCCATTCCTCGGCTAACTGCTTGATTAACAGCCGCACTCAGATGAGGTTGTAATTCACGGGGAGAAGGCATTTGTTCTCGATCGCGCAATAATGCAGGTATGGGAACTTGCGCCGTCAAAAGTGCATACAAAGTTGCGGCTAAACCATAAACATCTGTAGCTGCTGTGCGTGGTGCTTGGGTTAAATACTGTTCAATGGGTGCATATCCCTCGCTGACTAAACCCGTATGTGTCTGTTTTGCCCCATTATTAAATTCTCTTGCAATGCCAAAGTCAATTAGCACTACTTCCTGAGTTCCTTGACGCAAGATAATATTATCTGGTTTAATGTCTCTGTGCAGTAACCCGTTATTATGCACCACCTGCAAGGCTGCGCCTATTTGGCGGATATAATGAATGGCTGTGGCTTCTGCTAAGGGTATTCCTGGTAAAACAAATGCTGCACCTAAAGTGTCTCCGCGAATGTATTCCATTACCATGTAAGGTAAACTGTCTTCTTCAAAAAAGTCGCTGACTCGGACAATATGAGGATGAACACAAGCGGCTAATCTCCTGGCTTCATCTTGAAACTGGCGCTGAAATTTGGGAAAATCGGGATGTTGCCGCAACCTTTCGTTGATAGTTTTCATCACCACTTCTTGATTTAAATAGTGGTGCATAGCTTTGAAGGTAACACCAAATCCGCCCCGCCCTATTTCCTGGAGGATGGTATATTTTCCATTCTGTAAAATTGTTCCTGCTAACATAGGGTTTTTTCGGTCTTAAATAAGCAGATAATTAATTGGGTTATATCATTCCCATCTATTATGACAAGGGTTTTTGATTCTGCTCAAATCTTGTGATATGGCAGGAGTCAGGAGTCAGGAGAAAACCCCTTCGGTAGCAAGAACTTGACCATTTATTGATATCCTAACCGCCTTGGTACTTGCTATATCAGTATTGGTAATTAGTTATTTTCAATAAGATGAGGATAGGTTTTAAAGTATGCAAAATTTGTATCTTTTTAATCACAAGTCGCCATGATATCAGGATAATTATTAATTTTTCCCTGCTCCCTGCCCCCTGCCTTGTCCCAACGACTATTTTTAACACCAACCTACTTATTCCCTATGCTGAGGCTAGAATCTGTTAATTTTTATCGGCGGTTACAGCATCAACACCAATACCCAATTTTACAGGATATTTCCTTGAGGATATCACCGGGCGATCGCCTAGCCATTGTCGGTACATCCGGTGCTGGGAAAACTTCTTTATTACGCCTCATTAATCGCCTAAATGAACCCACTAGCGGCAAAATTTACCTTCAAAATCAGGAATATCGGCAAATTCCCGTTATCCAACTCCGTCAACAGGTAATGCTTGTCCAACAAGAATCTCAGTTATTGGGGATGACAGTTGGGGAAGCCTTGGCTTATCCTTTAGTTCTGCGCGGTCTACCAAAGCAAAAGATTCAGGAAAAAGTCAGTTATTGGCAAGAACAACTGCAAATTCCTGAACAATGGTTAGGACGAACCGAGGTGCAACTTGCTGCTGGACAAAGACAGTTAATTGCGATCGCTCGCGCCCTAGTTACCGAACCCCGGATTTTACTCCTAGATGAGCCTACATCAGCCTTAGACACTCCCACATCCACTCACTTAATGGACATACTCACACACCTAAATCAACCACCTTCCTCGGCAATTTTGATGGTAAATCGCCAAATAGATTTAGCTCAAGCATTTTGTACCCACCTCTTACATCTTCAACAAGGTCAATTAGTAGTCAATCAACCTGCTGCTGACATAGATTGGAGTAACTTAGCCACCAGCTTAATCCAAGCCGAAACTCAAGCACTGGCAGAATGGACTTAATCAACTGCTAATTAACCCCAGTTCCTCTTGCCTCTTGCCTCTTGCCTCTGTCCGTTCCCTGTTCCCTGTTCCCCTTTCCCTGTTTCATAAACTTTGAGTAGTTAGTACAGGAATTTGATTAGTAAATCTTTCTCTTGGTAATTTTGTTTGTGTTTGCGGAACATTAACATTCAAAATTTCCATGTTAAATCTGTATCCCACATTGCGGATAGTTTGAATTAAACTGGGTTGACGTGGATCAAGTTCCACCTTCTTCCGCAACGATAAAACATGAGTATCAATGGTGCGGGGATTATCAATAGCATCAGGCCAAGCACGACGTAATAATTCCGATCTACTTAAAGGCACTCCTCCAGCTTGTGCTAAAACGTATAATAAACTGAACTCCTGGGGCGTTAAGTCAATAAACTCCCCTTGAAACCGCACCCGACGCTGAACTAAATCAATTTGCAAACTGCCATAATCTAAATAAGCTGGTGCAGTAGGTGTCCGGTTACGGCGAATAATTGCCTCAACCCTAGCCAAAAATTCTTGCATTCCAAAAGGTTTGCTTAAATAATCATCCGCCCCCGCTTTTAATCCCGTCACAATATCGGCTTCATTCGTACGGGCAGATAACATGAGAATCAAAGGCTGCTGTTGACGATGTAACCAGCGGCAAAACTCGACCCCATCACCATCTGATAAATCCGCATCTAGAATGACTAGAGTGGGTTGATGGCTGATAAACACTTCTTTTGCTTGATAAATACTGGCAGCTTGATGAACTCGGTATTCTAGTTGTTGCAAGTGCCAACCCAACAACGACCTCAGATGGGGATTCCCCTCAACAATTTCTATACAAACCGAACCCACAGTGGCAAGACCCCTTAGCGTTGATGAATCTCAAATTAACAATCCCATGATTAAGGTTTTGTAGTTTTTGTTACTTCAATAGACATATTCTTCACATTTTCCCCAAAAACCTTGCAGAAAATTTATTTTTTACTTTATTTACAGCCAAACTAGTAGCTTTATTAAATTTTTATTACGTTTACATTATATCCATTTAACAACGGCAATAGGTAAATAAAATTACTTTCCCATCGCTTATAGCGGTATGAACTAGAATCAGCTACAAAATTTACTTCAAAAAGCCATACAACCCTATTACTTTCACTCTTCTTTCTTCCGTCTTTCTGTCTTTACTTTCTTCTTCTCTTCTTCTCTTCTTCTTTTTATTCCTCCTGACTCGGTGACTCGGTGACTCGGTGACTCCCGACTTCTACCCCATATCATTAAAGTTTATTTTTAGCAATCTGTCCTACTCCTTGAGAGATATGGTAAACTCAATACAACAATCATTCACCAAAGGGAGTAGCACAAAAATCACACCCGATGACAACCGAAGGTAGAGACAGTTGGTCATTGATCCCGGAAACAGCCAACAAATTCTAAAACTTGATTTTACAGATTTATGCAATCATAGCTAGATTTGTATTCCCAGTAAACAACGTCTAAAAAATTGGACAAGAATCCATTACCCTCTGTGGTTACAAATAGATAGCTAAAGTCCAGCTATCATATTTAACTTTTGACAAAAAATCGTAAAAATACCTTACAAAATCAGCATATTTCCAACTTTTTGGCGTAGGATCTAATTAAGTTTTTAGCTGCTGGGGGGTCTCACCCAAGGTGAAAATATTAACTTGTGAGTTAATACAGGAGAGGGAAGTGATATTTCATTAAGCGTGAATCATCATCTACAATTCTCATCGCAAAGAGATTAATACAGCAGTTATGCTCCAAGACACACAAACCATCCGCTACTACCAAAGACTTACCGACGCCTTCGTCGAATTATGGAATCGCGGTTATCGTATGGATGATATGCGGATGTATTTGGATGGATACCTAGCCGCACTTCGACATAGTAACATCATCGAACCATATTGGATTCATCGCTTAGAAGAGGAAGCCAGTCGTTACTTGCATGATGTATCTAATTTTACAATAGTTCAACCAGAACCTGAAAAACAGCATGGCTACTACTAAAGGTACTATCCGATTTTGATAACTAGTACAAAACGGCGTAAATAAACCAACCATTCTAAATCCTCCAAAAGCCTATACTGTCTTCATTTTGACCTTTGACTTTTGACTTCCGCCTTGCGGTAATGGGCTAGTACCGCCGATGATCATAGCACGATTTTTGCCTTGGTCAATGGGGTATAGGGGACTAAATTTGGGAAATACTGCAATTTATACCCCTTAGTTTCATACAAATAAGGGGAATTTTTTTGTTATCTACTTCCGTACCAACTAAGGGAGTAGCGTCGGTGATTTCCATCCCGTCGGGTAATTCGCTGATTTTTGCCCCCGTTTTATTGAGTTGTTGTGCCATTACAGTTACGCGATCGCTCTCCCTATGATGCTAACATTTTCGTATTAACAACAAGTTCTCACATATTCTTGAAAAACTGGAGATAATTTAAACAGAATTTTATCTTCTTTGATTTTCGTGATTAAATACCGTTGTTGTAAGGATTGTAACCCATTATTAAAATCAACTGAGGATAAATTTAAACTTTGTCTTAATTCTTCTCTGGAAATAGGGTTGTCAAATTTACTTAGTTCTAATACTATTTGTTGTTCTTGGGGTGATAGGTGGTGAAATGTCTCTTGAAAATAAGACTGCATTTGATTGGTTATATGTAAAGTATTTTCAGCTAAACAATTAACAACTTGACCATCATAGTTTTTATAGATTAATATACTAATACTTTTAAAAAAAAGTAAATTACCTTCATATAATTTGATTAATTTTAACCAACTATATTTATTAATCCGGTAGGCATACAGCCTTAACTAACTTGTCACCAATGATGCCTTCTGATTCACCCTCAAGCCAAAATATTTCCATTAACTCTACTTTAGGTAGTAGCAATATTTCTTGAGGCTGAGTAATCTTAAACTTATTAATGCCTGAAAAACGTGTAAGTACCCTGGAGATCATTTCAGGGTCTTTTTTTTATGGCCAGCAGGAAGCAGGGGGTAGGGAGTGGGGGGAAAGAATTATTCTTACCCATTACCCATTACCTATTTTCGAGCAAAATGTTTTTCCATAATTTCTAAAATCATGGGTGCAGCAACACTACCACCACCACCACCGGAATGTTCAGCAAAGGCTACCACTAAAATTTCTGGCTTATCCGCTGGTGCATAAGCGCCAAACCAAGCGTGATTTTCTTTAACTCCTTCTCTCCAAGCTTCAGCAGTACCACTTTTGCCAGCCACTGGCGGAAGATTGGGGACATTTAATACCTTACCCGTACCTTCACTAATTACCTTCCGCAGTCCTTCACGGAGAACTTTGAGGGTGGTGGGTTTAAGATTTAATGATTCTCTCCAGCTTTTAGCTTCTTCATTATCCTTCAATAAATGGGGCTGAACTCGATAACCACCATTAGCAGGTACAGCAAACATCACAGCGGTTTGTAAAGGTGTAGCTTGTAAAGCACCTTGGCCAATGGACATATTCACAGTGTCACCGACACTCCAAGGTATCTTCCAGGCTTTCTGTTTCCAATTGTCATCAGGAACTAAACCTTTAGATTCTTCTGTTGTAAATTCAAACCCGGTTCTTTGACCGAAACCATATTTACGAGTCCATTCAATCAATGTTGGTCCACCAACTTTCTTGGCAATTTGATAAAAGAAAGTATCGCTACTCCACTGCATAGCCCCTACAAAACCCAAAGGACCAAAACCAGCGTGATTCCATTCGCCAAATCTAGTTCCACCAATAGTTAAAGAACCATAGGTTTGTAATACTGTATCAGGAGAAAATTTACCTGATTCTAGTGCAGCGGTTGTGGTGACAATTTTAAATGTACTGGCGGGAGGAAAGGCACTTATGGCCCGATTAACTAAAGGATGACCAGAACCTTGAACGGTTTCCCAGTCTTTTTGAGAAAGTTTTTGTTTAGAAAATATATTGGGGTCAAAAGTAGGATGAGACACCATTGCTAAGATAGACCCATTCTTCGGGTTAATTGCGACTATTGCGCCATTGCGTTTACCTAAAGCTTTTTCTGCGGCTATTTGCATATCTAAATCTATGGTTAAGTGCAAATCATTACCAGCTTTTGCCTGCTTGCTTCCTAATACTCGTAATGGTCTACCACTACCATCTACTTCTACCTGCTGACCACCCCATTCACCTCTTAACAATTTTTCATAAGCTTTTTCTACTCCCATTTGACCCATAACATCTCCCAATCGGTAGCCATCTGCTTTCTTTTTCTCTAACTGTTCAGCAGTAATTTCACGGGTATATCCCAGTATGTGAGCCAACTCTTGACCATGGGGGTAATAACGCACAGCTTCCGTATTTATTTTCACTCCTGGTAGTTCATTTTCATACTCTTTTAATCCTGTTACCTGTGCCTCGTTTAAATTTCGAGCAATGCGAATTAGTGATGAGGGATTGACAGCAGATTGTTCAAGTATTGTCTCAATATCTGTTTGGGGAGTATCGAGAATTTTTGCTAAACGTGGACCAACTACCGACCAGGATGGTTTGGTATGTGCCATTGGCCACAAATATACAGAGCGGGGATAACGGGTGCTGGCTAATAATTTACCATTCCTATCAAAAATATTACCTCTTTCTGGTTGTTTGGGAATAATCCGAATGCGGTTAGATTCTGCTCGGATGCGGTGTTTTTTTCCTTCGATAATTTGTAAATATATTAATCTAGCGCCGATTCCAGATAACATTAATAATGTGAATAAAATTACAAATGTGGACTGGACACCACGTCCAACTGTGCGTGTATTTTTTGTTATACTAAGTAATGATGGTAAAATAGTCATAGACCAAAATAATTTTTTGGGATAAATAGGTGACAGGTTACAGGGAACAGGTTACAGGTTACAGGTAACAACGGACAACGGACAACTGACAAGATTAAATATCAGGGTATTCTACTGAAGATTATGGCTCAAACTGCGATGCAGAATCAAAGAAGTTTAAAACCATTACAGCCACTTGATGTTGAATTGCGTAATGTATTCAAGTTTTTCAACCAAGAACCCGCAGTACACGGAGTGGATTTGGATATTAGACGGGGAGAGTTCTTTAGCATTTTAGGTCCTTCTGGTTGTGGAAAGACAACTACGCTCCGCTTGATTGCTGGATTTGAAAGGGTGGATGCTGGTAAGTTACTGATTCAAGGTCAGTTAATGACTGATGTTCCTCCTTATCGGCGACCGGTGAATACTGTATTTCAAAGTTATGCTTTATTTAATCACTTAAATGTGTGGGAAAATATTGCTTTTGGATTGCGATTAAAAAAAATATCCAAATCGGAAATTGCTAGTCGCGTCACGGATGCTTTAAAACTAGTAAAAATGGAAAGTTTGCGATCGCGTGTTCCTAGTCAACTCTCCGGTGGTCAACAACAGCGGGTAGCCTTAGCAAGAGCTTTGGTAAATCGTCCCGCAGTGATTCTCCTCGATGAACCTTTGGGAGCATTAGACTTAAAACTTCGCCAGGAGATGCAGGTTGAGTTATCCAATCTTCACAAGGATTTAGGGTTAACTTTTGTGATGGTGACACATGATCAGGAAGAAGCATTGTGTTTATCCGATCGCATTGCGGTGATGAATCAAGGCAAAATAGAACAAATTGGTACTCCTAGTCAAATTTACGAACGTCCGCAAACGCCTTTTGTGGCTGACTTTATTGGTGATACTAATCTATTTAGCGGTGAAATTGTGGAAGTGGATGTAGAATCTGTGAAAATTTCTACTAAAACCGGATTAACCATGATTGTTGGTCGTCACGAACAAACTCCTCTAGAAATAGCTCAAAGTGTTGTTGTTAGTGTCCGTCCTGAAAAAATTCAACTTTCCCTTTATCCCACTAATATACCCACAAACTGTTTTGAGGGACGGCTAATTAATGTCATGTATTTAGGGACTCATGTTAATTATGTTGTGGAATTAATCAATGGTGTGAACCTCAATGTTTTACAACCTAATACTTATGGTAGTTTACCAGATAGGAATATACCCATTTATGCTTGGTGGGAAAAATCTGACTGTTTAGCTATTAGTCAAGATGTAAATTAAATGACTAACAGACGTAATTTTCTCAAAAAAATGGCGGCATTTTCTACCTTATCTTTAGGTAGTTGTGGTTGGCGACTAGCTAATGTGGGGTCAAACTATGTTAGCTCTAATCAAAGTGACAAACTATATATTTATACCTGGACTCAATATACGGATAAAGAATTACTAACTACCTTCACGACCCAAACAGGGATGAAAGTAATAGCAGATGTATATGAATCCAACGATGTCATGTTAGCTAAGTTGCAAGCTGGAGGTGGTGGGACTTATAGCATCATTTACCCATCTGACTATATGGTACAGAAGATGGCGGAAAAGGGGTTATTAATAGAAATAGATCATAACCGTTTAATTGGCTTAGATAATTTATTTCCCCAATTTACTAATCCTATTTATGACCCAAATAATCGTTATAGTCTTCCTTTTAATTGGGGAACAACAGGTTTATTATACAACTCAGAACAATTGGTAAATGTCCCGGAAGATTGGGAGTATCTTTGGCAAAATCAAGATCAACTCAATAAACGGTTTACCTTACTCAATGATGTGCGAGAGGTAATGGGTGCAACCTTGCGGATGTTGGGTTATTCCTATAATTCCCAAAATGAAGATGAGGTTAAACAAGCATATCAGAAATTGCAGATATTAAAACCTGCGATCGCCGCTTTTGATACAGACGCTTGGCAAAATAAGATTCTGGCGGGAGATTTAGCGATCGCTATGTGTTATTCTTCAGATGCCGTCAAAATTTGCAAGGAAAATCCCAAACTCAAATTTGTAATTCCTCGCAGTGGTTCTTCATTATGGACAGATACCATCGTCATTCCCAAATCTAATCCGAATATAGCTGGTGCTTACGCCTGGATTAACTTAATTTTGCGACCAGAAGTAGCAGCAAAAATTTCCGAACGTTTATATATTTCTACTCCTAATCAGGCAGCATTTGAACAATTACCAAAAGCAATTCAAAAAAACACTAATTTATTTCCCCCTGAATCACTTTTAGCTAAGTGCGAACGGCTGAAACCTTTAGGAACATTTGAAGAAACTTATGAACGCTATTGGACTCAATTACTAACTTGAAAATTAGGAGTCAGGAGTCAGAAAAAAGAATAAGAAAGAAGGAGTAAACTATTTTGCCGTATCGCTTCTACCGTAAATATTAATATCTCATTCAAGTGCATACCGCTATATAATCACTAATTTGCAAATGGAATCTTCTAGCAACCTGAACAAAATAAATAAATCACAACCTGATTGGAAAAATTGGCTACCAACCTGGGGATTACTAGCACCATCTGGCATTTGGTTATTAATGTTGCTAGTTTTGCCAACATTAATAATTTTTGAATTAAGTTTAGTCCCAGATATTCGACCAGGTGATTTAGTAAATCCTAGTGGATTAGGTAACTATATTCGCATTTTTGAACCGCTTTATTTAAAAGTCATCATTAATTCACTTTTTCTAGCATTTAGCACTACTATTATCACCTTAATTTTAGGCTTTCCAGTTGCTTATTGGATTGCTTTGATGGCACCAAAGCGGTGGCAAAATTTGTTGTTATTAGCCTTTGTTTTGCCTTTGTGGACTTCTTCCTTATTGCGTTCTTACGCATGGATTACAATTTTACGTCCCACCGGATTATTAAATAGTATATTAGCCAGTTTTGGTTTACCCGCTATCCATATTTTGAACAGTAACTCAGCGGTATTAATTGGTATGAGTTATAGCCTGTTACCCTACATGGTATTAATTTTATATGCTTCCTTAGAAAAGTTAGATAAACAATTGTTAGAAGCTGCTGCTGATTTGGGTGCAAATCCCATGCAAACCTTTTGGAAAGTAACTGTACCTCAAGTTTTACCAGGAATCACTGCTGGTTCGCTGCTAGTTTTTATTACTGGGTTAGGGGATTTTATAGACCCAGAATTACTGGGTGGTGCGTCAAGTATGACTGCTGCGCGGTTAGTTTATAATCAGTTTCTTGGTGCTAGTCAAAATTGGGGTTTTGGTTCAGCATTGAGTATGGCATTAATTTTGATGGTGAGTATTGCCATTTCTTTAGTGATTAAATTTGATCAAACTAAATAATTGTTGACTTTACAAATTTTATGAAATTAAACCTAATAAACTAATAATTAGTTTCGATAAACCACTACAACAAGGATTTGAATATTCATATAATTGATTACGTTCTATCTGCTTGGCTATTTTTTCAGCCCGTTGAATAGCTTGATTAGTAAGTTCTTTTAATGGTTTTGGATATAAACACATTGATTTATCATAGTCAGGTATATGTTTATCTAATAATTTAACTAATTTATCTCGATTAATTTGAGATAAATGATCTTGAAAATGAATTAAATACCAAAGTTCAAAACAGGGATTTGTAATAGCTAAATTAATCTTTTGACTATTAGCTTTATTAATCGCATTTTCCCAACTTGTACGACTTTTTTCAATATGTTCATCTCCATCAAAAACAGCCCAAGCAGCATCATTTGTAGTCCATCTTTTCTCATCTTTCATTTGCTGTCGTTTTTCAATGAGTATTTCAATAATGTTACCTGGGTCAGTTTTCCCTTGATTACGCAATACAATAATTTCTAAAGTTGGTGAACGTAATTCATTGCGAATGCTATTGAAATAAATTGGTTCTGTTTTACTTCCTTCACAAGCAATTAATATTTTTTGAGTAATTGTCCTGCTAGGTTGACGACGTTCTAACTTTCTTGACATTCCTCATCACCCTGTAATATCATTTCTTCCTCAGATGGTAAAAATGGAACAGCACCAAAGCGTCCATCTAAATAAGCTTTATCAATTGCTAAATCATTGCGGACATGGAAATCAGTTAAGGGATATAATTCTGTACTATGGTCAGGGCGTTTTTGTGTGAACCATATTTGATCACGTCGTAATAAGTTATTTCTTTGTAATGTATTATCATGGCTTGTGAAAATAAGTTGAGCATTTTTAGGATTTGTTTTGGGGTTTTGGAACATTTTGATAATATATTTTACAATATTAGGGTGAATATTAGTACCTAATTCATCTATAACTGCTAATTGCCCTGTGTTCAGAACTAATACTAACCGAAATGCCAAGTTAAATATGCGTTGAGTTCCAAGAGATTCTTCATCAAAAGACCAGTGGACTTCATTCCCATTATGATTATTATGTACAGCATATATACTATAGCCAAAAATATCTTCTGGATTCTTTTTTATCTCAATTCTAGAAATACCAGTGTCAAATTTCTGTACAAATTTAACGACATCTTTGAGAATGTAATTAAATAAGTAATCATCAATATCTAAAGATGACGTAAGCCGGAATAAATCTAAGTCTTCATCACCTAAATGAATACCTATTAAATGAGTCATTATCCAATTTACAAAAAATGTTATTTTGTCAATTTGTAATTTTATTAATGTACTAATAAATAACTCATTTTCTCTAATACTCTGCTGAAGTTGATTATGTGGACCAGCAAAATCATCACCAGTTTTCCAAATAAATTTCTTCGTATATTCATCCCATTGCCGATGAAATAACCGCCGAGTTCTTTTCGTCGTATTTAAAGCATAATTCAAGCTTTCTGAAATCACATGATGTTGATTAATTTCTAATGAATAAGTATAAATATTATTATTAAATATAGTTCTTAATTCAAATTTTGTCGGTTGTTTATCAGAGATATTATCTAATTTAAAAGGATCTAATTTTGCAGATTTAAAAAGTCTCTGAAGGCTTGCAGATTCCTGTGTACTATGAGCCATGATTAGGAATAAATAATCTAAAGCTTGAATTACATTACTTTTACCTGACGCATTAGCTCCAAAAATCGCTAAAACAGGTAAAATTTCCATATCCCAACCTTCAACATGATACCCAGGTGCAATTTCATGATCTGATTTTATCCCTTTGCGTTTGCTGGTTGCGCTTGTTTTGCGAGCGCTTTGTTTTTGAGCAACAGCACTGAGGGTTACAGGTTCTTTAATGGAACGGTAGTTTTCAACAGTGAAGTCTACAAGCATAATTGTAAGGTACTTAAAGCAGTTTTCTGTGATTTCTTCACATAAATCTTATCGTAAAAGCTAATAAAATCTTCACTTGAACCACAACTCGTTATATTAACCTACTTCAATCATGAAAAATTAGAGTTTTACAAAGACAATTTTCCGCAGTCAATTTTTTCTAAAATACTTCCTTGTATCAAATATCTCTCCTCCAGGATTGTATATCGGCAAAAATGCAGCTGACCTTCCTTAATGATTACAGTTTTTAATAGATATCCAACTGGACTTTGCGATTAGAGAACCATCTTCACCTAGTACCCTGTAGTGTTCCTTTTTCCAAATTGGTGCATTATGTTTGAGTGTATCAATAGCATACTCACAAGCGGCAAAAGCCTCACCACGATGGGGACAACCGATAGCCACAACCACACTAATTTCCCCAACTAATAATCTGCCAATGCGATGATATATTACCACCCGACTCACATCAGGCCATTGATGGCGAATATCATCAGCAATTTGATAAAATACCTGTAAAGCCATCGGTTCGTAAACCTGATATTCCAAAGCTAACACAGACTTACCATCGGTTTGATTACGAACCATACCACTCATCAGCACCACAGCACCATTAGCAGGATTATCTGCTTGACTGTAGATTTCTTCCACAGACAATGGCGCTAATGTAATCCCAAAACTATCTTCAACTCTGGGTTTAGTTGTCATCATACATTCTTCTCACAAAAATCCTCAAATTTATTTACCCGCGTTTATCTGAGTTTAATAATTATTCTATAAGTTTATGTAGATTTGAAAGAGCCGATTAAATGTTCTAAATATTAATTTGTCTCACGCAAATACATGAGGATGAGGACGTATTAACTTTTGAGGAATACCCTCTAAAGTCTGATTAGTTTTCATCTTTTTACCGCTTCTTCGCACTGCGGCGACTGGGGCTAACTTTACGTTTCTTAATTTTGCCACGAGGGAGTAAACCTTGAATACCCTGTTTTTGAAAGCGCTTATAACCAGAAACAGTCCAATCACTGCAAGAATGGCTCATTGCACCGAGTTCACAGCCGACAAAGAGGGCAAAAAATTCTCCATAATACATATAGATAGTCTTCCCCACAGTCCCCCACAGTTCCCCCCAGTTCCAAGCCACATTTCCCAACTTGGTGAAAATCATCACAACCACAATCGCCACCAACGCCAAAAAAGTCGTCAGATACACCACCCGTAAAGTTGTGCCAATAATCGGACCGTGAGATAAAAAAGAGCGATGTCGCAGACTTTTTTGATAAGGTAGCCAAATCCACCGCAGCCACCCCCACCGCTGGAATTGACGGGAGTAAATATCTAAATCGGGACCAAACATCAGTCCCCCAAACATAAACCCACCCGCCACCAACAAAGTCATATTACTGCTGTGAGTGCAACCCAGCGTTAGACCCGCCACCACAGGCATAGACCAAATAGTAATGCGATCGTGCGTTTGACCAGAGGGCATCTTAGGAAAATTAAAAATATAAAATTAACAGTGAAATCTTGGTTAGTATAGCTCAATCCAGTTCCCATCAGCCTTTTCCATCCAGCAGAAAAATTTTCTCAAAAGACTTGCAAAATTTTCAAAGGCTATGCTATACTGATTAGGTGAAACAAACGGGCGGTTAGCTCAGTTGGTAGAGCGCCTGCCTTACAAGCAGGATGTCATCAGTTCGAGTCTGGTACTGCCCATTTAAAAAAACATAATCCTATTTTGATAGCAGTTTACAATTTGTTTGTGAACTGCTTAATCGCTTTTTAGTTAGGGGTTACTGAATAAGTCTTCTAGTGAAGGGAGGTAACAGGTGGCTAGACAAGCCAGCGCAGAACGAGCATGGTCTTCTATCACCAGATTTTATGAGAACTGTAAGAAAGGGATTTCCGGTAAGAAGAGCTTTCCTCAGTTTCCAAAAGATTGTCGTTCTGTTGAATACAAAACATCGGCATGGAACAACACTTTAGGAGATAAGACCTCCATTCAGTTTGGAGAAATCTTGTCTAAGCGAGTCATGTCTTAGATTAAAGAATTTCAGCGGCTTTAGCCCTGAGAGAGTCAAATTAAGCTCCACCCACCTCCGCTAATTTTCCACTGGAAACCCGCGCAGGTGGTTTTTTTATGGCTGCTGTCACCGAGATTTTTTCTTCGATGATCAGCAGCACCCATTTTTAGCATCAATTATTTTTTTGTCAAGTTCTATTGACACTTCGTAACAAAATTGTTATATTAATTTACATAAAGTAACAAACCCAAGAAAAAACATTATGTATACCACAACTGATGAAAAAGGCATTCTTAACAACTACGCCAAAGAACCCAAACTTTACTATGCAGAATTTCCTACAAAAGCGCAACAAAGCAACTATGCTTTTCAAGGTGTAGCAGCAATATTATTTTTAACTTCTATAGTTCTAATTACTTTGGGGGTTAGCTAAAATTTCCAGCTTCGGTATTTGTATCTAATCGTCATTCAAATTTTCTCCTAATTAACCCTGGTCAGTTTCGCCAGGGTTTTTTATTGCCATTTCTTGTTTTAGAATCCGGTAAGTGTAAAGCTCAAATTATCTCCATGAATATTCAAATGCCTTTGTAGTCCGGCAACATCCGGGTAAAATAGCTCTATTTTGATTTTACTCACTAATTTTTCGAGGAATTAGATAAATAACTCCTGAAATAATTGTCAATATTACAGATATCCAAAAAGAAATTAAAACTGGAATTTGCCAAGTTGGTGATAAGGGAGCAATTAGTAAAGATATGGCAATAATTTGACTCACTGTTTTCAGTTTACCCCAAATATTTGCACCAGTGATGGTGGTTTGATTAACTCGCCAACCAGCGATCGCTAATTCCCGTGCTAAAATTATGAACACTGCCCAAGCTGGAATTTTTCCTAATTCTACCAATACTAATAATGGTGCAAGTACCAATAATTTATCTACCAAAGGATCAAGAAATTTACCTAACTCGCTAATTTGGTTCAGTTTTCTGGCTAAATATCCATCTAACCAATCAGTTAGGGCTGCAACTAAAAATATAGTTAAACATATCCATTTGGCTTCATTGGTGGGATTATATAAGCCGTAAAGTAAAAAAGGTATTCCCAGTAGTCGAGAAAAAGTAATCCAGTTAGGTAGAGTCATGACAATTTAAAATTACAAACCAAAACTAATTATATAGGTTAGCCTCCGAACATCAACTTAGAAGTTACCCTGGAGATACCCGCATTGATGAATTTTTCAGCAAGCCCTATGATAAATCTTTAATAATTCTCACCGCAGAGGCTCCCGTTAATGTTGCCACCAATAACCAAGTAACAGCCAATCCCACCACTTCCCCTAAAAATAAATTAGTAATTCTATGCAAAAATAAGCCAACAGTTGAACCAATGGGTATAGATATCATCCAACTTATAATATTGACAAATACCCATTTCCATGCTAGAGGAAGTGATGGGGGAATAGCTAACAACCATTGGCATACACCAATTAATAAACCACCAATACCACCAATAATAATGCCTAGAAAAATTCGCGTGGCTAGAAACGCAGAAGTAGTTACAGTCCAACCCAAAACACCAACACCAATTGCAGCAATAATTACCCAAGGAAAAAGAGTAGATAGTACCCATTTTCCAGGAGAAATAGATTGTCTGAGCAGATAACTTTGGGGGATAGAAATTGTTAAACTCCC
Source organism: Dolichospermum sp. LEGE 00240 (assembly GCF_015207875.1). Taxonomy (GTDB): domain Bacteria; phylum Cyanobacteriota; class Cyanobacteriia; order Cyanobacteriales; family Nostocaceae; genus Dolichospermum; species Dolichospermum gracile. The sequence continues at coordinate 74,521 of NZ_JADEVZ010000003.1, forward strand.
GATAGCAGCTTCTAAAACACTCATATCTGGTTCTTCACTAATTTCAATCATTAATAAACTCAATAAAAATCCCAGAAAAGTAGCAACAACCCATTTCAATGTAAAAATTAAAATTCTAGAATTAGATTTAACAGGTGATAATTGCATTATACTTTCTTAAATTTTAATGGTCTTACAGCTTGAGTATCAAACATCTGGAGAAAAGCTCGACGACGTTGATAAGGTGATTCGGGAGCAATATAACCCCATAAACTTTCCCAATAGAAAAAAGAGAAACCAGCAAGTTTTTGATTGCGGACTATTTTTATTTGTTCCTTCACTTGATCAATCTCTACAGGCTTTAATAAATTTCCGGTTGAGATACCAATAGCTACAGGAATTTTCTTCATAGCCGATTTTATTGATGGTTTGGACATTTCTGTGATGAAAGAGGTTTTTTCACTTCTGTATACCTGTAAAATCAACTCATCTATTAGATCTTGTTTTACCCAATTTTCCCAATCTTGTAAATAGTATTTATAAGCAAAATATTGTGAGTTTGGAGAAAGAGATATTTTAGCATAGGGTTTAATTGCTTTTACAGATTTAGAAATACTGTCCATAAATGCAGTAATTTTATTAGCCCTCCAGCGCATCCATTCTGAATCAAAAGGATTACTTGGTGGTTTTTTCCCTCGATGTTCTTTTTGATAAAGTTTTACCGTAAAAGCATCATAACCAAACTGCACAGGCATTCCAAAATGATCATCAATTTGAATACCATCTACATTATAATTTTTGACAACTTCTAAAATTAAGCCGCGAATAAAGTTCTGAACTTGAGGATGTAGAGGATTTAGCCAAGCTTGTTTATAAACCCCATTAATCATATCTTCTAGTAAGTTTTCAGATATGGATTCTACACCCTTTTTTCCAATAGTTAACCAGTCTGGATGTAGTTTAGCTAACGCAGAATCTGGAGGAGTCATTAACCCATATTCAAACCAAGGAATTATTGTCAAATCTTTACTTCTAGCCAATTTGACTACCTTGGCTAAAAAATCATTTTTATTATGAATAAAATTCAGCAAAGGTTGACTATCTGCACCTGTGATTTTTTTGGCTAAAGGACTTTTATAAAAGGTGTAACCTCGATTCCAAACTACGGGATAAATAGTATTAAAATTGAGTGCTGCTAATTGATGTATTGCCCTTTCAATTCCCCACGGGATATAAAAGACACCACTGGCAACATTAGTCAGCCAAACACCACGAATTTCTGTAGTTACAGGTAAAGAATTTGAATTTTGAGTATAACCAGGATTTGCAAAAATGGGAAATATTGTTAAACTGATGACAAATCCCAAACATAAAAAATATCCAAAAACTCGCTGAAATACAGAATTCATTTGTTAACTAAATCGAGATTGCTAATATCCATATAACTACAAAATCTAATTTTATTGTGGGGATTAGATAAAGATATGAATGTTTTTTGATAAAGCAGTAAAAAAGACACAATATTTATGTGCCTTTAAGAATTATAAGTGATATGTGAAGAATTCTAAAGATTTTTTGAAGATGGCAAAACTGCTTCTCCTCCCCCGTTGAGGATATTTTCAGCAAGCCCTAACTAAGGTACTTCTAAGCAATAAATGAAAAAAACGAACCACAGAGGCACAGAGGACACAGAGGGAGGAGAAATAGAGAGATTTCTTTCTCATTCCCTTTCCTGACTTCTGGGCGGTGAACCCTCACCCTACTTAGAATCTTTCTACACCGGAGAATTGTTGAATGGAGGCTTTCGCTGCTTCTCCACAAGTACGCGGTGTGGGGAAAATCTTGCCGGGATTTGCTAAACCTTGGGGATTAAATACCTGTCTTACCCATTGCATACTCTCTAAATCAGCTTCGCTAAACATATCTGGCATATAGCATTTCTTATCAGCACCAATACCATGTTCACCGGAAATACTCCCACCTACTCTTACGCATAGTCGGAGAATTTCTCCTCCCAATTCTTCGACTTTTTCTAATTCTCCATGAATGGAGTTATCAAATAAAATTAATGGGTGTAAATTCCCATCTCCAGCATGAAAAACATTAGCAATAGGATAACCATATTCATGGCTTAATCTCTCAATTTCTTGGAGGACATAAGGTAATTGAGTCCGAGGAATTACCCCATCTTGTACATAATAATCAGGGCTAATATGTCCCGCTGCGGCGAAAGCTGCTTTTCTGCCTTTCCATAATTTTAATCTAGTTTCTGGGTCACTAGCGCTGGTGACATTTCGCGCCCCATTTTGGCGACAAATTTCTGTAACTCGCTGTTTATTTGCAGAAACTTCTACTTCTAAACCATCAATTTCTACTAATAAAATCGCTGTGGCATCACGGGGATAACAATTAGTGGCAACAACATCTTCTACAGCATTAATACTAATATTATCCATCATTTCCATGCCACCGGGAATAATCCCCGCGCTGATAATATCAGAAACGGTGGCAGCGGCGGCATCTACGCTGGTAAAGTCTGCGAGTAATACACAAATTGATTCGGCACTTTTGAGAATTTTTAAAGTGATTTCTGTGGCAATTCCTAATGTTCCTTCTGAACCGACAAATACACCTGTTAAATCATAACCTGGTGTTTCGGGAATTTGTCCACCAACATCAACTATTTCCCCATCTGGAAGCACAAGTTTTAAACCTAAAACATGATTTGTTGTCACACCATATTTTAAACAATGGACTCCTCCAGAATTTTCAGCAATATTGCCACCAATGGAACAAATAATTTGACTAGAAGGGTCAGGTGCAAAATAAAAACCAGCACCGCTAACTGCTTGTGTCACCCAACTATTAATTACTCCCGGTTGGACTATCGCCCGTTGATTTCCCAAGTCAATTTTGAGGATTTGTCGCATTAAAGAAGTGACAATTAAAACGGAATTTTCTGTTGGTAAAGCACCACCAGATAAACCTGTTCCTGAACCTCTCGCAATAAAAGGAACGGCGAATTGATTGCAAATTTTGACAATTTCTGATACTTGTTCTGTGGTTCTGGGTAATACTGCGACTGGGGGACATTGTTTATAGCTGGTTAAACCGTCACATTCATAGGTGAGAAGTTCTTCTTTGCGTTGAACTACGCCTTTTTCACCAACTACAGCGACAAATTTTTTGATAATAGGTTTCCAGTTGATTTGTTTTTTATCTTGGGTAAGCATAGATTTTTTTATTGTTGGGATAGTACAATATTGATTTAAGTTTTTGTTATTATATCACATAACAGGCAACTTTTTAAAAGTTTGTGTATAATAAATATAGCATATTCATTAACAACAATTCAGAAAAAATGAGTATTGTAATTACAGAAGACACATTAAAAACAATTTCCATGTCTGAAGATGAATTACTCCTGGAAATAGCAATTATGTTATTTCAACAAGAAAAATTGACTCTTGGACAAGCGAGTAATTTTGCGAAAATGAATCAATTACAACTTCAAAAAATCTTAGGTAGTCGTCAAATCTCTCCCCACTACGATCTAGTAGAGTTGAAAGAAGATGTTGATAGTTTAGAGGCTAATAACTGGCTATGATTATTGTTAGTAATACTTCGCCTATTAGTAATTTAGCCGCTATTGGACAGCTTAATTTATTGCGAAAACTTTATGGCAATATTATGATACCTATTACGGTCTATCAAGAAATTATTGCTTCTAGACAAACTGATCCAGCGACCCTGGCAATTCAAAATTTAGACTGGATTAAGATTTATCCTATCACCAATGAAACCTTACTAAAACAATTGCAAATAATTCTTGATCCTGGTGAAGCTTCTGCAATTACTCTGGCTGTTGAATTCAATGCAGATCGTTTAATTATTGATGAAAGAAAAGGCAGAAATGAAGCAAAAAAACAAGGTTTAAAAATAACTGGTATTTTAGGTATTATTTTAGCTGCTAAAGAAAAAGGATTTATTGACTTAGTTCAACCACTTTTAGATGATTTAATGGTTAATGGCTTTTGGCTTAATAAATCTTTATATCATGAAGTGTTAGTATTAGCTAATGAGAAAAATACTTAATTTTTACTATTGTATCACATAAGATATCGGTACACTTTTAACGAAAAAGCAATTAAGTCTGAGGTATCAACAATTATTTCTTGATTCATGATTTTATATTAAAATAGTTGAGTTTAATATAAAATATCATCAATATGTTCTGCATAGTTAGTAGATAATTCTGCTTGTTGATCTTTAATTATAAATTCAGGGTCAGGATTAGGAATTTCTAAACTTCCACAGAGTTCCCAAGTTTTAGTTTTGATTAAATTTGATGGTTCTACCGCTAAATATGCTTCCAAGGCTTTAAGCAAAATATTTTGTAAAGAATCAGATTGATTTTGCAATTGATTCATTAATTGATCAGGAATCTCTAATGTAACTTTATTCATGGTGGATTTAGAAATAAAAATCTGTTTTATCAAAATTATACCGTAATTTATATTTTAGATCAACAGAGTTTAAATTTGACACGGAGATAGAGAATAAGTTAATTTTTAAAGTAAAAAATTATGTAAAATTACTTATCTTTGCCATACCTAACCTGAGTTCGACATAAGAGAATTTTTGGAAAACTTGCCTATTGTCTATTGCCTTGACATAACGACAATTTTCAACGTCAACCTACTTCATGTATTATAAGTTAGAGATTTTTTTAAAATCCTAAATTTAAAAATTTAAGCATAATTACTCTTATGAATTTTCGTGATGAGTTTAAATTGTTACTCCGCGCCCGTTATTCGTTGATTTATATTCCTACTTATGAGGAGGAACGGGTAGAGGCGGCGATTCGGGAAGAGGCGGCAAATCAAGGTAATCGTCCGGTGTATACTTGGGATTTTGTGGACGGTTATCAGGGTAGTCCCAATGATGTGGGGTTTGGGAAACGTAACCCCTTACAGGCTTTGGAGTTTGTGGAAAAGTTGACTGCTACTGCCCCAGCGGTGCTGATTTTACGGGATTATCATCGGTTTTTGGATGATGTGGCTATTTCTCGTAAACTCCGTAATTTAGCCCGACTCCTGAAATCCCAACCGAAAAATATTGTCTTATTATCCCCTCGCGTTGCTATTCCTGACGATTTAACGGAAGTGCTGACGGTGGTTGAGTTTCCTTTACCTAACGCCCCCGAAATCAAAATGGAGGTGGAACGGTTGTTACAAGCCACTGGTAATCACCCTGGCGGCAAGTTTTTAGATGATTTGGTGCGTTCTTGTCAGGGGTTGTCTATGGAAAGAATCCGCCGAGTATTAGCGCGAGGAATCGCCACTCATGGACAATTAGAACCGGAAGATGTAGATTTAGTTTTGGCAGAAAAGCGGCAAACTATCCGCCAAACTCAAATTCTTGATTTTTACCCCGCCACTGAGGAAATTACTGATATTGGTGGTTTAGATAATTTGAAGGATTGGTTAATTCGGCGTGGGGGTTCCTTTAGCGAAAAAGCCCGACAATATGGTTTACCTCATCCTCGTGGGTTAATGTTGGTGGGAATTCAGGGAACTGGTAAGTCTTTAACTGCCAAAGCGATCGCTCACCATTGGCACTTACCTCTGTTACGATTAGACGTAGGGCGGTTATTTGGCGGTTTGGTGGGTGAGTCAGAATCCCGCACCCGGCAAATGATTCAAGTTGCAGAAGCGCTCGCTCCCTGTATACTCTGGATTGATGAAATTGATAAGGCTTTTTCGGGTTTGGGTAGCAAAGGTGATGCGGGAACTACCAGCCGAGTATTTGGGACTTTTATCAATTGGTTAGCAGAAAAAACTTCCCCTGTCTTTGTCGTGGCTACTGCTAACGATATTCAGGCTTTACCACCAGAAATGTTGAGAAAAGGGCGATTTGATGAAATTTTCTTTGTCGGTTTACCCAGCCAAGAGGAAAGAAAAGCCATTTTCAATGTGCATTTATCCCGATTGCGTCCCCATAATTTGAACAGCTATGAAATCGAAAGATTAGCCTACGAAACCCCCGATTTTTCCGGTGCAGAAATTGAACAAACGTTAATTGAAGCCATGCACATTGGCTTTAGTCAAAACCGTGATTTCACCACTGATGATATTTTAGAGGCTGCCAGTCAAATTATCCCCTTAGCACGAACCGCTGTAGAACAGATCCAAAAACTCCAAGCATGGGCAGCCGCCGGTAGGGCGCGTCTAGCATCTAAATATAGTCCTTTAAGCGATCGCATTCAACGTCAATTATAGGAGTCAGGAGGTAGGGGCGCGGGGCCCGCGCCCTTTATCAGAAGTAAGAAAAGAAAGAAGAAAAAACTAACCAATTACCAATTACCCATTACCAATTCCCCACTATATGCTTACAAACTTACTTAAAGTTATACTCGGTTTTGTTTTAGCGATCGCAGTTTTATTAGGTACTGGCTTAACAGTTGCCCTCTATTTTGTTAACCGTACCGCCGTAACTCCTCCCAAACCAATGTATCCTAACGATAATCCTTCTTTCTCAGCCAAAAAGCCCAAAGCCATTGCCAAATCTCCACCTAAAAAACCAACTACTCCCAAACCCACATCTAGTCCTACGGCTACTCCCACACCCACAGAATCACCCAAACCACTACCTCCAGATGCCTACGAAGGAACTGTCACTTGGGCAGATGGGTTAAGTATGCGGTCTGAACCAGACGCAAATTCTTCCACTATTGGTGGAGTTGGTGGTAATAAAAAAGTAATTATTTTAGAAGAAAGCGCCGATAAAAAATGGCAAAAAATTCGCATTCCTGATACCGATAAAGAAGGTTGGGTAAAATCAGGTAACATTCAACGTTCTCAGTAAGTGGGTGAGCTACATTGTGAAGTGCGGAATATGGGATAAAATAGTCGGTTTTAACCGACTTTAGCTTTTAGACAGGGAATTTATTCCCTGGTTTGAAGGGAAATCAAAACCGCGTTTAATTTGCTCGCGTTCAATCGCTTGAAACAAAGCCAAAAAATTACCTTCCCCAAAACCTTGGGCAAGAGAACGACGTTCAATAAACTCAAAGAAAAAAGTTGGTTTAGAAAAAATTGGTTGACTAAAAATTTGTAATAATAACTGCCCTGGATGAGAATCTTCATGCCAGTCTACCAGAATTTCTTGGTCAGATATGGCTTGCAACTCTTCAGTTGACAGAGAAAATTTATATCGTTGTTGGAGTTGGGAATAGTAACTTTGGGGAACAGAAAGAAAAGATAAACCAGCAGTCCGAAATTGAGAAATTGCATCAACAAGATCAGGTATTAATAAAGCAATATGTTGAATACCTGCACCTCGATTCACGTCTATAAATTCTTGAATTTGTGACCTCGGCGAAGCTGGTTCATTAATTGGTAATTGAATATTGCCATGAGGTGAAATCATTACCTGACTATGCAAACCAGAACGATCAGTTTTAATATTAAAAGTCTGTTGAGGTTGAAAATCAAATATTTTTTCATACCAATTAACAGCAGTTACCAACTCACCCACACCCACATTTAAAACTAGATGATCAATCGCCGTAATAGAATTATGTAAAATATTGTCGTTATCTTCTATTTTTGGTTTATTTTTAGTAATTAACGTATGATTTAAACTACCCCAAGCAGCAATTTTAGCATACTGACAAAATCCAGTATCTTGAACAGGTTGGAGAATCCTTGCCCCATTGTTTATAGCCTTTACTATCACAGCTTCCACATCATCAACTACAAAAGCTATATCAGCCACACCAGGAGGATGTTTACGCAGAAACTCAGCCACCGGACTAGTCGCTAAAATCGCAGAAGAAAGTAAAAAGTAGACAGATCCACTTTTCACCACTTCTGTACAAGTATGCAACGATTTGGGATGATGAAAAGACCTGGAAAAAATACCATCATTCACTGCTTGAAAACCAAGACAATATACAAACCAATCTCGCCACCTTTGGGCATCTTCGACATAAAAGTGAACGTGATCAATTTGCAGCATAATTTCTTTTAAATCCAGTATTTACTATCATCTTTTTACCAATTTTATGTAAGGCTGCACAGAATCCTGAAATCCATTAATTTATCCGTGTTTATCTGCGTCTATCTGCGTTCAATTATTCTGGAAATATTATTTTATCCAGCCTCATCTTAATTTGGTATTACATCTGTTACACACTAGAAAAACAAATGACTCTCAGGTTGAATATTAATTTCCATAGGAATAGCCTGTGGTTCAGCCGACAAAGCATAAAAAATAGCATTTGCCGCAGTCTCACAACTCAGCATTTTACTCCGATCTACTTTTAAATTTACCTTATCCCAAAAAGGAGAATCTATGCCTCCAAAGTAAAAAAGTGTCATTTTCACCCCAAAACGTTTCAGTTCTTCCGCTATACATTTACTAAAACCCACCACACCGAATTTAGACGCAGAATAAGCCGCAGCCATAGGCATTGAATGTTTACCAAGAATACCGACAACATTACAAATATGACCAGATTTGCGTTTTTGCATCTCCTTCGCTGCTGCTTGAGTCGTGTAAAAACAGCCTTTTAAATTGAGATCCAGCATTGCCTCTAAATCTGCCGATTCAATGTTATTGTAGGCTTTGAGAATGCCCGCTCCGGCTGCATTTACCAAAACATCAATTTGTCCAAATTGGGCTATTGTGGCTTGGATTAATGCTTCCACCTGTTGAGGTTGAGTAATATCGGTGGGAACTGTCAGCACATCGGCTGATAGTCCATTTGCTAATGCAGCTAAGTTTTCCCCGTCTCTAGCTGCAAGCACCAAACGCGCACCAGTGGAGGATAATTGACGAGTTAAGGTAGCACCAATACCACCAGTAGCACCGACAATGACAATAACTTTATCTTGTAGCATCATCATATTTACATTTCCTTACAGACTATATTTATAGTACAGTCTATCTCGGTATTCTGGCTGTGATATATTATTTGAGCGATCGCTTTTATGCTGTTATTATCTTGCTGGAGTCACCCATTAATTATTCAGAGTTTTATTTATCAGCCTGTAAACCAGAAAATAGCCTTGTCCAATTTAAACTATCAGCAATTAGTTCACCTTCTTTCACCTCAAAAGTGCGATTAATAGCTTGTGGTTCTTTAATTGCTTGAACACAAATTTCCGCCACATCATCACGGCTAACTTTTCCTTTAATATTATCACCTTGCTCAAAAATTAACTCCTTTCCTCCTAGTGCTTCCGTCAAAGCACAAGGTCTAATAATTGTATAGGGAATACCACTAGCTTTCAGACTTTCTTCTCCTCGCAATTTCCAGGTTAAAATCCCTCCCAATTGGTCATTTAATCTCACTGCTGGTGGTTCTTCATCTAAATTAATTCCTGGTCTTCCGGGACGAGTGACCCCAGCGGAACTGATTAATACGAATTGAGGTAAAGTTTCTCCCCCATAAGCTTGAATGGAAGCAATTTCCAGCGCGAACCCCCCCGGATTAAAAGCAGGATTTAAAGCACCATCATATTCAAACTTACTCAACATTAATTGCACAGAACAAACTTTGCTAATATCCATTGGTGGACAGTCCTTAACAATTTTGGCACGAAACACGGGAACTAAATCTGTAAAAGAAATCTGAATATCTAGCCAATTATTAGCAACAGTATCAAAAGAATAGCTATAACCAACACCATCCCAAGTTGACTCTGTGCGGATAAATATTTTATAACGTTGTCCATCACCCTTAACCCGCAATTTCACACCTTGATAGCCAGATAAATCCAGCAAAGGTGAAAAATTCTTAGTTCTCACCGAAGCAAACCCCCCAGAATTAGCAGTAGAAACATTACCTGTAAATACTGCTGTATTTTCCCTAATTTGCAAACTACTAGCACTAACACCCCCCATAACCACATCATCTAAAGCACCCCAGATATCTTTGATTTCATCTGATGGTTTCGTGAAATCAAATATCGGTTTTTCACCCGCAGCAACCAGATATTTTGCGGCTGCTGTTACTAAATTTTTCACACCTTGATATTCAACATTTTCTGGTGTATCTCCAACAATTTCCGGCAGATAAAATTTTACACCTTGATTATATTTGGCTCTATCGGGTGTATCTCCCTCCACAGGTTGAACACGCACTGACGTACAACAAATTACAGCTTGAATATTAGCCATAACTAAATTTGTTAAAGTCTCTGGTTTGGTAATATCTCCAACGACCAAATTAATATCATCACCCAAAACTTGTCGCGCTTTTTCAATATCTCGAACTAAACAGCGGACATTATAACCCTGTGTTATTAATTTCTTAACAACTCGTTTACCCACACCACCGGTTGCACCAGCTACCAGAACTACAGCCATATTTTCTCCTGCTTTTGATATATCTTTATTATCCGTTGGACTACCTGGAAATAATTTTTGTATCCAATTCAGAATCGGAAATACTTCAAAGTAAGTTAGGGTTTTAATAAACCTGCATAAATCCCATCGAGAGCGGTTGTTATTATTCATAGTTACGATTTAATCATGTTATCTTAGTCTTATTATATCAGATTTAGATCCCCGACTTCTTAAAGAAGTCGGGGATCTGGATGGATCTGGATTATAATATTCATACAATACGATAATTGCCATAATGAGTCAACTTGCTAACGCCCAAGCGGAATATGAGAAATTTCCTGAAGAATTTACCAGCATTATTATTAGTACGGTAAATAAACAAGGCATCCCTAATGCTAGTTATGCTCCCTTTGTTATGGACGATGATAAAAACATCTATATTTATGTAAGTGGACTAGCTACTCATACCCAAAATATTCAAAATCATCCTTTTGTGAGTGTTTTATTTATTGATGACGAAATTAAAACTAAACAGATTTTTGCTCGGCGGCGGTTAAACTTTGATTGTACCGCAAATTTGCTAGAAAGGGAAACTGAACAATGGCAGGAAATTGTTGATAAATTTCAGGTTCGGTTTGGAGAATTGATTTCTACATTACGCAGTTTACCAGATTTTCGGATTTTGCAACTGACACCGAATAGCGGACGTTTTGTAATTGGGTTTGGGGCTGCGTATAATATTAGTCATGACAATATAAATCAACTTGTACAAATTACCAAGGATTCACTTTCATAATTATGCTGAAATTTCAACCTCCGGGTTTTGGTAGCAAATTCATTCATACATCTTTGGGGACAATGGTTTATTATACCCAAATTAGCAGTCCTTGGGAAAATACCAAAAATCAAGATTTACCACCATTATTATTTCTACATAACTTTGGTGGTGGTGCGTCTGCTTATGAATGGTCAAAAATTTATCCAGCTTATGGGTCAACATATCGAATTTTAGCCCCGGATTTAATTGGTTGGGGAAAATCTGCTCACCCTGAGAGAGATTATCAAATTGAAGATTATTTAACAACGATTCTTGAGTTTATTTCGCAAACCTGTAATCAACCTGTAACCGTCATCGCATCTTCTTTAACGGCGGCTTTGACTATTCGTCTGGCTGTGACTTATCCCGATTTATTCAATGCTTTATTTTTAGTTTGTCCTGCGGGTTTTAATGATTTTGGCGAAGGTGCAGGCAGAAGATTACCACTTTCTTTAATTAATACACCATTAGTAGACAATTTAATTTATGCTTTAGGTGCAGAAAATGAGATTGCAGTGAGAAACTTTTTGCAGAGTTTTCTATTTTCTAACCCTGAAAGAGTGACACAGGAAATGGTGTCAGCTTATTTAAGTTCTGCACAAAAATATCAAGCCAAATTTGCAGCCTTGTCTTTTTTACGGGGAAACTTGTATTTTGATTTAAGTTTATATATTCAACAACTTCAAGTTCCCACTGTGATGTTGTGGGGTGAAAATGCCCAATTTACAAATATGCAATTGGGACGACGGTTAGCAAATTTAAATACTGAGGCAATTCAGGGTTTTCATGAAATACCCGATACAGGAATTTTGCCTCATTTAGAAATACCAGCAGTTGTCATAGGAATTTTCCAAAAATACAACAAAACTGGAAAATTAGAAATCTAAAGGACTAAAATTATCTGTGTTCATCTGCGTTTAATTCTGACTTCTTGTCCGCGAAAGGGTTACACCATCAAGAAAGTTGTAATATAGAAAAAGTAACATAGCTCTTCACTCACCACAACCAATGACATCAACTCTGCTGAAACTTCCACGCCTTAATGCACCTAAGCTGCACCATCTACCCAACGGTTTGACGATTATCGCCGAACAAATGCCAATAGACGCAGTTAATCTCAACCTCTGGGTAAAAACTGGTTCTGCAATGGAATCTGATGCTATTAATGGTATGGCTCACTTTTTAGAACACATGATTTTTAAGGGTACACAAAAACTCATTAGTGGTGAATTTGAACGCCGGATTGAAGAACGTGGTGCGGTGACTAATGCTGCTACTAGCCAAGATTATACTCACTATTATACCACAACTGCGCCTAAAGATTTTGCTGAATTAGCACCTTTGCAAATAGATGTTGTTTGTAATCCGAGTATTCCTAATGATGCTTTTGAACGGGAAAGATTAGTAGTTTTAGAAGAAATTAGACGTTCTGAAGATAACCCCAGACGACGAATTTATCGTCATGTCATGGAAACTGCTTTTGATTCCTTACCCTATCGTCGTCCCGTACTTGGACCCGAATCTGTTATTTCTGAAGTTAAACCGCAACAAATGCGAGATTTTCATAGTCATTGGTATCAACCTCAGTCAATTACAGCAGTGGCTGTGGGGAATTTACCAGTAGAAGAATTAGTAGAAATTATTGCGGAAGAATTTAATAAAAATTATCAACAAACAACTAATAAACTAACACAAACAGCAGCCATTCCTGAACCTGCATTTACAGAAATAGTTCGTCGGGAAGTTATTGATGAAACTCTCCAACAAGCCAGATTAGTGATGATGTGGCGAGTTCCCGGATTGATGGAATTAGATGAAACTTATGGACTTGATGTGGTAGCGGGTATTTTAGGACATGGGAGAACATCTAGATTAGTGCAAGATTTACGGGAAGAACGGGGACTGGTATCTTCAATTTCTGTGAGTAATATGAATAATTTATTGCAAGGTGTGTTTTCGATTTCTGCTAAATGTGATGTAGAAAATTTGGCGGCTGTGGAAGCAGGAATTATTCAACATCTTCGCAGATTACAAACAGAATTTGTCAAAGAATCAGAAATTGCCCGTGTTCAACAACGAGTAGCTAATCGGTTTATATTTGGAAATGAAACACCAAGCGATCGCGCTGGGTTGTATGGTTATTATCAGTCATTGATTGGTGACTTAGAACCAGCCTTTAATTATCCCCAATATATTCAAGCACAAGCAGCCACTGATTTAATCCAAACAGCCAAAGATTATCTATCCCCAGATGCTTATGGTGTCGTTGTCATCAAACCTGTTTAAGTAGGTTGGCGTTGAAAAAAATTGTCGTTATGGCAAGGCAAAAGGCAAGATTGAAGAGGGTTTGGGCGATTTTACATTTCTTTACAAAGTTTGGTTTTATTGTGTTCACCTACTTAGTTAAACCTCATCAAACAAAGATAAAAATCGTAGATTAGTTGTTAAACCCTTAAAGTAATGGGACAGAATTAATTACACAACTGATTTTTCTGTTCCCTGTTCCCTGTTCACCTGAGTTCGACATAAGATAATTTTTGGAAAACTGCCCCAAATATGAGTCTCAAACCCTGATGATCTCGTTGAAAAAATCATAACTCTGTTCGCGTAGCGTCTCCGAAGGAGAAACTCCTAACACCGAACTCAGGTCTGTTCCCTCTCTCAACGAGTGAATTTAATTTTGTCCGACTACTTACAGTTACCAAAACTGTAACGGTAATCAAATTTTAGGCTGCTCAGGACTATTCTAGGTAAGTGCAACAGCGCAAACATCTTTCTTGAGTGTGAGGATTTAGCAATGTCTTACCAGATTCAGTCCCAAATGTGGCAGCGCGTCAGTATTTTAACACTGCTGTTATTAATACCAACAGTAGGAATTGCCGTTTTCCGTCAGTCCATGACAGTTGCAATTCCCGCCAATTCAACCACCTCAGCCAACTCCATTTTACCCAATCATCCCAACTACCAAGCACTTCAGGCATTAGCTAATAATTATAGTTGCGTCGTTTCCATTCCTAACTTTGGTAATCTTCCCGTCACTCGCACAGAATTTGCTACAGTCTTGAATACTTGTTCACAGCGCCTTAATGAACTCATAGCAAATAACCCCACCACAGTTGCTCAAACAGACCTACAAACCCTACAACGCTTACAAAAAGAATTTGCTCCAGAGTTAGCAATTCTCAACAATTCCCAAGATACAGATAAATTAGAAGTTCGTACCAATATCGCCCCTATTCAACCTACCAGAGAACCCCTTCAAGAGCAATCTATTCCTAAGACTAAACCATCAGGCGTAGTCTTGCCATTACCCCCTAGTTCACCAGTAATGTCTACTGTTAACCGTCCCCAGATTTCTAAAATTCAAGCTGGTAGCAGTATTAATGCCTTAGTTGCCCCCGAAACCCAAACAGGTGGTAAATTCAATACAGAGAACTATAATCGCATTGACGATAATCCCTTTCATCGTGTTGGTAATGAACCTCTTTCTACCTTTTCCATAGATGTAGATACAGCAGCCTACAGTAATATGCGACGGTTTATTACTCAAGGACAATTACCGCCTAAAGATGCAGTACGAATAGAAGAATTGATTAACTACTTCCCCTATAATTATCCTCAACCCACAGGAAATCGCCCTTTTTCCGTCACCACCGAAGTAACTTCTGCTCCCTGGAATCCTCAACATAAATTAGTACAGGTAGGTTTGCAAGGGAAACGCTTAGAGAGTGAAACCTTACCACCCAGCAACCTCGTATTTTTAATTGATGTCTCCGGTTCTATGGGTGAACCCGATAAATTACCCTTGGTGCAACAGTCGTTAAAATTGCTAGTTAATAAGTTACGTCCTCAAGACAGGGTAAGTTTAGTAGTTTATGCCGGAAATGCGGGTGTAGTCCTGGCTGCTACCCCTGGAAATCAAAAAACGAAAATTCTAGCAGCCATTGACCGCTTACAGGCTGGAGGCTCTACTGCTGGTGGTCAGGGGATTGAATTAGCTTACAAAATCGCTCAACAAAACTTCCTCAAATCTGGGAATAATAGGGTTATTTTAGCTACCGATGGAGATTTTAACGTCGGGGTTTCCAGTGATGCCGAATTGACCAGATTAATTGAACAGAAACGAGACCAGGGAATTTTCCTCACAGTCTTGGGATTTGGCACCGGCAACTATAAAGATGGCAAAATGGAACAACTAGCTGATCAAGGTAATGGTAACTACGCCTATATTGATACCTTATTGGAAGCCAAAAAAGTCCTAGTTAATGACATTCGGGGAACATTGTTTACCATTGCCAAGGATGTAAAAATTCAGGTGGAATTTAATCCGGCTAAAGTCCAAGCATACCGCTTAATTGGCTATGAAAACCGCCTGTTGCAAAACCAAGATTTCAATGATGATAAAAAAGATGCGGGGGAAATTGGCGCTGGTCATTCTGTAACAGCACTGTATGAAATTATTCCCACTGGTACAAACAGTGATGTGAAATTACCACAGGTAGACCCTTTACGGTATCAGCGTTCTGGTGTTAATGCGATCGCTACTGCCGATAATGAGATGATGTTGGTGAAACTCCGTTATAAATTACCTCAAGATAGTACCAGTCAATTAATTACTCAGACTATCAAAGATAGCGACTTTCAAATTAACCAAACACCATCAACTAATTTGAGATTTGCGGCTGCTGTAGCAACCTTTGGGATGATATTACGTGATTCTGAATACAAAGGGAATGCTAACTATGATTTGGTAATGAAATTAGCAACTCAAGGTCAGGGGGAAGATACGGAAGGTTATCGGGGTGAGTTTATGCGTTTAGTAGAAAAATCTAGAGATTTGATGATCAGAAAGTGATGCTATACTGAACGGTTAAGAGGATGTTTGAAAAGTTGTGAGAGTCAGATCCCCGACTTCTTAAAGAAGTCGGGGATCTGATGATCTTATTGCTGTAAAACCATCCTCTAGAAAGATGATTTATGGCAGCAGGAGAAATAAATTAGTAACCATATCAACTCAGAATTAATCTCAATTAAATTGTGAGAAAAAAGAGATTATTTAGCTTCTTAGGATTGGTAATCACAATAGCGATCGCTCTGATTAGTTGTCATAATTTGCTATTACCAAAATCACCTCCACCCATTACCGTCAAACTCAGTGGTTGGACAGGTAATCCCCTAGAACAAACCCTGTTAAAACAGGTAATCCAAGACTTTGAAAAGCAGCAGTCCCAGATCAAAGTCAAATATGAAGCGATCGCCGATCAATATATGGATGTGATTAAAACCCGCCTAGTAGGAGAAGCCGCACCAGATGTATTTTATCTCGATGCTTTAGAAGCCCCTTTTTTAATGGGTCAGAATGTTCTAGAACCCCTTGATAAATACATTAACCCCAAATTTGATCTTACAGACATAGAACCCAACCTCCTCAACAATTTTACCTACCAAAATCATATTTATGGTTTACCTAAAGACTATTCCACCCTGGCTCTATTTTATAACAAACAAGCATTTACTCAAATTGGTTTAACCAATCCACCAACCACATGGGAACAACTCCGTACCTATGCCAAACAATTAACAGGCAAACTGAATAAATATGGCTTTGGTGAAATTCCCGAATTAGCCCGTCAGGCATATAAAATTACCGCTTTTGGCGGAGAAATTATTGATAAAAATGGTTATGCTACCTTTGCCAATGATCCAGGTTTGCAAGGTTTAGAATTAGTAATTAATCAATATCAAAAAGACCGTTCTTCCGCTCAAAAATCTGATGTCGGTACAAATTCAGGGAGTGAAATGTTTGGGCAAAATAAAGTAGCAATGGTAATTGAGGGTAATTGGGCAATTCCCTACTTGCAAGAAACCTTTCCTAAACTAGAATTTGCCACAGCAGAGATTCCTAAAATTAATAATCAGCAAGCAACAATGGTTTTTACAGTTGCTTATGTCATGAATAAACAAACACAGCATAAACTTGCAGCTTGGAAACTTATTTCCTATCTAACAGGAAAAGAAGGCATGAAAAAATGGACAAGTAAAGGATTTGCATTACCAGCCCGTAAATCAGTAGCACAACAATTAGGCTATGATCAAGACCCTCTTAGAGCATCATTAGTAGCAGGAGTTAATTATGGCACACCCTGGCAATTAGGCAAGTATCCCGCCGCAATTATCAACAACTTTGATAATCAATTTATTAGTGTTTTGCTAGGACAACAACCATTAAAACAAGCAATGTTAAAAGCGCAAAATGCAGCCAATCAACAAATTCAGGCAGATATGTAGAGTTTGTAATTAAAACTTGTACCCGACTCCAATTTTTCTCTTCCTTTGCGCCTTTGCGTGAGATATAAAAATGTGTTTCATTTACCCGAACATCACTGTAATAGACAAATCAAAGAAAATCTAATAGCTTATTTATTCATAACTCCCAGTATTTTAGTTTTAGGCACATTTGTAATTTTACCTATTCTCTATGCCGTATTTCTTTCCTTACACAAAGTGCAAATGTTGGGAGGGATTCATTACCATTTTTTCAGCTTAGGTAATTTCCAGAGATTACTAAGAGATGAAAGAATAGGAATTGCTTTAAAAAATACCGCCGAATATGTAGCCGTTGTTGTTCCCACACAAACTATTTTAGCTTTAGGTTTAGCAGTAACACTTAATTCTGGCATTCGCGGGAAAAATTGGTGGCGGATTCTTTACTTTTTACCAACAGTCACATCTTCCGCAGTTTTGACACTAATTTTTATGTGGATTTATAACACAAATGGACTTCTAAATAATTTTTTAGCTTTCCTAAAATTACCTATTTATAATTGGTTGGGAGATCCATCTGTTGCCCTCAAAGGGATTATGATCATGAATATTTGGTCAACAGCGCCGTTTTTTATGGTGATTTATTTAGCAGCTTTACAGGATATTCCCCAAACCCTTTACGAAGCCGCAAAACTTGATGGTGCGAATAGTTGGGAACAGTTTCTTTATATTACCTTACCTTTATTGCAACCGGTGACTTTCTTCGTTATGGCAATGGGAATAATTGGGACTTTTCAATTATTTGATCAATCTTATATATTTTCTGGAGGAACTGGCGGACCAAATAACGCCACTCTCACCTTAGTTTTACTAATTTATCAAACCGTATTTCGGAATTTACAGATGGGATATGGTGCAGCGATCGCTTTTTTACTAGCATCTGTAATTATTACCATCACATTAATTCAAAAGCAATTTTTCGGAGGCTATAAAATTTGAATAAAATCTTTAATATTTTCTTTTTCAAAGTTGTATTATATATCTTCCTCACAGTTTATGGAATTATCACCATAATTCCCTTTCTTTGGGCATTTTCCGCATCATTCAAGCCCCTCTCTGAAATCATTAGTGGTGAATTTAATTTCATTCCCAAACATTTTACCCTTGATAATTACAAACAAATATTTCTACAAGAACCCCTATTTTGGCGGTGGTTATTTAATAGTGTAATTATTGGCGTTACCGTCACGATTTTAAACTTGCTATTTAACTCAATGGCAGGTTATGCCCTCGCTAGATTGAACTTTCATGGTAAACAGTTCTGGTTTTTCCTAATTTTGGCAGTCTTAGTAGTACCAGCGCAAATTACCCTAATTCCCACATTTTTAATTCTCAAAACCATTGGTTGGTTAAACTCATACCCAGGGATGATAGTTCCGAGTATGGTTAATGCTACCTTTATTTTCATGATGCGGCAATTCTTTGTAAATTTCCCTAGAGAATTAGAAGAAGCCAGTCAACTAGATAGTTTAAATGCCTGGGGAATTTTTTGGCACATAGTTTTACCTCTAGCCAAACCAGCATTAGCCGCACAAGCGATTTTTGTATTTATGGGCAGTTGGAATAATTTTTTGCTCCCCGTAGTCATTCTTTTTGACCCAGAAATGTTCACCTTACCCTTGGGACTAAACACCTTTAAAGGTCAATATATCAGCTATTGGAATTACATTATGGCAGCCTCAATGGTATTTACCCTACCCGGTTTAGCCATTTATGCCTTCTTTAACCGCTACTTAATTCAAGGTATTACCTTCACCGGTGGTAAAGAATAATTCCTCAAACTCTTCCTCTCTGCGCCTCCGCACCTCTGCGTGCAAAAATTCATCCTTTCCTGCCCACAGCAACACAGTAAATAGCCGCATGACGTTGCCCATCAATCCCCAACATACCGTTTAAACTCAGATCATGAAATCCACCGAGACAAAGACTATCCAGCCCCAATTGCACAGCCATTAAACTTATATTTTCAGCTTGATGACCAGCTTCCAAAAGTGCAAAACGATAGCCTCGCGCTCCATATTTGCCCATTGAGCGCGTAAAAACCGATGTGAACACAAACAGAGCATTAGCATTGACAATATAATCTTGCTGCAAAAATGCTTCTATAAAATCCGTTGGTACGGCATCATTCACCCAATGTAGCCCATGTCCGCGAGGTTCATAGTGATATAGTCCGCTAACCAAACCTGCTACCGCTTGTGTAGATACGAACACCTCCAGGGGATAAAGTCCCCCCGCAGAAGGAGAATTACGAGCCTCATAGCACTGATTATCCACCTCACGCAGTCCATTAACTCCACAGGCTGCATCCAGCAATTGCGCCAAGGAGACAAGTGGCATCACCTGATTATCAAATGATCGCACAGAAGTACGCCGTGCTAAAAGCTCAGACAGCGGGTTATCCCGTGGTGCTGGTGGCAATTCCAGAAAAGGAGCTTCTGGCAGATATCGCAGTTCAGTAGCCGGAACACGCTTGACATAACTTTTCGGGACTGGAGAGTTCAAATGATACAGAAGAGCTAACTCCAGAGGTTCATTGACTGTGTGCATTGTTCTAATTTCCTCATTTTAAGCCATCGGATGTGGACAGGGATTGAGGTCATTTTCAGTTCGTCGTCCACCATAACCTAACCTTTCTGGAACTGTAAACAACCGCCGAGTTCCCAATGGTTCTTGTCCATAACCAAAATAAATAGGGACTAATTCACTGGCTAAAGTCCGCACGACTCGGAAACCAAGAGAGGCGATATCAGGGGCGGTAATTTCCACTACATAAGGTTCAACACCCACTGAATTCAACTTGGCAACTACTGATTGTAAATTCTCCGCTTCTGATGCAGATTCGTAAGTTGGTATATCTTCAACTTGGCAGGATTGATCATGATGAAATAAGAAATCCAACTCACTCAACCGAGAAGTTGTGTAAAAAAAAGCGTTGTGATCATCCAAATTCTGAACATCACTATATTGATGGAGATTAGTCCCAGCCCCAGTTTTCATCCGTTCTATGTCGCCAAAGCGAGCTTGACAAACTTCAAAAACTGCCTTGTGAAAAGCCGTTGGTCCATCAAGATGACATCCCATCCCAGTGGAAACAGCGGGACCTTTGCCCGAATGGTCAATTAACATAGCCATGAAAACTGGGACTTGAATATCAGTAGTCAACTCGAAGACAACTAACTCAATGCCAAAGCGGCCATAGTGGCGGGCTATTTCCGTCTCAATTCCTGGCAAGTGGTCAAAATAGATGCGCGGAGCAGGTAAGCGATTTAACCAGGTAATGATGAAAGCATCACGTTCAATTAATTCGCACAAACCCCTGTAGGCTGCAAACTCCCAAGATGGTCCACTAGCCATACCGTTAGAACTAACAGGTAAAATATAATCTCCTGGTTGGTTGCCGTCCCAGTCCAAATAAACCAAAAAGGCTGGAACTAAAACCTGTTGGTTACTGGATAAAGAAAGGGCATTCATCCACGAAGTCTGCGTTGTCGGATTAAAAGCTGGAAAAGGAAAATTGGGGTGAGAGTATTGTTGGTCAGAAAAAGGAGAAAAAACCGCAGGAGAAACGGCACGATTACCTAATTCTTCATAGCTACCAACCATTAGTTGGCGATGATCAACAATACCACCACAGTATCTTTCTATAGCTTCGCCCACAGCCCCAAAAATGGCTTGTTCATCCGTCATCCCCCTACCAACACCGTAGCGTAAATCGTCCTGCTGTTTACGAAGTTGGAAATTGGCTAATTCGGCTTGCCACAACACCGGAAAATCGAACTCTGTATAAGGCTTGGTAAATCTATCTAAGGCTCGGATAATGCCAGTATGGGGGCTAACTAAATCCTGCCAGCGGGGACTAGCGATCGCTGTATTCACTGTATTCTCTCCTATCATCAACAGTGCTGAGTTTTGACTTTTTACACTGTCACCTGTGTCACCTGTGTCACCTGTCACCTGTCACCTGTCACCTGTCACCTGTCACCTGTTCCCTGTCACCTGTCACCTGTCACCTGTTCCCTGTCACCTGTCACCTGTCACCTGTCACCTGTCACCTGTCACCTGTCACCTGTCACCTGTTCCCTGTCACCTGTCACCTGTCACCTATCACCTGTCACCTGTCACCTGTCACCTGTCACCTGTCACCTGTGTCACCTGTTCCCTATCACCTGTCACCTGTTCCCTGTCACCTGTTTTCCTGAACAATGGGGACAACCTGGTTTTTTGAGAACAACATTGTGAGTCAGCTTTGTACTAAGTAAGTCTATATGTAGTAGTTTTCCGTCAGTAGCCATAGGTAGACCAAGCATCATCTTTACCGCATCAAGAGCCATATAACTTCCCACCAACATCTGACCTATCGGTAAATTTTCCCGCAGTCGTGGTTGAGAACGCCGTTCTCGGTTGAGTAACTGTTCAACCGCCAATTCCGCCTCTGGAAACTTAGAACAAGCCATAGACCGCATTCGATAGCATAGATAACACGGTCCATCCTTGGCAAAAACCAGTGGACCGACATTTCCCTCAATCCCAGCCGCCCCACCCGGTAACAATGGGCGCTGCATCTTCAGGCATAGTCTATTCAAGCGATAGGCGAGATTTACAGATACGGCATCAGTAGCAACAATTACGAGGTCAACATCCTCAAGCAAAGGATTGATGGTTGCATCGTCATTCAAAGCATCTGTAATAATCTCAGTTCGGGTGATTCCACCAATGGCTTCAATCTGTCGCGCTGCTTCCACACCCCGAAAAGCACCGATTTTATTCAATCCCGAACCTGACAACAGGGAATCCGCCGGCAGGATACAGGCATCATCACACAAACGCACAAAACCAATACCAGCAGTAGCCAGATTAATTGCTGCTATCAGTCCCGAACCTCCCAGTCCAAAAACAGCAATCCTGGCATTAGCTAAGTGTTTTTGAGCATCTTTTTGGTTAAAGCCTAATTCATGATAAAGACTAATTTGCGGCAGTAAACAAGCATGACTATCTAAATCATCTCTATCTTCCCAAGACTCTTCCACTAGGCGATTGTCCATCAAAAATTCTAAACATTGATTTAGGGAAGAATCGGTCAATTGTTCGCCAATAGCATCGCGGATTTCTCCTATTGTGCGATCGCCATCTAGTAAAGGTAAAACAATTTTTTCTACATTATGCAGAGCTTGACCCTGTACTCTCAGGGTTCGCCGTGTTGTATTAAATATCATACTTTCTTCGCCACTGCAATCTGCCGGCATCACGTTAATGACAACGTGTTCTAGTAACCGAAGTCGCTGACTATCATTTAATTTCATAGACTTTATTGCCAAAAATGAATCCTGCTATCAATAGCAATCAGAAAAAATAAAAACCCTGTTTTGGATACCAAAAAATATTGAATAAAAACAGGGCTTTTGTTGAATTTTCTAGCCAAGTTCAATGATTTTGAAATCAAAAAACTCGGTTTCTAGAATAGCTAAATAACCGTTCTATCGCCGAGTTTAATTAGTATCCAAATCCCAGATCATCAAGATCTTCCATCAAATTTGATGCTGTCCCATCATCGGCAAATTTACAGCCACCACAGCCACCACAGCCAACGCAAGGTCTACAACCACCACAGCCACGACAGCCGCAGCCTCGACAACCACCACAGCCACCACAGCCACCGCAAGGTCTACAAGCAGCACAGCCACCACAGCCACCGCAATTAGCAAACCATCTTTGAGTCGTTTCAGAGTCGAATACTCCCGACATTGCCAATTTTTCTAAAGTTGCTATTTCCTCTTCAGACAACAGAAGTTTTTCTAATTTGTCGGCTTGATCTACCAAACGCATTTCTATTGTTGATTGGCTCAGTGTTTTTTCTGCCAGCATTGTCATTTACTCCTTTTAACTTGAATTCAATAAACATGAAGACTCATTTTTTGAATTTCACTAGTCCACAAAAGAGCAAAACCAATTTATGATCAGTTTGGACAACTATCAAATGGGATTTATATTCCGTAAAACCTTGTCTTTTATAAAAATTGCTCTTGTCAGAATTGCCAATTATGTCTTTATTTGCTTATCCAACTTCTACAAGAATATCTTTTTTTGGAAGATTTTCTTCTTTCTTGAGTAGTATTATTTTATCTCTTGATAGATTCAGGCTCAATTTATGAACTTGTGCTAATGGTACATTAAACTCTTGTAATTCAAAGTAATTTTATAGTTAAGGCGAAGTTAAAATAATGCTCATGACTGCTTTAAAAGAGCAGTTCTATTTCTTTATATTTACTCCTTTAGTAAGGTCGTGAGACAACATACAGTTAATTTTTTCTGAAATATTCATCCTTAAGAAGTGGAGGACAAAAATTTTCAAAAGTAAGATATTAAAGTATATGGACAGCAGAATCAAAAAAAATACCAAAGGATTGAAGTAATAAATTTAGTTATTACTAGGACTTACGCAAGTGTCACACTAAAAATTTGTTGTAGGGTGCGTCAGATCGCATAAATCCTGTAAATAAACAGATTGTTGATATCTGACGCACCCTGCCAATGTACCAGTTGCGTAAGTCCTGATTACTTGAAAAATATCAAATTTTTGGAAATCAGGGAATTATCTAACAGATTATAAAAAATTAGGGTTAATTAATGAGTGATTTAAGAGTTTGGGCGGAAGATTATAGTAGAGTTTTATGGCGTTCCTTACCCTTGTTATGGACAGCAGCACCTCAAGAAATGGTGTTTTTGATTGCTGTGACTTTATTGCAAGGTTTTCTTCCTGGGGTTAGTGTTTGGATTACTAAACTGGTAGTAGATACTGTGGCTACGGCTTTAACAACTGGTAAAGTCTTAGATGATTCCATTCTATGGTATTTGGTAGCAGCATGGGTGGGAGCTTTGCTATTAGAAACCCTGCTTTATCCTTGGATATTTGCACTGCAAGGAAATCTCAATGATAAGTTAACGGCTCACATTAGTTTATTATTAATGCGAAAAGCTGATAGTTTTGCAGACTTGAGCCGTTTTGAAGATGCTGAATTTTATGATGAGTTACAACTTCTCCAACAACAAGTTAGCTATAAACCCTTAAATTTAGTCGAGAATTTAGTTGAGTTAAGTCGTTCTTTGATTACTTTAATCGTGGTAATTGGGCTATTAATTCCTCTGGCTTTTTGGATACCCATTGTAATTGCGATCGCCACTATACCCCAGATCGTAGTTTCTTCCCAATATGGTAGAGAGATTTGGATCACTTTATTTGAAAACAGTCCCCAAGCTCGAAAAATGCAGTATTACACGACAGTAATGCTCACTGATACCTATGCCAAAGAAATTAGGTTGTTTCAGCTAGGTGCATTTTTTATGCAGCTTTACGGACAAGCATTTCAATCCTTACATCAATCCATGCGGCATTTGCGAGGTAAACAAGCATTTTGGTCATCTAGTTTAGCCATTCTCAGTACATTAGGAAACGGATTTTCTTTCTATTGGGTCGTGAAACAAGCTTTTAGAGGACTGTTAAGCCCAGGAAGTGTCCTTTTATTCGTACAATCATTAACTTACTTCCAGAATAATTTAGAAAGATTTGTCAGTCATTGGTTAGATTTATTCGAGAATATTATCTATATGCAGCAGTTTTTCAACTTTCTCGACAGTCCTACCCCGATGACATTGAACATACCTGGAGTAAAAATCCCCACTCCAATTCGTACAGGTATTACTTTTGATCAAGTTGATTTTCACTACCCAGATGGTAGATTAGCACTCAAGGATATTTCCTTTACCCTTTACCCAGGACAAACAGTAGCCATAGTTGGAGAAAATGGCGCAGGTAAAACCACTTTAGTTAAGCTATTAACCAGGCTCTACGACCCCACCACGGGACGGATTATCGTTGATGGTATAGACCTGAGAGATTTGAATTTAGAACAGTGGCGACAGCAAATTGCGGGGGTTTTCCAAGACTTTGGACATTACTCCCTCACCGTTGGGGAAAATATCGCATTGGGAAACCTAGCCGCCTTAGAAAATCGAGAAATTCTCAGATATGCGGTAGAAAAAGCCGATATTGTCAAACTAGTGGATGATTTTCCCAGTGGAGAAGATACACAATTGGGTAAGCAGTTTGGTGGGACAGAACTTTCTGGAGGACAGTGGCAAAAATTAGCTCTAGCTCGTGCCTTTGTCCGCAAACAAGCCCAGCTACTCCTTTTAGATGAACCTACCGCAGCACTAGACCCCCGCAGCGAGTGTGATTTTTACCTGCGCTTTGTGGAACTGGCGGAAGAAAAAACTACCATCCTCATTACCCACAGATTAGCCTCAGTGCGAATGGCTGACCGGATATTAGTCCTCAAAGATGGTCATTTAATTGAAGATGGTACTCACCAAGAACTTTTACAACTGGGAGGAGAATATACCGCGCTTTGGAATATGCAGGTAGAACAGTATGGGGTGTAATATCAATCACATCTGGGGCTGCACAGAATTATAAAATTCGGCGTTGGTGAATGAAGGTATGATTTTTTCAGGCTTCGCCCCGCTTCGCTAACACGCAGAGGCGCTCCAGGCGCGGAGAGTAGGAGTTTGAGAAATAGAAAAATTATCTGCGTTTATCTGCGTTTATCTGCGTTCAATTATTTTTGAAATATTATTCTATGCAGCAGCCATGAACATCAAAAATCCGATTCCTTGGCTCATTGGGCTGACCGCACTGAGTTTATCTGGAATTGCTATTGCTTATTTCAGCCATTGGTATCAACCCAGCAAAAAAGATATTACAGATTTAACAGTTCCTGTCACTATCAGCAACTTAAACATTAAAATCAAAACTAATGGAGTTGTCCAACCAGTTCGCAAAATTAATATTGGCCCAAGAGAAGCCGGTCGAATTGCCAAACTCTATGTAGATGAAGGTAGTTCTGTCCAAAAGGGACAATTAGTTGCAGAAATGGAGCGTCAAGCCTTTCAAGCCCAGGTGAATCAGTATCGAGCGCTGTTATGGAAGGCAAAAGCCGATTTACAAGAAAAGCGTAGAGGTTATAGACCAGAAGAAATTGCGATCGCTCAAGCTGATGTACGTAAGTATACAGCCCAAGTGCGGGAAGCTCAATCTCGCTTGGTATTAGCCTCTCAACGAGTTAAGCGTAGGCAATATCCTGTATCTCAAGGGGCAATATCTCGTGATGATTTAGATGCAGCTTTGAATGAAGAGAGAAGCTCTAAGGATAACTTAGAACAAGCTAAATTTAGTCTGATATCTGCTCAACAACAACTGAAAAAACTACTTTCCGGTTATCAAACTGAGGAAATTACCAAAGCCGGTGCTGAAGTAGCTCAAGCAACTGCCCAATTACAATTTTATGAAAATCAGTTAGAAAATACTTTCATTCGCGCCCCTTTTGCTGGCTTAATTACCCGGCGTTTTGCCCAGGCGGGGGACTTTGTAACTCCAAATACTTCTGTTTCTACTAATGAAGGGGGAACAAGTGCCTCCATTGCTGAATTATCCAGTGGTTTGGAAATAGAAGCTAAAGTTCCCGAAGTAAATATGGCGCAAATTCAGAAAAATCAGCCTGTAGAAATTCGCCTTGATGCTTTTCCTGATCAAGTTTTTCAAGGGAAAGTTCGATTGATTGCCCCCAGAGGAGTTAAGGAAGAAAATGTCACCTTTATGCGAGTCAAGATTGCTTTGGCAACGGGTCAAGATCAACTCAAGGTAGGGCTAAATGTGAAGTTAACTTTTCGGGTGAATGACATTCGCAATGCTTTGGTAATTCCCTCTGCTGCTGTGGTTTCTGGTAAAGAGGGGCAAGTGGGTGTATTGTTACCAGACAAAGATAATCAAGCCAAATTTCATCCCATACAGGTAGGAATTACTTCTGGTGATAAAACGCAAATTTTGGGCGGACTTTCTGAGGGTGAACGGGTTTTTATCCAACCACCAGCTAATCAATTAATTGATGGTGTTGATCGTGTTACTGGATCTTAGCCTACTCTCTTTTTACTGGAAGAATATTGATTAAATGAACCACGAAGGAGCGAAGAACACGAAGAAAGAAGAAAGAAGGAAGTAAATTAAAGAAGTAAATTTCTATTTTTATGAATTTTCTAGAAAGTGTGAATATGGCTTTTGCAACTATTTCTGCTAATAAACTCCGTAGCGGACTAACAATGCTGGGAATAATTATTGGCAATGCTTCAGTTATTAGTATGATTGGGATTGGACAGGGCGCACAAAATCTTGTATTGGGAAAACTTGAGGCGTTTGGAGCAAATCAACTGACGGTATATAGTAATTTTGAAGATGAAGAAGGCATGAAATTTCCTGATGCTCAATTGGTGTTATCAGACGCAGAAGCAATTAAAGCTCAAGTTCCTAGTGTTAGTCAAGTTGCGCCTGTAGATGAGCAAAAAATGCCAATTAGTTTTAATAATAAATTAACATCCACAACTGTTAAAGGAACTACGTCTGATTTGCTTGCTGTGCAGAATCTTGTGCTTGTCACTGGCAGAATGTTTAACCAAACACAACAGCAAGAACAGGCTCAAGTCACTGTTTTGGGTGCGGAAACTAGCCGCAAGTTGTTCGGTGATGAAAATCCTGTGGGACAAGAAGTTCTCATTAATAATATCTCGTTTCAAGTGATTGGTTTGTTACAATCAAAGGGTGCTTATGCTGGGGAGAATTTGGATCAAACTGCAATTGTTCCACTGACAACATTTGCGAATAGATTAGTTGGACGCAGATCAATATCTGATATTCCTATTAGTTATATTTTAGTGACTGCAAAGGATAAAGATAGTGTTCGCGCCGCAGGTTTTCAAATTACTAATATTCTGGCTCGACTTCATGGTAAAAAAGATGTGGCTGTTTTTGCTAATAAAAAGTTTCAAGAATTAGTAATACAGGTAACTGGTATTTTATCTTTATTATTAGCTTTAATTGCTGCCATTTCTTTGTTAGTAGGGGGAATTGGCATTATGAATATTATGTTAGTTTCTGTGACTGAACGTACTCAAGAAATTGGTTTACGCAAGGCAGTTGGGGCAACTCGGAATGATATTTTAGCGCAGTTTTTAATTGAGGCAATTATTCTCTCTCTTTCTGGCTGTTTGTTGGGGATAATTTTGGGAGTTGGGGGAACTATCCCCTTGGCATTTTTCACCCCTTTAACTCCTCAATTTCCTCTATATGCGATCGCTGTGGCTGTGACAATATCTGGTAGCATAGGCTTAGTTTTCGGTGTCTTCCCCGCCCGACAAGCTGCTATGTTAGACCCCATTGTCGCCCTCAGAAGTGGCTGATTCTAAATCAATCTCTCCAATTATCTAATTGCAAAGGATAGCCTAATGATTGAATTTTTTGATAGTGTTTAGTATTTCCTGTTACTAGAATTAAATTATTTTCTATAGCAATTGCAGCAATTAATACATCTGCTAATCCTATGGTTTGTCCAGTTTTTTCTAAATCAGCGTAAATTGGTTCTATGTTTTAACATATCTTCAATCATTTGATCAACTAATTCTGCATCATCTGACCATTTGCCAATAAATGAATCGTTGAGAATTTCTGGTTGAGTCAATTGCTCAATCATTGCTTTAATTAAATCGGAGATTTGACAATGATTAGTCTGGGTTAGTTGTTGTATTTTGTCATAAGTTTCTTGATCTAGTTCTATTTCTATTTTTTTCATAATTACTTATTCATTGAAGTATAGATTTTTTTATTATAGCGTCGTTGAGAAATATTTTTCTACTATCAAAATATCTTTTTACGGTAGCGGTACGGGAGGGTTAATGAGGTGGAATCTTGGAGGGTAGGGGTTTACAATGACCATAAACCCAAACTCTGCCATTTGTACCTCATAACATCGGGAAGTGCTGTAAAATCACTGTTTTCATCCTGTTCATCCTTGAATCCGGGACATCCTGAGACAGCCAACTTATCTCAACTCTTGCTGTAATTCTGCCCGATAATCAGCTTGACAATGATATTGGGATAATTCTTTCCAGTTGAGTACGGCTTCTAATAAGTCCTGATAACCCAGGGTGTTGGGGTGCAGTCCGTCGCTGGTGATGCGATCGCTTCTCCATTCTTGACTCCGCTGCATCCATTGATCAAAAATATCTAAATAGGGAATTTGTCTTTGTTCACAAGCTTGTCGTGTTGCTTCTTTGTAGCGGTATTGGTCGGCATGATTATAGAATAAACAATCAAGGAAGGGCATTTTGCTTTCCTCTACGGGAACCATCCCCACAAACAGCACAGGACAGAGTTTTTGAGCTTGATCCAGCAATGTGGCGATTTCTGATTCAAACTGACCAAAATCTGTGTAATTTCTGCCGTTAGGACTTCTTAACCGAGGTGTATCGTTAACACCCACAGACAAAATAATCAAGTCAGGAACACGATTGCGGATTTCTCCCCGGTGACGAAATTCTGCTTCTAATCTTTGGTAAACTTGCCGTGTGCGATCGCCCCTTACCCCCAAATTATAAAGCACATGACCCACACTATCCGGTAACATCCACCACCGTCGCAGTTGTTCCACCCAACCACCTTTCTCTGGATCACCGTATCCATATACTAAGCTATCTCCCAAGGCGACAATCTTTAAAGGTTGACAAAGTTTTGGCGCTACAGATATTTGCATTAAGGTAGAAGTCGGAAAACTTGGCATTTCAAAAAGTAATGTAATGGATATTTGCAGAAGATTCTATATATTTTTACACTATTACAGGAGTCAGGAGTCAGGATGAAGAAGAAGGAGTCAGGAGTTCAGGAGTCAGGATGAAGAAGAAGGAGTCAGGAGTCAGGATGAAGAAAAAAGGAAGAAGGAAGAAGAAGAATAGTTTTCACCAATGACCAATCACAACGGACAACGGACAACGGACAACTGACAACTGACAACTGACAACTGACAACTGACAACTGACAACTGACAACTGACCAATTATAAACTAATTGGTAACACACTATAACTACCAAAAATTTTCAAAATTTCTGTATAATTTTGCAACTCTTCCAAAGCAGATTTCATGATTTGTGCATTTACATCTGCTTCAATATCCAAATAGAATAAGTATTCCCCTAAAGAACGTTTTGTTGGACGCGATTCAATCCGACTAAGATTAATACCTAAACTAGCAAATACTGACAATACTTTCATTAATGCGCCTGGTACATTAGCTGGTACGCTGAATGCTAAAGATGTATGAGTACAATCAAGGGGATGATTCTCCTCCGTGCTTACTACCCAAAACCGAGTACAGTTTTCTGGATAATCATTAATTCCTCTGGCCAGAATAGGTAAATTATACAATTGTGCCGCCCGACTGGAAGATATAGCTGCTGTCGTGACCTCCGCTTCTAATCCTTGTAGTGCTTCAGTGGTTGAATTTCTAGGAATTAAATTAACATTTGGCAAAAACTGTGATAGCCATTCTTGACATTGTGCTAACGCTTGAGGATGAGAATAGACAGTTTTAATATTATCTAAACTTGTGGCATAGGAAATTAATGTATGTTGAATTGGTAAAACTAAAGCTAATTGAATTTTTAAATTTCCTAATTGCCATAAGCTATCCATTGTCATGTTGACACTACCCTCAATAGAATTTTCCACCGGAACAACAGCTATGGCTGCTTGATTATCAGCGATCGCTTGTAGGGACTGAGCAATGGTAGAATATGGACATAATTCAAAGTTTTTCTGAGAATTAATGTCCGAATGGGCTTTTAACCAGTTGAGATAAAAAAAAGCCGCTTGTTCGGCATAAGTCCCCGGTGGACCTAAATGGGCGATTTTCTGATTCATGCTATTAAATTTGGCGAATTTGATGAATAATGAATTAAGGTTTGGATTTTTGGCAGTTCAAGCTGTTGAATGGGGGTTGCTGATAGGGTGGCGATCGCCATATAAACCAAAAACCTAGATATATGAAGAGTTTCCGGGTTAAAAAACGGGAATTAGCCGCCAGGAATGAAGGTTCAAACCGTCCATTTACCTATCACTTTCTTAGATTTGAGACTATTCCTACTTTAAACTTCTTCTTCCTCCTGACTCCTGACTCCTAGCCTTCACGAAAAGACTTTTTTAGCAAACCCTAAATATTGTTAAAAAATATTACAATAAAAAAACAAATGGTTTAATTTGCTCATGGTTACTAAGTTTATTGCCTCTCAATCGGTGGAAATTTCCGTTCCTAAGCAATCTATTCCTATTCAACACTACCTGCGGCAGCCTCAACGTTTAGTTAATGCCTTAGCTGATAATACTAGAATTCAACAACTTTCTGAAGAAGTTTTTCGGTTGAAAATGCGTCCTTTGTCTTTTATGTCACTGAGTATTCAGCCGACTGTAGACATGAGAGTTTGGGCGGATGCAAGCGGAACAATTTATTTGCGATCGCTCGGTTGTGAGATATTGGGTTTTGAGTATATTAACGAAAGGTTTGCACTGAACTTAAAAGGTTATTTGTCACCAGTACAACTCAATGGTGAAACCCACTTGCAAGGAAAAGCTGATTTGGAAGTTTTAGTAGACATACCGCAACCATTTTCCTTTACACCCAAATCAATTTTAGAAACTACAGGGAATGGATTGCTCAAAAGTGTACTACTAACAATTAAGCAAAGATTGTTACATCATCTCCTAGCAGATTATCGTCGTTGGGTAATCTCCCAAACTCAAAATAACGAGATTGATCATACAACAGCAGTCAGAAGTCAGGAGTCAGGAGTCATATTACCAACTTTAAATTTTGAGTAGTTTAGGGAAAAACAAGGCAAATTTGGCAATTTTTCTCAAAACCTGGGAATCCAAAATCTAAAATTGTTTGTTCTCAACAACTGGAAATCCAAAATCCAAAATCTAAAATCCAAAATTGTTTGTCCTCAACAACTGGGAATCCAAAATCCAAAATCTAAAATCTAAAATCTAAAATCTAAAATTGTTTGGCAAGGACGAAAAGAGCGACGATGTAAAGATGAAGGTCCGTATTTTTGAAGCGCCAGTAAATGACGCGGACTTCCATAGCCTTTGTTCTTTTCTAGATCATACAACGAATATTTTAACGCTAACCGTTGCAGCAAATCATCACGCCAAACCTTGGCCATGATACTAGCTGCCGCAATATTAAGCGATCGCTCATCACCTTTGACAACTGTTTCTTGAGGTATTGGCAAATTCTTCACCAACTGATTACCATCAATCAAACACAGTTCAGGCTTTATCCGCAACTTCAGAACCGCCCGCTTCATTGCCAAAAGAGTTGCCTGTAAAATATTCAACTCATCTATTTCCGCCGTTGTAGCATAACCAATTCTCCAATCTACAGCCAACGTGGCAATTTTTTGAGCCAGTTTAGTTCTCCGAGAACTAGACAGCTTTTTACTATCCTTAATGTTATCTAACATCAGGATTGATAAAGCGTCCACTGGTAATATAACTGCTGCTGCTACCACAGGACCAAATAAAGCGCCCCTGCCTACCTCATCTACACCCCCAACTGCACCCTGCATATTTGAGTAAGTAGAAAACTCTAACCAACTCGAATTATCCCAGGATGCAGGTTTAATTTCTCCCATTGTCTGAACTGTGATTTGTTTGATTTATTTGATTTACTTGATTTACTTGATTTACTTGATTGATTTGATTTATCTGATTGATTCATTAATTAATTAATCATTAATTAATCACAAAAATCACAAAAATCAGAAAAATCATAGTTCAGACCATTCACAAAAATCATAGTTCAGACCATTCACAAAAATCATAGTCCGAAACCATCTGTATCTAAGGCTGATGAACGACGGCGACGACGACGGTTAGGAATAGAACTACTATTACTATCAGATTCTATTTCTTTTTCAGATTCCGTTTTTTCTTCAGCTTTAGTTTCTTGCTCAGGCTCTATTTGTCCTTCAGGTTTACTTGCTTTTTCTTCGGAAATTCTAGTCAGTTCTGGAAATATTACTAATGGTGGAAAAGATGAATCTTCTTCTATCTCAAACTTTGGTGCCTGTAGTTTAAGAGTGACAACTTCAGGAATTGTTTTTTCAGTAACAATTGGTTCAGGCTTAACTTCAGGTGTTTCACTAGGTGATTCTCCTGGTTGTACAACATTAATAATCACCGATCTGGGATTTTTTCCCTCCCGATCTAACTTGAGTAAAGGAGAAATTCCCATTTCAGCATAAGTATCCTGTTCCTTTGCTGACATTTCTACAGTAATTACCTCTGGTGGTTCTACCTTAATCGGATCTAATTTTACCTTTGTCCGTTCCGGTCTTTCCGTCCAACCTGATTTATTAATAGTTGGGGGAGAAATTTCTGGCATTGGTAATTCAGGTTCTTCTAAGTCCAAATCTGAATCATTAACAAAAGCTAGAGGATTAGTAGGTAAGCGGGATTCATCCTTACCATTACCACCATTTACACCAATGCGGCTACGGCGGGTACGGGTACGACGCTTATCATTTAATTCTTGGTAACTAGGATGATTGATCAGATGCAGAGAACTAAATTCCGGTTCACTTTCAAATCCATCACCAAAGCCATCATAGACATCTTTCGGTGTCACTGGTGGCAGACTACCGATATCAGGGATGCGAGTAGTGGGTGCAGGTGGACGAGATTCCCTTTGTGGCATGGGTACAAACCGCTCTGGGATGTCCGCAGCTGGGATAGGCAGACGGTTTTCTAGTTCTCCAGGTAATCTGACGGTATGTCCTAAACCGCCGCAAGTCGGACAAGTTTCGCCAAACAATTCATAAATGTTTTGGCCTTGACGCTTCCGGGTCAGTTCCACCAAACCTAATTCAGTCAGTTGGGCAATTTGGGGACGGGCTTTATCAGCTTTAAGAGCTTTGTTAAAGTGTTCTAAAACTTGCATTTGATCACGACGGGATTCCATATCAATGAAATCAACCACAATCACACCAGCAATGTTTCGCAACCGTAACTGACGGGCAATTTCCGCCGCCGCTTCGCAGTTTGTCCACAGGACTGTTTCTCTAGCAGTTGCCGAACGGGTGAATGAACCGGAGTTCACGTCTATGACTGTTAAAGCTTCCGTTGGTTGGATGATGACATAACCGCCTGATGGTAAATCTACCCTGGGTCTGAGGGCTTCACGGACGGCGGCATTGATGCGGAAATATTCTAAAATAGGTGAGCGATCGCGGTGATGATCAATTAACAATCCTTGGGGTGTTTGTCCACCACTCCAGTTTTGTAAATACTGCTTCACTCGTTTTAAACCAGTGCTGGAATCAACAACTATGCGATTCACATCACTACCATACATATCTCTAAGCACGCGCTGAATAAAGTCATCATCACGATTCAGTAGAGCCGGCGCACGGGAAGTCACTGCTTCTTGCTGGACAATTTCCCACTGCTTTTGCAGCACTTCCAAATCTTCAATAATTGCTTCTTCTGGCTTACCTTCTGCTTCTGTGCGTACCAGCAAACCCATCCCTGCTGGTTTCACTAAAATAGCCAAAGCTCTGAGGCGATTCCGTTCACTTTCGCTTTTAATCCGTCTCGATAAATTTACCCCTCGTCCATAGGGCATTAATACCACATAACGTCCAGGTAAGGTGATATTACCCGTGAGCCGGGGACCCTTTGATCCGGTTGGCTCTTTCATCACCTGCACTAAGGTTTTTTGTTGTGGTGTTAGCAATTCTGTAATCGCTGCTGCACTACGTTTCAGCCTTAATGGACCTAAATCAGTGACGTGAATAAATCCGTTGCGTTCTGGATCGCCGATATTGACAAAAGCCGCATCTATCCCAGGTAATACATTTTCGACTACACCTAAATAGATATCACCAATTTGATGATGACCCGTAGCTACAACGAGTTCTTGTATTTGATCTTCCGAAAATACGGCAGCAATTTGATGCTGCTCCGCGATGATAATTTGTTTTGGCATTCAATTTCCTCAAAAATTGGCAGCACCGCTGGGAATTACCAGGAATTTCTTTGTTATCCCCCTTGTCCTGACGGTCGCTGCTACAAGACGCTACTAGTAATAAAAACTTCCAATTTGAGTAGCTCTGCAAAGTTATGAAGAGCTAATGATACTGTGATTGCGTTTACACGCCGAATTATTCCTGGATAACTGCATATAGTTTAAGAACTTCCATCAACCGCCCTTGGCTGATTTCCCCTACTATACGCTGCTATTTAAACTTTGGATATCCGTAGATATCTGTTTCAAAGTTAAGATTCATTAAGTAAAGCTGACCATATCTAAATATAGCAACACACAAGGTAGTTAGGACATCAATTAATCATGAAACTCATCCCCAACCAGGGTTTTACTCCTGACTCACTGATTCCTGACTTCTGCTATAAGTACACACTTTGTGGAAAACTCCGCGTCTAAACACGGTATCTCTCGGGGTTTACCATCTGCTGGTGCAGGTAAATCTGCTTTTAGCACTGAATTCACTATCCGTGTTTTTACTAGAAAGTCTAGCTAGGTGCAGATAACTTATACGGTCATCCTTGTAAGAATTATGGCAGGGTTGTCATCACTGTCAATACTTAGGGCTTGCTGAAAAAGTTGTCTGTGAGGGCAGGGAACAGTTTTAACTGTCTGGATATCCTCAATTTTCCCAATCCGACAAAGAAAAATGTACCTATTTTGAGACACCATTAGCCAAAACCTGGCACTTTTTTGTGGTAAAAATCCGCGAAACCCTCTGTTAATAAATGGTTTTAGGTTTATTCAGCCATCCCTACTTATGTGGTATTTTTACAATTGGACACACTTACATTTGTAGCAGTTGCTTAAAAGCCCGCAATAAAAGCAAGTCTGATTTAAGAGATGGACTGAATCAGTCAGTGGAGAAGTTAAGGAAAGCTATTGTTAGCGATTGATTCACAGGGTAGCTAGAGAGAGTGATTTGTCATCAGCAGTAGAGTTTGTCTGGGATACAATCTTAGAAGTTACACTCTTACAGCAGAATTCACCGAGTCAGGAGTAAAACTGGCTTGCTGTCCGGCTTTGAATTTAGATCCTGTACTTCATTAATTTGCAATCTGCTGTATATCTTTGCCTTCGTTCCTGTGATGATCTCACCTGAGTTCGACATAAGATAATTTGTGGAAAACTGCCCCAAGTATGAGTCTCAAACCCTTATGATCTCGTTGAAAAAATCATAACTCCGTTCGCGTAGCGTCTCCGAAGGAGAAACTGCGAACTCCTAACACCGAACTCAGGTGATCTCAGGTAGTGAATCAAGTCATTCAATGCAGTGCCAGAAAATTTCTCTTGATTATCATTCTAACGCAACCTTGCCAAAAATCAATTTCTACAATGTGCTAATTTTTGACAACTACTAGCAAGTTAGCCAATAACTAGACGCTGGCGGTGGATATGCAAGAGATGAAATTCTACATTCGCCACCGTTTCCAGCATAGACAAGATTTGCTCAGGACGCAAGATCACTCCATCAGGGCGACAACTACCCAAGTAACGCACAACGGCTATTGAGTCTAATTCTTGGTGAGAGACGGAAATTAATTCTATCTCCCACAGGCGATCGCGCAGATTTATTAATTGCTGTTTACCGGATTTGGTTGTATGTGCCGATAAAATCTCCTTTTGATGTTTAATAGTGTCAATCCAGTTTTGCCATTGTGCCGATTTTCCCTCGCTTTGGGCTGTAGATATTGTTAATAAATACTCGGCTGCTTCCAGAGTTTGGGTAGCGGAGGGAGACTTGATGTCTATTTCTACTACATTATACACAGGAATGTCACTAGGTAGTTGTTTAACCAATTGGGCATGAAAAGTTGCCACATCCATTGGTTCAGTCAACTCAAAATCAACTATTTCTCCACTACTGGTAGCACCTAAACTTAAAGCACTGGCTAAAGCAATCCTTGGTCCAGGATGAAAACCACCTGTAAAGGTGATGGGTAAACCGGCACGGCGCATGACTCGATCAAATAGACGCATTAAATCTAAGTGACTGACTAAAGCCATATCTCCTTGTTTACCAAAGCATACTCGCAATCGTTGAGCTTTGGTGGTGTTGGGGACAAAATCGCCGGCAAAGCTGGGAATGGGTGGTGCAGCCATCACCACATTGTGACCGAAATCTGTGCCACAGACTCCACAATGAGAACAACCTTCAAAAGAGCAGTCAGGGACAATTGCGGCTGCTAGAGCGCGTTGTAGGTCTTGTTGCAGCCACTTTTTATCAATGCCAGTATCAATATGATCCCAAGGTAAGGGAGTATCCAGTGGTGAGAGAGTTTCTTGGTCGTTGTTGCTGACAGCAAACAGATTCCATTCGCCATTTTCCACTTGACGGTATTTCCAGTCTAAACCGGCTTCGGTAATGGCTGTTCCCCAAGCTGTAAAGGCTTTATCTACATTATCAAACCAAGCATCCATGCCTGCACCCAATTGCCAAGCCCGATGTAACACTTTCCCCAAAGTGCGATCGCCTCTACCAATAAAGTCTTCCATCGCCGAGATGCGAAAATCCGTGAAATTTACTTTCACATTCCGCGTTCCCCGAAATTCTTCCCGCAGGAGGTTTTGCTTTCTCGCAAACTCAGTTGTGGAAACTGAATGCCATTGAAAGGGAGTATGGGGTTTGGGGGTAAAGTTGGAAATGGTCAAAGTGAAGTTTAACGATCTGCGTCCTTTTTCCCAACATTCTTGCTTTAACCATCTTACCGTTTCCACAATGCCAATCACATCAGCATCGCTTTCACCGGGTAAACCAATCATAAAATACAGCTTAATTTTATCCCAACCCTGTTCCCAAGCCGTTTTTACCCCCCGCAATAACTCTTCATTTGTCAAACCCTTATTGACAATATCCCGCATTCTTTGTGTACCCGCTTCTGGGGCAAAGGTTAACCCACCTTGGCGCGTACCTCCCAGGATATTGGCAATATTTTCATCAAACCTATCTACTCTCTGACTCGGTAAGGTGAGAGAAATATTGTCATTTTTTAAGCGATTTTTAATTTCCATCCCCACCGCTGGTAGGGCTAAATAATCAGAACAACTCAAAGACAGGAGGGAGAACTCATTGTAACCAGTTTCCCCCATTCCCTTTTCTATAGCTTCTACCACTTTTTCCGGTTCGACATCCCTCGCTGGTCTAGTTAGCATTCCTGGTTGACAGAAGCGACAACCGCGAGTACAACCGCGACGAATTTCAATGGTGAGGCGATCATGGACTGTTTCTACATAAGGAACTAAGCCAATAGAATAGGCAGGAATGGGTGTGGCGACTCTTCTGAGGACTCTTTTGGGTACATCTGGACTCAGGGGATATACAGCCCCACCTTTACCCATTTCATAAAACTGCGGCACATAGACACCAGGAACTTGCGCCAAGTCTAATAATAGTTCTTGACGACTCAAGCCTGATTTTTTCCCTTCTTCTAAAACCAAGCCAATTTCGGGAAGCAGTTCTTCACCATCTCCCAAAACCATGAAATCGAAGAAATCTGTATAGGGTTCGGGGTTAGATGTTGCTGTTTGTCCACCGGCAAAAATTAGCGGGTAATTTCCCTGTAACCGTTCTTCTCTGGTGACAGGGATTCCCGCTAAATCCAACATTTCTAAAATATTGGTGCATCCTAATTCGTAACTGAGACTAAAGCCTAAAATATCGAAGTCCGTCAACCACCGTTTAGATTCCACAGCAAACAAGGGTGTCTGCGTGGTGCGAAGTTTGGCGGCTAAATCCGCTCCCGGTAGATAAGCGCGATCGCATAACTGGCGAGGCTGGGCATTCAAAATATTGTATAAGATGATATGCCCTAAATTTGATGCCCCCACCTCATACACTTCTGGATAGGTCAAAACCCAGCGGATTGTTGCCCTATCCCAAGGTTTATGGACTGCTAAACGCTCATTACCCAGGTAACGGGCAGGTTTTAAAATATCTGACGTTATTAATTGTTCAACTAAAACAGCCACGTTTTCTAATCTCGAAAATAATGTAGTGTTTTGGAGTCAAAGGTAGAAATAAGCATCTTTGCTGTGGAGTTTTTTAAAATCAGTTAGTTTCCCGCCGATTCTTTTCCCATCTACCCTGATCTCTAGTCGGGTCGCAGATTGCACTACAACCCGACCGGAGATACCTTTACAATAAGTGATATCACTTATGTTCCACTAATCCGTGTTACTACAATTTAGGTTGATCCCACTTTGTTTGCTATCTTCTAGCTACCTTGACACTCTCCTGCCTAAAGGCAAGGGATTCTTAAGACTTCACAGCCTTAATATCCTGTTTGCACAGGTTCCCAGGCTCACCACGTTTGCCCAGTAGGGCGTAGTGATATCTCCTCAAGGTTGTTTCGGGCGTAGACTTTCCCCCAGTCCAGGGGTAGGTTTCTCAATCTTGTACTGATTAAACTATCCTAACATAACTGAGGCGTAAATAGCTGAAGTAGCTTTCATCCCTTGCCTGAACGACGATTAAGTTTTTGAGGCACACTTCGTGTTCACGCAGTGTCCTGTAGGGATATGTTTCTCAACCCAACCTTGTATCTTAGAGGTATGTTAGAATAAGTTGCATTTGTTAGCATAGAAATATTTTAGTATTATTCGTAATAAATATAAATTTAGGCTTCATCTGAGCATAAACTTTTTTTCCTGACTTGGCTACAAGTTGGAAGACTCTTTACTCAATCTTTATAGGTTGACTGGGTTTATTTAAAGATTGTCATAAGTCAATGGTAAAGTGTACTGATATATACATTTTTTTTTAGCAAGTTAAAAAACAATCTACTTATGCCTTCTGAATGCAGATTAATCATCTGTCCCTATAGCAGTTACTCTTGCTGAAGCTAGGAATGAAGGTGGTTTCAGTAAAACTCCTCTGTATTTGTCCACCTTGACTTTTACCCTTGTCATTGATAAAAACAGAATTAGCGAATAACTGGTCTTGATTATTGAGTAGTGATCTAAATCACAGCGTCGAGAGGTATAAATCACCTTTTATACCGAGCATTGTCTTAGATAATGACTAGTAACTGCAATTTGGTTTATTTGTTATGAAAACTCGATACGTGATTCGTCAGTTGGTAGAAAAAGCCCTGCATATCCGCAAGCTAACGCCAGAAATCGAAAATGAGATTAACTCAGAATTAACAAAGCTAGGTCATATCTCTGATGTTGACTATGAAGCTTTAGAATTACTAATGGCAGAGATGGATGCTGGCAGAGTACAGTTAGTTCCTACCTGGGGATAATACTCGTGCTGGAAGGTATTAACGCTGCGTCTTAACATCCTATTGTTGCTAGTATTACCTATGCAATTAAGTCTCTTGATGTTTCTTGTCCTTGTTGATATGCTTGCCACAGTTGATGAATAAATAAATTAAATTGTTGTTTAGCTACTAAATCAGGCTCAAATTTTAGTTCTTTAGGAAAAAGTTGCCCTAAAAAGGCAATAACTTCTGTATCTAAAGCCGGTCTAAACAAATCTAGTGGCCAGAACAAATCTGATACACCTTGTAAATCAATTATAAGTGGTAATTCTGAGTTAGAGTTCACAAGCAGTAAAGGACGCACCCAGCACAATTGTCGGGAAACGACGATTTCAATGACTTCTGCATAAAGATGCTGATGGCTATAATCCAAGGATACAATTTGTCCCGGTTGAAATTTTGGGCTGATATCCATAACTATCTAGAGTAACTTCTGTGTGGCAGTTTCCTTAATTTTAATAATTCCCGTTGCCAGTGATGAGATAGAAAATAAGGGAAAATTTTTCTGTCCCAATTATTAATGTCAATTTCTTGTGTTTGTGCTATGATGTTATAGGAAAAACTTCTCAGTAACGCCAAAGGTATTTTAAGATGGAAATACGGCAATGCAGAAGTCAATAACTGTTAGGCAAATGCTGAACAGGATCATATTGTAGTAAATCAACGATAAAAGAGCAAAGAACCGTGTCAGTCGAAACCATTGAGAAGCGTTCTACATCCCGCAAGCTTGCGCCTCAGTATCGCGTCTTGCTCCATAATGATGATTATAATCCGATGGAGTATGTTGTACAAGTGCTAATGACTACTGTTAATAGCATTACCCAACCGCAAGCTGTTAGTATTATGATGGAAGCTCACCATAATGGGTTAGCTTTGGTTATTACTTGCGCCCAAGAACACGCTGAGTTCTATTGTGAAACCCTCAATAATCATGGTTTAAGTAGTACGATTGAACCAGAAGAATAGTTGTTATTCATTGGTCATTGGTCATTGGCAGAAATATATAATTAGGACTAATGATGATTGACTAAACTCTATTAGGACTTACGCAAGTGTCACACCAAAAATCTGTTGTAGGGTGCGTCAGACTGCATAAATCCTGCAAATAAACAGATTGTTGATGTCTGACGCACCCTACCAATGTGCCAGTTGCGTAAGTCCTGTCTATAATGAAAATTAATTTAGCCCAAATTGCCCAAAGTCCCGCCCCTATCAGGGTGGGCTGTTTTATCTTGTGTTTATTACTGTTATGGCTACCCCTGGCTTTACCAATTTATTTGCTAGTGGAAGATACTAATTTAGAAAGTATTTTGACTCTGGTTATATTATATGTAGAGTTTATTTTTCTGCTCAATATTTGGGGTAATCGAGTTTATCAACAACCAAAAATATTCAGCTATTATGGGTTAGAATTTACGCGCCTGAATGGAGTAAATGTGTTGCAGGGGTTGGCTATTGGACTAACTAGTGTTTTAGTTTTATTTGGTTTGGAAAGTGTGCTAGGTTGGTTGGTATGGCAGCAACCACAAGTGTTTTTGGGAAGAATAATTTTAGAAGGTTTATTAGTTAGTTTGGGTGTGGGTTTTGCAGAAGAATTATTATTTCGGGGTTGGTTATTGGATGAGTTACAACGAGACTACAAATTAAATATTGCTATGAGGATAAATGCAATTTTATTTGCTGTATCCCATTTTATTAAACCTTTGGAGGCAATTATTCATACTTTACCCCAGTTTCCGGCTTTGGTGTTGTTGGGGTTAACGCAGGTATGGGGAAAACGTTGGCGACGGGGACGTTTAGGCTTACCCATTGGTTTGCATGGTGGGTTGGTTTGGGGTTATTACATCATTAATGTGGGACAATTGACAAAATATTCGGGACAAGTTCCTGACTGGGTGACTGGTGTGAATAATAATCCTTTACAGGGGGTTATGGGGGTATTATTTATGGGTGGGTTGGCTTGGTGGATAGGTGGTCAGCAGGTGACAGGGAACGGAGAACAGGGAAGAGTATAGAATTTGGAGATTGACATTCCCCAAATGTAAATGAATCAAAGGTTTGAGGTTGATAAAAAGGAAAATAGGATTAATCTTTAACTCCCTTGGTGGTGCAGAAAACCCCTGAAACACCTATAAATAAAGGATTATACCCGAAACAATGGATTTGGGATTTCTCAAGACATCGAACGAGGTCATTGGGTTTCAGCTTCTATTTTAACCCTTCAGGCTTTTCATTGTGAAACTCAAAAAAGTTTTCTGCACCACTACGCTTTAACTCCTGACAAAAAATAACCAATTAAATACAAAGAACCACATAAAACAACTTGAGTATCTGTGTTTATAAAAGCAGTATCTAAAGCTGAAAATACATCTGAATAGGAATTACAAAAGTTCAAATCTGGGCAAATTGATGTTGCTAACTCAGTTAATTCTACCAAATCTGCTGAATTGCTATCGGGTACTGGCACTAAATATAATTTATCTCCTGGTTTGAGAAGTTCCTGAAAGATATCACCATGATCTTTAGTCGCCAGCATTCCCATTACCCAAGTGATATTTTTGGTATTGAGACTATCTACATAATCTCGCAAAACTTTTGCTGAGGCTGGGTTGTGTGCGCCGTCAATGAGGAGTTTATGACTTTTCCAAGTTGTCCATTGCATTCTCCCTGGCCACTTGGTTTTAGCCATACCATTAATCATAGCTTCCTCGGAAATTTGCCAATTTTGTTTTTGCAAAATTTCTAAAGCTGCTAATGCTAAAGCTGAATTATGTAATTGAATTTGTCCTTGTAATGGTAAAGGATATTTGATTGTTTCTGGACTGGCTATTTTTTGATATTCTGCCCAATTTTGATTAATTTGATCAGATGGTTGTGGGGTAAAAATCGGGCATTGTAATTCTATACTACGGGATTTTACCACATTTTCCGCATCTGCTGGTAATGAACCCACCACCACCGGACATCCTGGTTTGATAATTCCGGCTTTTTCTCTGGCAATATGGGCTACAGTTGGTCCAAGTTGCTGCCAATGTTCTCGACTTATAGAAGTAATGACTGTTACTAAAGGATGATCACAAACATTTGTGGCATCTAAACGCCCGCCTAATCCTACTTCAATCACTGCAATATCAACTTG
Source organism: Dolichospermum sp. LEGE 00240 (assembly GCF_015207875.1). GTDB lineage: Bacteria > Cyanobacteriota > Cyanobacteriia > Cyanobacteriales > Nostocaceae > Dolichospermum > Dolichospermum gracile. The sequence goes on from NZ_JADEVZ010000003.1 coordinate 118,382, forward strand.
TTGCTGGGCAAAATATAACCAAGCCGCAGCGGTAATGACTTCAAATTGAGTGGGTGATTCTTCGTCTGGATTAATAGCGGCTTGAACTTGGAGTATTAGTTCACACAGATTATCACTATCAATTGGCTGTTCATTAATACAGATTCTTTCTGTCCAATCTATTAAATGGGGGGATGTGTAGCGTCCGGTTTTATAACCAGCCTCAGTAAGTACCGCAGACAGGTAAGCACAAACAGAACCTTTACCGTTAGTTCCAGCTACATGAATAATTGGCACTTGGTGATGGGGATTTCCCAAGGTTGCCAGTAATTTGACAATTCGAGACAATCCCAAATTCACACCAAAGTGCTGAAAGGGTTGGAGTAGGGAATTTACGTTCATGGGTGATTGGTAATTGGTGATTAGTAATTGGTAATTGGAATAAACTTCTTACCTGTCCCCGTGGCGTAGCACCTGTAACCTGTAACCTGTAACCTGTCCCCTGTCCCCTGTCCCCTAAAATTACACTTCTTTGCTCAAAAAGTTTTGTACTTGTCTAAGGGCAGCAGCACCGATATTGAAAACAGCCCAACCCGCAGCGATCGCTACAGGTGCTAGAACAATTAGTACACGATTATCAAAGTCCATATCTAGAAATCCTCTCTAAATTCAAAAATCTTAAGTTTTATCAACAGTTCTCAACTTTTATTGTGATCTGAAGTGGGGAATTTTTTCAAGCTTATATGTAAAGTTTGATTAAAAGTCAGGGAAAAGGTGACAGGTGACAGATTACAGGTGACAGGTGACAGGTTACAGGTTACAGGTTACAGGTTACAGGGAGCAGGTTGCAGGTTACAGGTTACAGGTTACAGGTTACAGGTTACAGGTTACAGGTGACAGGTTATAGGTTATAGGTTACAGGTTACAGGTTGCAGGTTACAGGTTACAGGTTGCAGGTTGCAGGTTACAGGTTACAGGTTACAGGTTACAGGTTACAGGGAGCAGGTTACAGGGAGCAGGTAAGAAGTTTATTCCAATTACCAATTACCAATTACCAATTACCAATTACCAATTACCAATTACCAATTAGCAGCATGAAGAAGGGCTAATTGGTGGTATTTTTCGGCGTGTTCGATGAGTTCGGTGATTTCGGTGTCTGAGAGTTGACGGACTACCTTACCGGGAACACCCATGACTAGAGAACCGGGGGGAACGTTTTTTGTGACTACTGCACCTGCGCCGATAATGCTACCTGTGCCGACTCTGACGCCATTTAAGACGATTGCCCCAATACCAATTAAACAACCACGCTCAATGTGAGCAGAATGTACCACAGCGCGATGACCGACAGTGACGTGATCTTCTAAGATTGTGGGGACACCAGGATCACCATGAAGAATGGCCCCGTCTTGAATATTTGTACATTCGCCAATTTTAATTCGTTCTACATCACCTCTAACCACAGAGCCATACCAAATGCTGGCCTTGGCTGCTATGGTGACAGAACCAATAATAGTGGCGTTTGCTGCCACAAAAGCAGCTTGAGAAAATTCTGGAGATTTCCAGCCAGAAGAGATAGACACGATAGAATATGGATATGGTACCCAGGAACACTGGAGGAACTCCAACCTTTAGGGCTGGCGGCAAAACCAGAATATCACGACGTTGACCTTCTATCGTTAGGCGGTTGTGAAACTTGTTCTCAAGCACTATCTTCATTTTATGTAGCATTGAGCAAGTTATTTAAAGTAGTGGAACAGGAGTGTAAAGTTAAACCTACTGGTGCTGGCAAAAAACACAATATTATGTTTATACGCACTTCATGATAAATCCAGGCTTTCAGTACCCGATATTTGGCCCTGAAATACAGTGTCCTCACTGTCGCCAAACTATTTCGGCCTTGACATTGACGGATACTTATTTGTGTCCTCGTCATGGCGCATTTGAAGCTGAACCCAAAACGGAGGAATTGGTTCATTTACAGTCTGGTCGTCATTGGCGCAGATGGGATGGAGAATGGTATCGTCAACATACCCATCCTGATGGGATTCGGTTTGAAATTCATGAAGCTTTGGACAAGCTTTATACTCAGGGTTATCGGGCTACGAGGATTATTGTTGCTAACCGTTATCAGGAGTTGATGAGTGGCTATTTAGAAAGGAGTACACCTTGGCGTGCTGGACAAGGGGAAGTTGCTACAGGGGCGCGATTATATGGCTTACCTGTGGAGTTTAGTCCCGATTCCACTGCCGAACCTTGCTGGGAAGTAATTAACTTTGATTTGGATAAAGAACCTGGTGTGCCGGTGCGTTATCCATATTTTCGGTTGTTTGAGTAGGTAACAAGGCAAGAGGCAAGAGGCAAGGGGCAAGAGAGAAGAAAGTCTAAATAAATATCTTACTGTTCCCTGTTCCCTGTTCCCTGTTCCCCAATTTGGGTTTTAGATTGTAGATGAATCCAAAATCTCAAATCCAAAATCCAAAATTCTATGCACCATGCTTCTATTAGAACGGCAAATATCCATTTAGCGATCGCTTTTTATGAGCAGTTAGGGTTTACGGTGGGCGATCGCTTCACTACCGGTTATACTCTAGCTTGTTGGATGGAAGGTTTAGGGACTCGAATTGAACTCATCCAAATTCCCCAACCTAAACCAGCCCCAGATGCTTTTGATGATGAACATTATGTAGGCTATTATCATCTGGCGTTTGATGTGACGCAGATCACACCGGATTTACCAACTTGGTTGGAAAGGTTAAAAACACGGTTAGCAATAATAGAAAATCTACCACCCCTGAAAATTCTTTTAGAACCTACACAGCAGCAAATTGGCGATAACATTTTAGAAGTTGCGTTTATCGCTGATTCTGACGGGTTGCCTTTGGAATTTTTGCGGTTTTTGCACAAATTAACTTGAAAAGGGAACAGGTAATTGGTAATTGGTAATTGGTGAAAACTATTCTGCTTTCTTCTTCACCCTGAAATTCTGACTCCTGAACTCCTGACTCCTGACTCCTTCCATGAGGTACAGAAACATTTGCTCAATTTTCTCAGTCAATCAAAATATGTAACTTAAATTACATATAGCTATTCGCCAAAGATATGTCTTTTTTCTCTATCGCACAACGACATCGCTTTTCCTTATTCATCTTGAGTATCTGGGTAATAGTGGCTTTTATCTGCCATCAAGATGCTGGTTTTAGCGGAGAAAAGGCGGATTTCTCTCCCCGTCTCCACAACTTCGACTCAGAAAAATCTCATAAAACACTAGTCGCCAAGGAAACACCAAATCTCGCTATTACAGCAAATATTCGGAAAACAGTCCTTGATAATGGGTTAACTGTTCTCACTAAAGAGGTTCATAATGCTCCTGTGGTGACAGTACAGGTGTGGTACAAGTTTGGCTCAGGTCAAGAAGCACCTGGGGTAAATGGTATTGCCCATCAATTAGAACATTTGATGTTTAAAGGTACTAGCAATCGTCCTATTCAATTTGGGCGGTTATTTAGTGCTTTAGGCAGTGATTCTAATGCTTTTACCAGTTATGACCAAACCGCATATTACAATACGGCAGAACGGGATAAACTCACCGCTCTGTTGACGTTAGAAGCTGATAGGATGAAAAACTCGCTGATAGATCCTCAACAGTTAGCTAGTGAGAAGCGAGTGGTTATTTCTGAATTACAAGGTTATGAAAATAGTCCAGAATATCGTCTTAATCGCGCTGTGATGATGTCGGTTTTTCCTGATCATCCCTATAGATTACCGATTGGTGGCACTAAGGCGGATGTGGAAAAATTCACAGTTGCACAGGTAAGGGAATATTACCAAAAATTCTATAGTCCTGATAATGCTGTTTTGGTAATTGTGGGAGATTTTGACACCGCACAAACTTTGAAAAAGGTACAAACTTTTTTTGGTAAAGTTCCTAAACGTCAATATTCACCCCATAACCTCATAACTCCATCCCCAGCCGCTACTCCTGCACCTGTAATTAAATTACAAGAACCGGGGGGAAATCCATTACTACAACTAATTTACCCACTTCCTCAAATCAATCAACCAGATATCCCCGCGCTGGAAGTCATGGATTATATTTTGACTGCGGGTAAAAATTCTTACTTGTATCGGGAGTTGGTTGAATCGGGTTTAGCTAATGATGTTTCGGCAAATGTCGCTAGTTTACGCGCGGGTGGTTGGTATGAAATATTGGTGACATCTGCGGGAGGTCAGGATTTGACTAAGCTTGATGCAGCGGTAATCAAGGCTCTGGATAAACTTGCTAAAGTCGGTTTGACAAAGGAACAGGTAGAACGAGCTAAAACTCAATTAACGGCTTCAGTGATTTTAAATAACCGTGATATTACCAATCAAGCAATGCAGTTGGGTAATGATCAAATCACGACGGATAATTACCAATATACAGAAAATCACTTAGTAAATATTCGTAAGGTTCGAGTTACTGACGTGATTAATGTTATCAATAAATATTTGCAGCCAGCAGCGCGGAAGGTGGGATTTTTTGAACCGACTAAACAAGTAGTAACAGTTCAAAGTTCATCCTATTCAACCCCAACACAAGAAAATTTTGGTACTGATGTGGCTGTAGTTCCTGCGGAGGTTCAGCAATATTTACCACCTTTAGATATATTACCCAAAGCGGAGAAGAGACAAATACCCCAGCAATTACAACTTGCTAATGGGTTACGCATATTACTGTTACCGGACAAAACTACGCCAACAGTGACTTTAAGCGGCAATATTAAAGCGGGAACAGAATTTGAGTCCGATAATCAGGGAGGATTAGCTTCTTTAGTGGCAGCAAATCTGATGAATGGCACGAAAACTCAAGATATGCGGACTATTGCCCAAGGATTGGAGGCAAAGGGCGCAAATCTGAATTTTGAAGCTTATCGTGAAGGTGTGCGGATTAAAGGTAGTAGTTTGGCGGTGGATTTACCCATTTTGCTGGGGACTTTGACGGATGTAATCAGAAATAGTACATTTCCTGAAAAAGAGTTTGCTCTGGCGCGTCAACAAGCTTTAACTTCCTTAGATTCAGATTTAGATGATCCTGATAAGGTTGCAAATCGGATCTTTGTGCAGTCTATTTATCCGAAAAAACATCCGTTACATACCTTCCCGACTGCGGAGAGTATTAGTAAAATTCAACGTCAAGACGTGATAGGTTTCAGAGCGCAACATTATCGCCCTGATACTACAGTTTTAGCCATTGTTGGCGATTTTGATGTTAACAAAGTGCGATCGCTCATTCAAGCGAAATTAGGAGATTGGCAAGTTAAAGGCAAACCACCAAGGGTAAAATATCCCAATGTGGGGATGCCGAAAAATGTGGTTAATGTTAATCCGGTTGTTCCTGGTAAACCCCAAGCGATAACTTATATGGGTTATACCGGTATTAATCGTCAAGATAAACGATTTTATGCGGCAATGATCTTGAATCAAATTCTCGGAGGTGATACATTATCCAGTAGACTAGGGGCAGAAGTGCGCGATCGCCAAGGTTTAACCTACGGGATTTATAGCAATTTCATCACAGGTAAAAATGTTGGTACATTTCTCATTGAAATGCAAACCAGTCCAGAAGACGCACCCAAAGCGATTTCTAGTACCCGCAACCTTCTCAAACAAGTTCATCAACAAGGTGTTACCCCTATTGAAGTAGAAACAGCCAAACGCAATTTAATCAGCAATTATAATATTTCCTTAGCCAATCCCGAACAATTAAGCCAAAAAATGGTCATGAATGAAGTTTACGGCTTAAATCAGGTAGAATTGCGATCGTTTACCAGCAAAATAGAGCAAGTCAACCTCAATCAAGTCAATCAAGCTGCCCGTGAATTACTTCATCCTGATAAAATTGTGGTTGTCACCGCAGGTCCACCAATTCTTGCCCATAAAAAGATTAAATAAATCTTAGTCATGGATGATACAGCAGGAGTCAGGAGTCAGGAGTAAAACTGGCTTTTTGTATGGGTCTCAATTGAGATTCTGTACTTCCTAACTACGTAATCTGCCGCAAGAATAGATGTGATTTGCAAATCAAATATCTATTTAGCCATGAGTAACTTCTTAATTAAGGTCTACTACAATCTACCTCGCATCATCTGTATATTTTCCCTGCTAATCAGTCTGGTAATCATGGGTGTATCTCCAGCAACAGCAGAGAACCTATCTAATAATTTACTCAAACAACCAGCTATAGAAATTACAGTTAGCTTGGGTAATTCTAGGAACGAATTAAAATTTGAGCCAAATCATTTAGAATTTATCCCCGGCAACCGCTACAATCTCAAATTAAGTAATCCTAGTTCACAAAAACATTATTTTACAGCCAAAGACTTTGCCGATGCAATTTGGACGCAAAAAGTTGAAGCCGGAAATGTCGAAATTAAAGGTAATATTCACGAATTAGAACTCAAACCCGGTGCAGAGGCAGAATGGGTATTTGTACCTATGAAACCAGGCAAATACACTTTACGATGTACTATTGCTGGACACACAGAAGCAGGAATGAAAGGAGAAATTGTGATTAGGTGATCATCTATCCCTAGAGGCGCAAAATAAGTTAACTTAAAATATAGATATTTTTGGCAATAAATCTCAACAAATTCACACCTAATCGGTAAAGCGCCGCTAACTCCTAAACTTCATGATGAATATTTTTACCAACCTACTTTCCCAACCAGCACAGCCAAAACCCGAAAAACAACAACGCCGAGGGATTGAAATTAAATCAGCCCGTGAAATCGAAATTATGCGGCAATCAGCCAAGATTGTGGCAACTGTTCTTAAAGAAATTTCTGAGTTAGTGCAACCAGGAATGACAACGGCTGATTTAGACGCTTACGCCGAAAAACGCATCCGCGAAATGGATGCCACTCCCAGCTTTAAAGGGTATCATGGCTTCCCCGCCTCGATTTGCTCTAGTATTAATCATGAAGTTGTACATGGAATTCCTAGCCCGAAAAAGGTAATTCGGGCAGGAGATGTATTAAAAGTTGATACAGGTGCTTTTTATCAAGGCTTTCATGGTGATTCCTGCATTACTATCGCGGTGGGTAATGTAACAACTGAAGCCGCAAGACTGATTAAAATAGCGGAAGAATCTTTATATAAAGGGATTGAACAGGTAAAAGCTGGTGTACATTTGACGGAGATTGCCGGTGCAATTGAAGATCATGTCAAAGCCAATGGTTTTACAGTGGTGGAACAATTTACTGGTCATGGTGTAGGTAGAAATCTACACGAAGAACCAGCGGTATTTAACTACCGAACTCGTGAGATCCCCAATGTGAAATTGCGCTCAGGGATGACGTTAGCAATTGAACCAATTTTAAATGCTGGTTCTAAGAATACCCGAATTTTAGCTGATAGATGGACTGCGGTAACAGTTGATAATGCTTTATCTGCCCAGTTTGAACATACTGTATTAGTGACAGATAGTGGGTATGAAATTTTAACTGATAGAACTCATCTTTAACTATGATTCTTGTGATTTAGATGACAACTAACAACTGACAACTAACAACTGACAAATTACATTGTTAATTCCCACCAAGTTTTTTGACCAACTACACCATCTGTTGATAGACGGCGACGATTTTGAAAAGCTTTGACAGCAGTTTCGGTGACTGGTCCAAAAACTCCATCAATAGTTATTCCATAACCGTTAGCAATTAAAAGTTTTTGTAAAGCTCTTACAGATATACCTGAACTACCAAAACTAATCACCGGCATGGGTTGGTTCTGGGTTCTAGGGTATCTTGTGGATACCGGAATACCTGTTTTTTTTGTGATGGGGATATTACCAGCATCAGCTACTTCATAAGAAATGAGGGGCATCTGTTTTTGGGTTATTTGCTCAAAGATTTTGTGCCTTCGGAATGAGAGGATTGAAAGATGATTTGGGGAAGTTATACCGATTTGAGTAAATTCTGGCGGTGTAATTTGAGGGTAAACAACTAATTTATTGGATTGATGATTTGTTAAACCCATACCATTCTCTCTGGGAAAGATTTTCTGTGAGAGAAAATGGGGTATATTTAGTGGTTTTGGATTCAATATACCCATCATCAGCAGTCCGATTTCAGTCATTTTATTTTATCGCTGTGCTTATTTATAAAGTAGTAAATAGCAAAAGAAAAGTAGAGGCAATGTAGAATGGTACTGAGTTATTTAGAAAATTAAATATAATACCTGTATACAGGTATCCGAGCAAAGTTAATTGAATATCTGGGGAATAAATGGGAACAAATAAAAATCCCTATCCCCCACTCTCTTTTTTGTAATGATTCTCACAATAAATCTATAGTAATCCTATTTGAGTTATGAACTAGTTCTTTTAACGAACCACTCCAGACACAGAGGACACAGAGGTGGGAAAATAAGAGATGTGATACCTACGGCACGCTTCGCGAAGACATTTAATTTAGGATTGCTATAGTACACTGCGGCTTAAATAACCCAGCCATTCTCACTCGCTAAAAAGCTTATGACCTATTGCTTTTGATTTTTGACTTCCGCCTGGCGGTACTAGCGGTTGATATCGGAAGAATGATCTGATTTGAGACTATAATTATTATGAATTTTATTCATCTATCTTAAGGGAGTTAAAATTATCGAAAAAATACTTAGGTCTTGGTAAAGGATAAAAAATCCCAATTGATGAGATTGGGAATATCAAATCTTGAATAAATTTGTTGGGGTATTTGTCAGCACGGTAGCATAGTATAATTAACCCATCCCATTAGCAACTGGATGGAAGTAGAAGGCAAAACCCAAGACAGTATAAGCTGCTAGAAGTAATGTTCCTTCTAACCAATTGGACTTACCATCAGAACTAATGCTATTAGCAATTAAAACTGATACAGCAACAGCTACTAATTCAAAGGGGTTAAAATCTAAATCCATTGGTTGCCCAAATATCCAACCGGCAATTACTAAGACTGGGGCAACAAACAGGGCAATTTGCATACTTGAACCTACAGCGACAGACATAGCCAAATCCATTTTGTTTTTCATGGCTACGGTGACGGCGGTGGCGTGTTCAGCAGCGTTACCGATAATGGGAACTAAAATGACCCCGGTAAATAGTGCGCTTAAACCTAGTTTAGATGTGGCGACTTCTAAGGAATCAACTAGCAATTCTGACTCCCAGGCAACTAACAGGGTACAAACTAAGAGTACACCAGTCCATAACCAGACATTTGGTTTTTCATGGATAACTTCGTCGTCTTCTTCTATTTCTGCTACGCCAACTTCATACAAATAAGCATGAGTTTTCATGGAAAATAGTAGTGTTAAGCCGTAAACCAAAATTAAGACGATGGCTACAGCTAGGGAGAGATTTTGCACAGTTGCTTCGCTAATACCTATGGAGGTATAGTTCATGGCTGTTGGTAGCAAAATCGCAATTACCGCCAAGTTCATAGAGGAAGCATTCACTCGCGCTACAACGGATTCAAATGTTTGTTCTTTGTAACGAATACCCCCTAGTAGCATGGATAAGCCCATGACTAGAAGTAAGTTACTGATAATTGAACCTGTGATACTGGCTTTAACGACATCAATTAAGCCTGCATTGAGGGCAACTAAGGCGATAATCAATTCTGTGGCGTTGCCAAAGGTCGCGTTTAAAAATCCGCCTATTCCTGGACCGACGACTACGGTGATTTCTTCGGTAGCTGTACCCATCCACGCTGCTAGGGGGAGAATCGCTAATGCTGCGGTGATGAAAACTATTAAGTCTCCCCATTCTAAAAAGTGGGCTGCTAGGGATATGGGTATAAACAGCAGCAGCACGGTGAAAATAATGTTCTTGATTGACATTTTTACCTTTAGTTGAGGGGATTTTTACACAATGTCTAAAATATCATGTGCATTTGAATACCTATCATAAGCTGTTACGCAGCTAAATTTAATATTTTGTTAGAGTCTTTGCAGTCAGGCTTGGCGATGAAAAACTGGACTTCATAACAGCAGAAATTGCTGTATCTATCTGAGATGGTAATTGGTTATTGGTAATGGGCAATGGGCAACGCCGGAAAATTATACTCAACACGGCTTAAATCCAGGTTTTTCGTGATTTTACAAAAGTCCATGTCCTAACCGTTTTGAGTATAAATAAACAATTTCAATGCTTATTCGTTGCACCTAATTCACTTTTTTAACCCGGCAACTCTTAATATATCTAGGTTTTCGGTTGATATGTCCATAGCTTTAATGTTGTATTTTATTGATGCCACACGGACATTGTGTGTTATTGTTGTTATAGTAGGAATGGTAATCAACCTGGATGAAAGACTGATAAACTAAAAGTGTGGAAGTATTATTAATCAATGTCAATAAATACTACAGTAGTTAATTGGATGCGATCGCCGTCACCATTCCTGTCAGAAATTCGTAACACTCTGCAATTAGCAGTTCCTTTAGGAGGTATTCAACTAGCAGAAGCATCTATTGGTTTTATCAATACTGTAATGATGGGATTATTAGGTGTTCAGTCCCTCGCTGCTGGTGCCTTGGGTGCGATTACCTTTTATACCCTAACTTTGATTTGCATGGGAGTGGCCGAAGGAGCTAGTCCACTTGCAGCAGAAGCTTTCGGTGCCAACAACCTAGAGCGTATTCCCCGACTTCTTGCTCAAGGGATGTGGTTGGTTGTAATGGTTTCTTTACCCATGATGTTGCTTACTTGGAATTTAGACTCCATCTTAATGCTGTTGGGTCAAGAAAAGAATATTGTAGCTCTAAGTAGTACCTATTTAAGAGCCATTGTTTGGGGTTTTCCGGCGGCAACGGGCTTTTTTATCATGAAAGAGATTGCCACTGCTCTTAATCGTCCTCAGTTGATTAGTGCGATCGCGTTAATTAGCATTCCTTTAAATATTACGGCTAACTATCTTTTAATTTTTGGTAGACTAGGTTTACCCGCTTTAGGATTAGCAGGAATTGGTTGGGCTAGTGTATGTGTATTCTGGGTAAATTTCCTAGCTGCTACTGCCATACTGGGATTCCATCCCTGGTTTAGGGAATACAAAATTTTTAGTTCTTTAGGGTTCGATAGAGCCTTATTTGCCGAACTTTGGCGCAATGGTTGGCCTATTGGCTTGCAATACGCATCATCTTTATTAGTATTTACCCTCATTGCCTTGATCAGTGGTTATATGGGAACAACTCTGTTGGCTGCCAATGAAATTGTTGTGCAAATTCTAGAAACATCACTGATTGTACCCATAGCAGTTTCTTACGCTGCTATGACAAGGGTTGGACAAATGTTTGGTATGAATGACCTCAATGGGGCAAAAAGGGCAGGATTTGCATCAATTACTATTGGTTTAGGGGCAATAACCTTGGTTGCTGTTGCTTTATGGCTTTTTCCCCAACAAATTGTATCAATCTATTTAGATAGTAATGAGATAGATCATATCACCGCAATTAAGTCTGCAATCTCCCTGCTGAGAGTTGGGACATTTTTTTTAATGGCTTATGGCATTAATGTCATTGCTATGGGCATATTGATGGGAATCCAAGATACTCGCTTACCTTTATTGATTAACATAGGGTTTGAGTGGGGTATTGGCATTATAAGTGGCTATCTACTTTGTTTTCACCTAAATATGGGAAGTATAGGTTTGTGGTTAGGTTTAACGTTAGGTGTCACCCTCGCAACAGTGTTTTTAATATATAGTTTTTACCGTTCTATTTCTGAGATGATCCAATCTAGTGAAGATGAACAGGGGTTAAAGGAAACCCATATCTTAAATTTATTTTCTTAGTCTTTCTCACCAGATTTAACCAATAGACATCTCCAGAAATGAGGTTTTCGTCTAAAAAGTTAAGGGTTTTAGATTCTTTTTCGGAGATGTCCAATGAATCTTGAATTTCTTGAACGAAATTTCGCCCAACAATTTTGCATAAAAAATTCATATCTCATTCCTGGAGATGTCTAATATAACGCACATTTCGCACTCCCCAGTGTCACAATCGGTAATTATGGCTAACGCCACGCTCCGCTATCGGATTTTTGAAGACATTCGAGGATAATTTTGATACAAAATGATCTAAATTTTAGGTAGCGATAGCGAAGCGCTGCTGCAAGCAGTTCGCCAATCTCAAATCCCCAAATGACCATTTTTCGTTGTGTGACAGTTTAGGGTGCGGAAGGTGGGATATAAAGCCGTTATTCGCAACGACAAATTAATAATTGTCGTGGTGATTGGGAAGTAAAAGGTGTGAAATCATAATCACCATAACAATGTTCAATTGTAAACCCGTTATACTTTAAAAGCATTTCTAATTCTTTGGGAAAATATAACTTAATCTTTGTTTCTTCCAGAATTTCTTTTTTTCCTCCTGCTAATTTAAAAAATAACTTCCAAGTCCATATTTGTTGAGGCCAATCTACCTCATTTTCATTAGTTACTATGACAGTACCTTTTCCGTCTGGATCTTCATATATTGAATATAAATTACGAGTTTTGGATAATAAAAATTCTAGATAATCTTCACTCAAGTAATTTTCTAAATCAATAATAAATCTACCCTCTGGCTGTAAATGTTTACGCACCATACTCAAACAATTCTCAACTGATGGGAAATCCGCAAGATGTCCCAGGGAGTTAAGAGGAAAAATAATCAGGGAGAACTGCTGATCAAGGTTAAAATTTTGAACATCAGCCTGTATCCATTTTACTGAAGAGCATTTTCTTCTAGCATCTTCTAGCATAGATTGAGAAATATCAATTCCTGTTACCTGCCAACCTTTTTCTACTAAAGGAATAGCAATTCTACCATTACCACAACATAATTCTAAAATTGGATCACCATAGCGACTTGCCATATCTATCCAAAAAGGAATATCAGAAACTAAAAAATCGGGTTCAAGATAGTTCTTTTCATAAACTAGATTGTAATGTCTACCATCATAATGGATGGACTCATTATCAGAAATCTTGCTCACACTTTCAGAATCATTGTCAAATCTATCGAAAGTTGATGAAACTTGGTTTTCTTGACTACTCATTTGTAATTAGCTCCTGTTTTAATTGATGAAAATTTGCGATCTGAAATAGTTAAATTTGTCTGATTATATCTCAAATTCAGAAATCAATATTTCTGGTTTTGTAACAAGTTGTTGGATAACTTTCTGGAAACCACTAAAAAACTGCTCTATGGTTTCATCTGTTAATAAATTGGTGCTATAACATCCTAAGATTTTGATTTTTTGGGAGTCTTTATAGGGAGGAAGAATATAAAGTTCGAGGGGATCGGTATTTTCAGCCCAAAGTTCACCTTGATCCACAAATGATATCGGTTCTAATTCAAAGATTTCACCTTGCCAAGGCAGGGGAGGAGTCATACTAATGGATACGCTTTGCACAAATTTAAGGCTATCAGTCTGAGAATACAATCTGTGTATGGGAACTTTTTGATGAGTTATTGCTTCATGCAGAGTCTGTTGAACCTGTTCTAAAAGAGTCATTCCTGTTTGTGTGTTGTCAACATGAGAATACAAATAAAGGTCATTAATAAACCAACCCAGTATTTTCTCAATTGTGGGTGTTCGCCGATTAGCAATTGTTCCTACCACAATAACTTCCGTTTGTCCACTCAATTTAAACAAAAGTATCTTCACCACAGTGAGGATCATCACAAAATAGGTGACTTTTTGGGAAAGACTGAAGGCTTTAATTGCACTTCCCAGACTCTCTGATAAATCCAAAGAATATAAAGATGCATACCCCTTTTTTTTGTTTTGTCCTGGCTGTTTGGTGGGTAAAAGAGTGAGGGGTGTGGGGAGATTAGCCAGCTTTTTTTGCCAATAAACCAGATTTTTTTGGATTAGGTCTTCATTTAACCATTTTTGCTCCCAGAGAGTAAAATCCCCATACTGAACAGAAGGTTCAGGTAAAGGTGAAGGCTTACCCATAGAGAATGCACTATAGATGGTTCTTAATTCAGAGAGAAAAATGCTAATTGACCAGCCATCAATAATCAGATATTGCATGGTGATGACTAACTTAGATTCCTCTGGAGTTAATTGTAACAAGGTTGTATCCATCAGAGGACCAATTGCTAGGTTAAAATCGTACCTGGCTTTTTGCTCAAAAATTCTCTGAACTTGGTCATCTCGTTCTGGTTGGGATAGATTTTGTAAGTTAACGATATTTATGGGTAGGGTGAGGAATGGAGTAACAATTTGTACAGGTTCATCATCCACCACAGTAAAGGTAGTTCGCAAAATTTCGTGTCTGCGAATTATCTCATTGATGCTTTGTTCTAAAACCTTCAAAGAGATAGATCCCTTCAAACGGAGAGTAAAACAACAGTTATGATTGCAACTGTTTGGATTCAACTCTAATACCTCCCATAGCCCCTGTTGTGATAGAGATAGGGGTATAGGTTGGTCTCGATGAATAGGTATCAAAGGTGGTAAAAAAACATCCAGAGATCCACCTTGACTAAGATTTTCAATCTCCTGAGCGACTAAAGCAATAGTAGATGTTGTAAAGAGATAGTTTAGGGGGAGTTCTACCGAAAAAGCCTCCTGAATGCGGGAAATTATAGATATCGCCAATAAGGAATTCCCCCCCAATTCAAAGAAGTTGTCGTTAATACCTATTTGTTGCAGTCCTAAAACTTCACCCCAGATTACAGAGAGAATTTGTTCAGTTGGGGTACTAGGTGGGACAAAATTTTCTGCTAGTTCTTGGCGTATATTGGCTGGTACAGGTAAATTGATGCGATCTATCTTGCCATTAGGTGTTAGGGGTAGGGCGTTTATCTGAATTAAAGCACTAGGTATCATAAAATCAGGTAACTTTTGCCGAAGATAATCCCGCACTGTCCTATAAGACATTTTCCCTAAATCAGAGTTAGCAACAACATAAGCAATGAGCCGCTTATCACCGGGAATATCTTCTCTGGCAACAACTACTGCCTGTTCTACTTGGGGATGTTGTCTGAGTGCTGCTTCAATTTCCCCAAGTTCGATGCGAAAACCGGCAATTTTAACTTGATGGTCGATGCGTCCAAGAAACTCAAGCTTACCATCAGGTAAATAGCGAGCCAAATCTCCTGTTTTATATAATTTTGACTTTTGACTTTTGATTTCTGATTTGTCAAAAGGGTTAGGAATGAATTTTTCAGCCGTCAACTCCGGCCGATGCAGATAGCCTCTGGCTAAACCCACTCCTCCTATGTGCAGTTCTCCAGCTACACCAATGGGTACAGGCTGTAATTGTTGATCTAGTACATATATTTGGATATTAGCAATTGGTCGTCCAATGGGGATTTTTTGGTCACTAGGAACGCATTGGTTTACAGTCGCACAAACAGTGGTTTCTGTTGGACCATAAGCGTTAAAGAAACGTCGCCCGGTAGCCCATTTTTGAACCAAGTCAGCAGTGCAAGCCTCTCCTCCCACAATTATCGTTTCTAATGTCGGTAGTTCCTCTACAGGCATTACTGCTAACGCTGATGGTGGCAAGAGAACATGAGTAATCCGATAGTTGTGTAATCGCTTAATTAATTTCAACCCAGGGAGTAAAGCATCTTTAGTTCCTAAATACAGTGTTGCTCCTACTCCCAAAGCCATGAAAATTTCCCAGATGGAAGCATCGAAACTCAAGGAAGCAAATTGGAGAACACGACTATGAGAACCCAAGCCAAATATTTCGATTTGAGACTTTGCTAAGTTGTATAGTCCACCATGTTCAATCATCACACCTTTGGGTTTACCTGTTGACCCCGATGTGTAAATTACATAAGCCAAATTACCAGTTGATACTGTATTGACGAGATTTTCTGGTGGATATTCAGCTATTGCTTGCTCTGTCTGTTCCAGGAAAATAATTTGCGCCTTATGTTCAGGTAATTTCTTAGTTAATCGCCTTTGTGTCAAAAGCAGAGATACCTGGGAATCTGACAAAATATAACCTAGACGTTCTGGGGGATAATCTGGATCAAGGGGTACATAAGCACCTCCTGCTTTGAAAATACCCAATATTCCTACTATCATTTCTAAAGAACGTTCTACACAAATACCCACCAGTTCATCTGGTTTTACCCCCAAATCTTGCAGGTAATGTGCTAATTGATTGGCTTGATTATTCAGTTCTTGATAAGTTAGCTGTTCCTGTTCAAAAACCACAGCTACTGCTTCTGGTGTTTGTTCTACTTGAGTTTCAAATAGTTGATGAATACATTGATCCTGCAAATAATTCCGATGTGTATTATTCCATTCTACTAATATTTTTTGTCGTTCCGTTTCTGTTAAAGCTTGTTCTTCATAAATTTGCCCTTTAAGATGATTAATTAGCATTTGTTTTGGATTTACTTTGGTATTACTGGTACTTTAATGTTGATATCTTATATAAAGGTGTCAAAAGTGTCAAGGAATATTTGGAAATTCTCATCTAATTGGTTACTATAAGTCGCGGCTCTACGGACAAAACTCGCCTATTTCTTCTGTTCCGTAACGGATAGATGGGTTTCAAAACCTTAATTTTTTGTTAGTCCACACAGGTGGAATTTGCTTGTGTAGTAGGACTTTTAGGCGCACAAAACTTTTGAAATATCCTCTTAAGTGTTGATTAAAACTACCTAGCTCAATCCTAATGAGGTATAAATGATCTGGAAACCAAGATTATGTAAGTTTTAACCTCATCCAGTACAAAAAAATACGGATAAGATGCCATCCTTGTCTGTAGTTGTTTGAAAGTGATATTCAGAAAATTTAGTTTTGTTTCTTATGTGTTATTTCAATACCTTGGTCAAAACCCTGAAACCCTATTGATATCGTAACGATTTTATTGGGTTTCAGACCTGTATTGGGACAATTGACTAAGGTATTGTTATTTATAACTGATTTTGTGAGACAACAATTGTAAAAAGGTATATATAGTAAGAATATTCTGCAAAATTACACATTTATTCGGATAAAAGTATATGACTTTGGCAGCGGAAATACCAAGTAGTTATGACTCAATATTACCATTAGATCAAGAGGCTAAATCCAGTCCTGAACATGATCCCCTGAAAAATGCTCAGGGTGTTTATGTGACGGTTCATGGGCATTTTTATCAACCTCCTAGAGAAAATCCTTATCTTGATGCGATTGAACGTCAACCTAGCGCTAGTCCTTTTCATGACTGGAATGAGCGGATTCATTGGGAATGCTATCGTCCTAATGCTTTTGCTAGGGTCTTAAATGACCGAGGCGAGGTTGTGAAGATTGTGAATAATTATGAATATATGAGTTTTAATATCGGTCCAACGCTGATGTCGTGGTTAGAACGCTACGATGGGTCCGTTTATCAGCGGATTTTAGAGGCTGATGCTAAAAGCTGCGATCGCCTCAATGGTCATGGCAATGCGATCGCTCAAGTCTATAATCACATTATCCTGCCTCTAGCCAATGAACGGGATAAACATACACAAATTCGCTGGGGTAAGGAAGATTTCCGTTCTCGCTTTGGTCGTGACCCTGAAGGAATGTGGTTAGCGGAAACAGCCGTAGATTATGCCACCTTAGAAGCATTGGTAGGGGAAGACATTAAATTTATCATTTTAGCCCCTTCTCAAGCCCAGCGTTGTCGTCCAATCCCCACAGGAGATGATTCTGGTGGTCAATGGCATGAGGTGGGTGGTAATCAGATTGATCCAACTCGTCCTTACCGTTGTTATTTGGATAGTGACGAGTCTGCTAAAACATCAAATGCCTATATTGATATCTTTTTCTACGATGGTCCAATTTCGCGGGATATGGGTTTTAGTGATGTTGTTTACAATTCCCATCATTTTGCGGGACGCATTGGTGCAGCTATTCGTGGAGATCATCGTCAGTCTCAATTAATTTCTGTAGCTACAGATGGAGAAACTTTTGGACATCATAAAAAGGGTACAGAGAAGACTTTAGCCTATGCCTTTATTGGTGAGTTTCCCCGTCATGGTTGGACTGTCACCAATTTTGCCCATTATTTGAGTTTAAATCCTCCTTCTTGGGAAGTAAAATTAAAGTCGGTGACGGCTTGGAGTTGCGCTCACGGTGTGGATAGATGGCAAGATGATTGTGGTTGTGGTGGTGAAGGGGGTGTGTGGCATCAAAAATGGCGGCGACCGTTGCGTAATGCGTTAAATTGGCTGCGGGATCAGTTAATTGATGTCTATGAGGAATATGGCGGTACATTATTCCGTGATCCTTGGCAAGCAAGGGACGAATATATTCAGGTCATGGGCGATCGCACTCCCGCTAATATTCACCGATTTCTATCTCACCATCAAACTCGCAAACTCCAAGCTGCTGAACAGGTAGAAGCTTTGCGCTTGTTGGAAATGCAGCGTCACTCCTTGCTAATGTTCACCAGTTGCGGCTGGTTTTTTGAGGAAATTTCCCGTCCAGAGGGAACACAGATTTTGCGCTATGCCTCTCGCGCTTTAGAATTAGCAGGAGATGTGGCAGGTGTACAATTAGAAAAAGGTTTTCTTAAACGTTTAAATTTAGCTCCTAGTAATGTGGAAGAGTTTAAACATGGGGGAGAAATATATCGTCAGTTGGTGCTAACTGCCCAAATTGGCTTCAAAGAAGTTGCTGCCCATTACGCCATTACTTCCCTCTTTAATCATCACAAAAATACTGTTCCTCAACAACAAAACGATGAACATCCCCATAGTCATCATCAGCGTGTCTATTGCTATAATGCCCATGAGTTAGATTATCATAAGCAAAGCTTGGGTCCATTAACTATGGCAGTGGGGCATTTGCAGCTAGTGTCAGATATTACTTGGGAAAGTGAAAATTTAGTTTTTGCGGTTTTGCATTTGGGTGGTTGGGATTTTCATTGTTGTATTCAGCAGTTTGCCGGACGACGTAATTATAGTCAAATCAAGGAAAAGCTGTTTACGTCCCTACAACAGGCTAGTATCGCTCATGTAATTTTGGTGATGACTCAATTATTTGGGGACGATACCTTTAGTTTACAGACTTTATTTGCGGAAGAACGTCACCGGATTATGCGGTTGTTGAGTCAGGATACACTGGCACGATTAGACCAGTTATATACTCAGGCATATCGTGACAATTACGGTGTGATTATGGCTTTTTATCGAGATGAGTTGGAAGTACCACGAGAATTACAGGTAGCGGCGGAAATTGCTTTGGGGTATCGTTGTTTGACGACGTTGAAATCTTTAGAACAAGATATTACTGAATTGCAATTAAGCTGGAATTTGATGGGAGAATTGGAGGCGATCACCACTGAAGCTAAACATCTGCGTTGTCAATTAAATATACCCGATGGTAATCGAATTTTAGAACAATTAATAGTCCGGTTATTGTGGCAATTATTGTATGCTGACAATAGCAAGATAGATGCAGATATTCAGCGTTTAGAACGATTAATTGATATTGGTCATGAATTACATCTCGGCATTAATTTAAACCATTCCCAAGAACTCTATTGGACTTGTTTACACAGTCAAATATTGCCACGCATTACCAGTATTGAAAGTGAAGTAGAAACTATCCAATGTCGTCAATTACTAAAACTAGGGCAAAAATTAGCTGTTGATGTCAGTCCTTATTTGGATAAGTTGCCGTAAATTTGTAGGGTGGGCATTCCCCACCATTGCATCATTATTAAATTAGCTTACTAATTTACTGATTGCGCTTATGCACTCAGGATAGTTCTTCCTCATCGGTTTCATAATAACAAATTTTTCGCTTCGTGTCAATAGCTTTGACTCAATTTACGGGGGTGATGAGGATCTTTATCCCAACGGAAAGGATTTTGAAAAATATATTGACGAGCAAGTTCTAAAATTTTTTCATGACGAATAATACGATCATAATAATTGCGTTGCCATACACGCACTCCAGGGGTATCATCAACTTGATTAATAATTTTCGTTGTTTGATATTTGTAATAAGCAATAACCTGTCCCAATGTCGTTTTCCGTAGGGGCGGGGTCTCCCCGCCCTCTGTATTGTTCTCCCCGCCCTCTGTATTGTTCTCCCCGTCCTCTGTATTGTTCTCCCCGTCCTCTTCGTGATTTTGTTGATGTTTCCCACCTTCATGAAAATTATCATTAATCACAATAATCCCATGAACATGATTAGGCATAACAATAAATTCGTCTAATTCAACATTAGGAAAATGGTCAGGTATTTTTGACCAAAATTCATCAATAATAAAACCCCTAACTGTGAATTTCATTTCCCCATTCATGATTTCGCCCAAATTACATTCACGATTTTGGGTACACAGGGTAATGAAATATGCTCCCGGTTGTGAATAATCATAACCCCGTAGGCGAATTGATTGGCGATGATGAATTTTGGGGTTATATTTCATGGGATGAAAGAATAATACCAAAGAGATACAAAGGGCGGGGAGATTTATAGATAAAGGGCGGGGAGATTTATAGATAAAGGGCGGGGAGACCCCGCCCCTACGGGGTTTAAATGCCCCAACTTAATGTTAATGGGCGCTGGGCAAGAACTTGACTATAAAGTTCTTCTAATTGGGTGATATTATCATTCAGGGTATAGCGCTCTAAAACTCGCTTTCTGGCTTTTTCTCCCAACAAGGTGGTTAACTCTGGATGATCTTGGCATAGTGGTAAGAGGGTTTTTAACTGCGATCGCACACTGCTTGTATTAATAGCTACGCCAGCACCCTTTTCTAAAACTTCCCCGTCAGCACCCACATCAGTTGCTAAACAAGCTACACCACAGGACATCGCCTCTAACAAAGATAGGGATAAACCCTCTACCAAAGAAGGTAAAATAAATACATCTGCCCCTCGTAAAATTTCGATGCGACGATTTTCATCGGCGATAAATCCTAACCAGATGATGCCATGTTCTCGCCCATAGAATGACTCTAGCGAAGGCTTTAATGGACCATCACCGACAATCAATAATTTGCTATTAACTCCCATTTCTGACTGCTTCCAAGCCCGCAAGAGAGATTCAACGTTTTTCTCTTGGGCGATTCTCCCTTGATAAACAAACAAACGTTCAGCCCCAAATTCGGCTTTAACCTGAGAAACACCGGGAGAATACTTAACAGGATCTACACCATTAGGAATCACAGCAATTTTGCCTTCCCCCACCCCCATACTTGAGAGTAATTCCCGTTGAATTTGGGAAAAAATAATTACCCGATCATAATGATCTAAAAAAGGAGCGTAAAGTTGATAAGCTAAAAGTTGGGTACTAGATATTAATTTTGCGCCCTTCCCGGCAAATGGAGTGTGGAAAGTGGCAATGAGGGGCAAATTTAACTCTTCGCAAATTTCTGGTAAAACAAAATCTAAAGTTGATAGAGTCAGAGAAGCGTGGACTATATCCGGTTTAATTTCCCGTAGGGAATCTTTCAAAACCTTAGTTGCTTTAAAAGAGGGAATTGTGTAAACCTGAGACTTGTAGATAAATGGTAAAGGAACTTCTTGAAAATTAGGCCAATTGTCAGTTGTCGCCTGTTCTTGGGCAAAGTGCAGAAAACTAACCTCGTGTCCTCTGTCTAGGAGTCCGTTGGTAATTTCTCGACTGTAGGTGACGTTACCGCAAAAGGGTGTTTTTTTTCCAATCCAAGCTATACGCATTCTTCGGTTATCTATAAAAAAGCGAGGGTAAGATATACTGTTTTTATTATGGAGTTGTTATAGCCGAATTTTTGGTGTTCACAAAAACTCAGATATCTCTAACTTTAAAACCTAAATAATCTGGGCAATTAAACAATTAATAGCTTTATTGATAATGCTATTAATTTATAAAATTTTTAACTTGATTACAAATTAATATGCTGATTATTTAGTTGATTCCTAGCAAGTATTTTCCATCTTGCTGGATTAAGTTTAGCACGAAACCCAATAGTTTGATGCAGTTATTCCGGCGAATATAACTCGCTACTATACAAACAAAGTCCACCTGCGTGGACTAATGAAAAGTCAAGGCTTTTGAACCCAGGTATCCCTTACGGGACCGAAGGAATACCTGAGTTCGGTGTTAGGAGTTTCTCCTTCGGAGACGCTACGCGAACGGAGTTATGATTTTTTCAACGAGATCATAAGGGTTTGAGACTCATACTTGGGGCAGTTTTCCACAAATTATCTTATGTCGAACTCAGGTAAGGAATAGGTGGGTTTTGTCTGTGTAGCCGCGTTCGCGTTAGCGAGACGGGGGCATCTTTCCAATCGCTTTTCAAACAACCTCTGAGGATTTCCCAGAATTATACCAAGTAAAGAGACCGCCAACTAAGACGATCGCAGCTAAGGTAAAAAATACTGCTTTTAAGCCGATAAAAGTTTCCGCCACACCAGCTAAAGCCAAGGGGAGAGAAAGGGCAATATTAATCACGTTATTTTGCAGTCCAAATACCTTACCTCGCATAGCTGGAGGTGTTTCGGTTTGGATTGCAGTTTGCATAGGGATACCCACCAAAGCCCCAAATATTCCCAAGGAAGCTATAAATAGCAGCACGGGTAAAAGTTGCGTGGTGAACAGTGATAAACCAATTAAAGATCCTGCCATGCCTAGACAACCCCAAAAACTCAGTTGTTTATAGGAAAAGCGTTGTCCAAATTGTCCGAGAATTGTCGCCCCAATTGCCACACCAACACCGGCAGATGCTAATAGAAAGCCGAATTGAGAGGCTTTCATATTCGGGATAATTTCTGCCATACGAACTGCCAGCACAGTTAGGGCAGCAAAGACAGAAAATAGGATAATTAGTTGTAATAAAGCATTGCGGATGCGATGATTTTCTTGGAGGTAACGGAACCCGTCGCGCAAGTCGGAGAAAACATGAGGAAATTCTGTTTCCGGGGGATGGGTTTTTTCATTAGTTTGGAGTAGAAATAATATTAACCCAGCGATCGCATAACTGCCACCCACCAAAATTTCCTTACCCAATCCCCCACCACCACCTAACTGCGTCCACAGTCCATCTGCTAATGCCAAAACTGGTTCTCCTACCGCAAAACCCACAATCACCGAGGCCATCATTGTCGTTGTATAAAGGGAATTAGCCGAAAGCAAATCCTGTTCTTTGACTATTAAAGGAATAGCCGATTGTTCTGCCGGCGCAAAAAATTGTGTTAGGGTAGAAACCAAAAAAGTCACACCTAAAATAATCAAAAAACCCACTGGTAAAACACCCACAGGCCGCCAATCATGGGTTAACCATAATAGAGTAGGAAGAAGTAAAACCAGAATACCACGCCAAATATTTGATGCTACCAAAACAACTTTTTTTGACCAACGATCTACAAATACCCCCGCTACAGAACCAAATAATACGGCAGGAATTGTAAACGCCATCATTAAAGCCGAAACCCACCCGCTAATACTTTGATCACTAGCTTGAAACTGACTATTAATCAAAGCAATCATCAATACTAAATAAACCTTATCTGCTAGTTGACAGAAAACTTGACCCGCCCAAAGAGCGAGAAAATTAGGGTTTTTTAACACAGGTAAAAACCCCGCCTGTTGATTGTTTGTAGAATCCGTACCCCCAGAATCGGCATCCATTAATGGCAATGTTTCCGGCGTTAAATCCGTCGTTAATTTACCATTCGATTCCGTACCTTTTAATAATGGATCAGATTTTATTTCTGAGGCTGGAGCAATATCAGTTAATGGAATTTCTGCTGGACAATTCCCATCTTCAGAAACATCTTTGAGTGACATTTCTGGACTATGAATATGACTAAGTGTAGGAACAGCAGCAACATTATGATCTAATGCTTTATGCTTTTTTTTAGCGTCGCTAGGTGAGTGAGTTCGGCTTTTTTTATCTAAATCAGACGATTGTATCATGGTTGGCGGCAAAATAGGAGTCAATCAAAGTGGCAGAGCGAATAGGTTGTCCTAAATGATACTGAACATACTGGCGTAAAATTTGCTCAACAGCTAACCATCCAGAATAGTCGGCTACATCTATTTGTATTATCTCTGTTTCCGCCAGGTGTTGAAGCATAACCAGTTGTTTCCCATTTAACCGACGAGAAATAATTGGTAACTCCTGCTGGTGAAAAACCGTTTCGTAGCTAGGATTAGAGTCCCAGAACAGGGAATGGGAAACATTTGTCTTGCTTATTTCCTCCATTTCCCTATTTTCCCGTTTCTCCTGCTCTATTTCTGTTCGCAAGGTTTTCCAAGCGTCTAAACAAATTATGCCACCAGAAGGGATGCTAAATCCAACTTGCCAATGGGGATTTGTCCAGTCTGGGGTTAAAAGCTGTTGAGTTAAACAACAAGACTCTACTTGTGGTGTTAGTCCCGCTAAGGATAAAAGTTGAAACACAGCTTGCACTAAATAAGCAATTACAGAGTTTACTTCTGATTTGGGTATATCCTCTAGCCGTTGCAGATGCTCATTAAATAACTCATAAAGTTCTGTTTGCGGTTGTTCGCTTAACGCTTGACACAAAACCATTTCCGCTAAATACTGACTAGCCGCTAATTTACCCAAATGCTTAGATAAACCTGGATACGTCTTGATAGTTTCAGCTTGAGTAATTCTATCGAGATTTCGTCCTTGGGAAATGAGTAATTCATTAATCACAAACATCCCCATTCTCCCCCCCAAGCTGGAGTTTTGTTTCCGCACTCCTGTCGCAACTGCCCGAATTAACCCAAATTCTTGAGTTAAAATTGTAACTATTTGATCAGATTCGCCCAATGCTTGCGCCTTGAGATTAATACCAGTTGCTTTATAGGTTTTACTCATTTCCCTGCTTTCAACCACCCTAATTATAAATGATACTCATTTAAGTAAAAAACTGGTATACTATATAAATATCCGGTGCGAACAGCACTTAATTTCCAATCGTTCCAATCTTATGAACCAAACAGGTATAGCTGTTTTAGCCGTGATTGCTTTAAGCTCACTTGGTGTTATTGGTGATTACTTTCTGAAAGTTGCTAGTAACAATGAAATCTCATTAAAAACAAGTTGGTTTTTTATTGGACTACTTATTTTAGCTTCTACATCTTTTGGATGGGTATATGTAATGAAGCACATGAAACTAGCCACATTAGGCGTAGTTTATTCCGTTTCTACAGTTTTATTACTAGCATTTGTAGGTGTTATTTTTTTTCAGGAATCTCTCAATGCTTATGAAATTAGCGGGATTGTTTTGGCGATCGCCGCGCTAATTTTACTTTCAGCATTTTCTTAGTAGCCTGTTATCACAGGAGTCAGGAGTAAAAACCTGTTGTGGGCGGAGTTTCATGAATACTTACGGTACGTTGACACGAACAATTCATGCTATCACCCAAAAATGAAGAGATCCGAAACTAGGAAAAGCAGGAGAAAAATATAGGCTTTTTGTCTATCATTAGTTAGGGTTTGCTGAATAAGTTTTTTAGTGATGATAGAGGGAAGTTTTTTTATCCGTCAAACAAAAATGCTTTCTTTTGTAAACCTCTCCTAGCCAAAACCTTGCACTTTATTGATGTATTATCTGTGATTATTTCTACCTTTTTCAGCAAACCCTAATTATCTTTATTAAAGTTGATTATTAAAGTTAATTTTGCTCATTAACTCATGTTCAGTGACAATGAATTTCTGTACTATACCTAGTTCTAGATATTTTTGTTTAATACTTGATGGCAAATAATGAAAATCTTTCACTATTTTTCGACAATTAGTTGCGGAACAGCCACATTCCATTGTCCATGAATTCTCACTCATAGTAGTAGAGTAATCGTAGAAAATCTCCTCACCCTTACAAATATCAATCAAAGCTACTAGTGTATATGTATTGATAATTCCGGCATTGGGATTGCAATGATGATTGACAATCACACCAGGTTCTTCTATGTCTATATATGTTTTAGTATCTATTTGCAATGGATTACCTGATTTTTCTCCCTTTGATAAAGCTTCATCCAGGGTAATTATCCTACCAGAGAAGGTGAGAATCACTTCGCCTTGAGCAATATTCTCAGCAGCAAACACTCCCCTGCCAAAACTGCATTTGTCAATGAAAATATTTAGACAATTACTACTTGGTGTCTTCAGTGTCATATTCTTTGAGTATTTGTTTGCTAACTACAGGATTATGTATGAATTTATATATAACCCTCTTCCGGGAAACTGGGAATCAAAAAAATAAGTTCCTAATTTTTAAATTCATATATAGAAATAATATTTGATTTTTGAAAATGATGGAAGAGGGTTACATAGTGTAACCAGGACAAATCTTACAATAGAAACTAATTATTGTCTAGTCAATTTGTGAAATTACCTGATCATCCAGTAGGTAAGCTGTTGTGCATTTAGTTTGTATAATTCTAGCGGGCAAGATGCCCGCACTACAAAGTTCAAGTAAATTATGGTTATCAAATTTAGCTGCGTAACAGCTTATCAATTAATTATTTCTTTATCCGGGTAATTGCGTTGACGAAGTAAATCCACACCGCGGGATGTGCCTAATCTAGTTGCACCAACCATAATTAACTCTAAAGCATCATTATGAGTGCGAATACCTCCTGATGCTTTGATGCCTACACGATCTTTTGCTATCTCTTTTAAAAGCTTCACATCAGCTACAGTTGCGCCACCATTCCAACCTGTACTAGTTTTTAAGAATGCAGCGCCAGCATCCATAGCCAGTTCCGCAGCGATTTGTTTCTCTGTATCCGTAAGCAAGCTAGTTTCTAAAATTACCTTGACAGGTTGTCCAGCTTCTTCACAAATTGTGGCAATTTCTCGGTGAACTTCCTCTGTTTTTCCCGCCTTTAACCAACCTAAATTAATCACTACATCCAACTCAGTCGCACCATTGTCTACTGCTTCTTTGGCTTCATATAACTTGACGGCTGAAGTATTTGCACCATTGGGAAAACCAATAACTGTACAAACTTGAGGATTTTTTTTATACAGAAGTTCTGCTACTTGCTTGACATAACAAGGATTCACACAAACTGCTGCAAAATTATATCTATATGCTTCGTCGCACCATTGACTAATCTGTTCTGGAGTAGCAATTGGTAATAGCAGAGAGTGGTCAATAAATGGTGCAATATCAATGTTTGGATAGTCTGCTGCCATCGTTTTTTTGGTGTAAAGTTTATTAAACTTGATGAAAATTAAAGTATTTCTTATATCTTAAACCACAATAACCTCAGATCCCCGACTTCTTTGAGAAGTTGGGGATCTTAATCTTACGAACCAGTGTTTAAAAAGTCAAGAATAGTTTGCGCTAAAGCTTTTGCGGCTAAGTAGGGAACACCATTACCAACGGTTTTAAACATATTCGTAAGTGACATATTTTCTGGAAGGGAAAAATCTTCAGGTAAGGATTGAATTGCTAAGGCTTCGGCTATAGAAATGCGTCTAATTTTATAAGGATGTAAATGGACTTCATTATTACCATAGCAAGCCGTAGGAGAATAACGCCACCTGTGTAAACGTTTAAATGATTTTTTGGAATCATCTCCTTCAGGAATAGTAGCAAATTTGATTTTACCTGCCCTTGGTTGAAAATGATGTTGAGCATTAGGATGGTTGAGAACGTGATTTTTTCTAAACCAATATTCAACAGTGAGTTTTTCAGGAATATTTTCAGGACAAGGAATTATGGAATCTTCTTGAAATGGTTGGCTTTGATGCCAAGCATAAGTAAATACTTGTTCTTGAGGATATAAAATATGTTTTTCCCAAGGAAAAGTAAATTCATCTTTGATTTTTATGTCTTTGAGAAATTTAGCTTGAAAGCCTATTAAAATAATTCTATCTCTATCTTGAGGGACACCATATTCAATAGAATTAATTAACCGTTCTGTTAAGATATAACCGAATTTTTGTAATTTTATTTTTAGCTCCTCAAAAAATAAACGATGTTTTGTGGTTCTCCATAAACCTTTGACATTTTCAAATAAAAAGAAATCGGGTAAATTTTGACAAATTAATTCAACATAAGCAGATGAAAGTTTACCATTATCACCTAAATGTCCTTTATTTTTGCCACCAATAGAAAAATCGGGACAGGGAGGACCACCAATAAAACCAATTATATTATTTAATTTTCGGGAATCTTTGACTAATTCATTTAATCCTTGTGCTGGTGTTCCTACTATTAATTTACTTACGTCTGCGGCTTCTCCTTGATGATATCCATATTCAGGTTGGGGGAGGTTAAGTTTTTCCCGTGAATAGCGATATGCAGACATGAATGGAGGGAAGATTTCGTTGACGTAAGCGATGTGATAACCTGTGGTTTCAAAGCCTAAATCGAGGAATCCCGAACCGGAAAAGAAGGAGAAGATAAGGGGGGTAGACATTTGACATTATCAACGGTTTAATTTTTTGTTTAACTTTCTTAGGAATTATATTGATTGTAACGGTGCGTTATGAAGTGGTTTAGGTAAATACACAGCGAAATCCAACCTAAGATTTTTTCACGCACTGTTATTGAGTGAGGCATAAGGTATCTTTTATTCACATCTTCTGATTATCCCATAATCCGCCAGGGAATTAATTCCCTGTCTAATAGCTCAAGTCTACTAAAGTAGACTAAAGATTAATTTTTGGTCCACTGAAGTGGACTTTGGCTATTAGACTGCGATTTTAATCCTAGGCGGTTTAGTTGCATAGTGCAAAATTTGAATCTTTAGAGGGTGTTTGAAAAGTCTAATTTATTACTTGCAAGGGCGACTAGAAGTCGCGGAACCACACAGACGAAACCCACCTATTCCTTCGGTCCCGTAAGGGATACGTGGGTTCAAAAGCCTTGATTTTTCGTTAGTCCACCCAGGTGGACTTTGTTTGTGTAGTAGCGATTTCTAATCGCCGGAAACTTTTCAAACATCCTCTTAGATTAATCACTAGATTCTATATTTTGTAATCATCTAAATCATTACTAAAATGGATAAATTACAAAGAATATTCAACGTATTTATATTACTATTGGTGCAAGTAGCACAAGGGATAATTCCTATAGGTTCAGATTTTACCATAATTCTGCTATGATGGGGGGCTGTGGGATTTGCTCCTAGTCTTGGTGCTTATTGCCCATTTGTGTATTTTAAACCATTCGTCCGCCTAAGACTGAAGCCGTGATTGGCGACAGGCCGATGTTATTCTTGGAGTCCTATGTCTTTTTCTAATCTCGGCTTGTCCCCGGAAATTGTTCGTGCTGTCACTGAGCGGGGATATGGTAAACCTACACCAATCCAGACACAGGCTATCCCTGTGGTATTGTCTGGTGGTGATATTATGGCTGGAGCGCAAACGGGTACTGGTAAAACTGCCAGTTTCACTCTGCCTTTGTTACATCGTTTGTCTGCAAATAAGGGCATTTCTAGTAATTCCCATGGATTTCCGCCAATTCGCGCCTTAATTCTGACTCCTACCCGTGAACTCGCTGCACAGGTGCAAGAAAGTGTCCGTGATTATGGTAAATATTTGAATTTGAATTCAATGGTGATGTTTGGGGGAGTGAGTATTGGTCCCCAAAAACAGAAATTGAGAACCCGTGTAGATATTTTGGTTTCAACTCCAGGACGATTGTTAGATCATGTCCAACAAGGGACTGTGAATTTGTCCCGTGTGGAAGTGTTGGTACTGGATGAAGCAGACCGAATGCTGGACATGGGTTTTATTCATGATATCCGGCGGATTCTGGCACTTTTGCCTAAACAGCGGCAAAATTTGCTATTTTTTGCAACTTTCTCTGATAAAGTTAAAACTCTTGCGGCTGGGTTACTAAATAACCCGACTATGATTGAAGTCGCACGCCGAAATGTGACTGCGGCAACGGTATCACAAAAAGTTTATCATGTGGACAGAGAACGGAAGCGGCAATTACTGTCTCATCT
The DNA here is from genome assembly GCF_015207875.1 of Dolichospermum sp. LEGE 00240. Taxonomy (GTDB): domain Bacteria; phylum Cyanobacteriota; class Cyanobacteriia; order Cyanobacteriales; family Nostocaceae; genus Dolichospermum; species Dolichospermum gracile. The sequence goes on from NZ_JADEVZ010000003.1 coordinate 148,221, forward strand.
GATTCGAGAAAACAAATGGTATCAAGTATTAGTATTTAGCCGCACCAAGCATGGCGCTGACCGGTTGGTGAAGCAGTTGGGTGAAGATCGAATTCAAGCGCTCGCTATTCACGGTAATAAGAGTCAGGGAGCGCGGACTCACGCTTTAGCAAAGTTCAAGGATGGGACTTTGCAGGTATTGGTAGCAACGGATATTGCTGCCCGGGGTCTTGACATTAGCGAACTACCGCACGTTATTAATTACGATTTACCTAATGTCCCAGAGGATTATGTGCATCGCATTGGTCGGACTGGACGCGCTGGGGCGGAAGGTCAAGCGATATCTCTTGTATGTGTTGATGAACATCACTTGTTAGCGGATATTGAAAAACTAATTGAGCAACGTTTACCGAAAGAAGTGGTAGATGGTTTTGGAGTCAACCCGGAAATTAAGGCTGAACCAATTCCCAATGGACGTAAAGCTCCTTCTGGTGGTGGTGGAAATCAGCGGACTCGTCGTTCTGCGCCTAAATCTGCTGCTCACAAATCCTCCAGACAGTCTTCTTCACCCACAGCCGCAGGGGATAAAAAGCTTGGTTCTAGTTCTCCTACACCACGTCGTTCTAGTAAACGCAGGTAACATCTAATTTTTCCTAGGTTGGGTTGTACTTTGTTCAACCCAAAACCAAAATAACTACTTAACCCAAGTTGCTATTTATTGGGAAGAGCGATCGCATTGGGTCAATAAAGCAATAAAATCTCCTCCAGGAAGAAAAAGAGGAGGGGTGTATGTTAAACGAAATAATTGCTATAGAGGTGCCGGTTTTACAGATAATTGACACAACTCTTCTAGGGATATCTTTCTTTCATTGTATACTTCTTCAATCTTCTTGGTAGCAGCTTCTAAAATTTCCTGACCACTTCTGATTTCGATGTTTAACTTATTTAGATTTTCATCAAAAATCACAAATAGGGAGATATTTTTTGCCATAGTTTGTGTAATACCTCGCACTTTAAAATCAGTAATAAATTTACCTTCTGTGGGGACATGAAGAGGTAAATTGGAAGATTGAACAATTTCTTGAATCTCTGCAAGTTGTAAACTAGAAATTGCTGGTTTTTTTTGTTCAAGATTCACAAATTCTGCTAAATAGGGCTGATTAATTACAACATCTTCTAATGACTCATATTGAAATGTAATTTTCCCGGCTAAATTATCAGTAATTGCATAAATTTGCATAGAGTATGGAGGTTTAGGGACAGAACCCTGTGCGTAGAATAAACTTCCCTCTGTTGTGACAGTGATTTGAGATGTATCTGCTAGAGTTTGTAAAGATTGGAGATTAGCAATGGTACTTTTAACGAATACAGAATCTAGTCCTAAAATAGATGCTAAATCATTAGCTGTAGGTGGGGGATTAAACTCCATACCAGCACGAATAATAAACTCTTCTAAGACATTAAATTTGCGAGATTCTTTAATAGTTAATTCTAAGGAATTTTGAGTTACAGTATAGCCAAATTGACGCGCAGCTAAAACTAACAAACCAGAACTTTCAGCTTCAATTTTCTCAACTATATATTTGAGATTTTCATCAATCTGTTTAACTACAGAAGCAGGAAACATCAATAAAACCTCCATGATAATTAACCGTGTTGGCAACTTCAGAATACATATTACCAACTGTACCGGGTTTAGCGGTAAATAAATCGTGACAACCGACAATTACTAATAATTCTTGAGCGCGGGAAAAAGCCACATTTACCCGTTCTGGTTTATTGGCAAATCCCACGTCTCCTTGCTGATTATTCCGCACCATACTGACAATTACAACTGGTCTTTCCATACCTTGAAATCTATCAACTGTACCTGTTCTGATTTGTAAAGAAGGGAAAAGTTCAGATTGCAACCGTTCATCAATTTTCCGTAATTGAGCACCATAAAATGTAATTACAGCTATTTCTTTTTTTGGTTCTCCATTTGCAACTTTATTCATCCAAACCTGCTCAAATTGCTGACAGATACTTTCAATTACATCAATTTCTTTAGTATTCAAAAATGAAGTGCCATTGCGTTCTTCTTGAAATTCATTTTCTCTAGGCATTTTCACCCAACATAGATGATGATACGGTTGAATAATTTCCCCCGCTAAATTATGAGCGCGTTTTGTGTCAGGTTCTAAAATCCCACATTCCAATTTACCATGATAAAATTGATTAATTGCGCCCATAATCATTGGGTGCATTCGATATTGAGTATTCAACATTTTTTTAATGCTTTTATCAGCTGTTTCAAACTGACTTTTAAATAATGACTCTTCTAAAAATTGCAATTCTTCTCTGGTATTACCCATAGTTTTCGCAACTTCTTCCACAGTGCTAGTATCAAGCATAGGTGGTAATTGCCGATGATCTCCTACCATGACTAATTTTTTACCTTTCAAAGCCGGAATTAGCAATTCTGGAGGAGTGCATTTACTAACTTCATCAATAATTACAACATCAAAAGATTGAAATTCTTCTGAGAAATTATAATTTGCTGCTTGAACGCAAGTAATCCCGACAACGTTAGCATTATCTAAATAAATCCCCCTTAGATCTTTACTATCTTGTTCTGAAGGTTGACGGAGTTTTGCAACCCAATCTTGCACAAAGTTTTGATATTTTTGCAGATAATTTTCTTCACTTTTTAGCTGTCGTTTCCATGACTTAAATTTATTTTGAATACTGCATAAAGAGTCTGAGTCAAATAAATTATCATTAGATAATTCTGGTTTGAGTTTATCTGGGATTGTTTGCCAAATTGACTGCCACCAATTCCGTTCGCTAATTAAACTATCTGATACCTGTAATTGTAATTTCTGTTCTAAATCAGATATTTTTATTTGTAATTCTGCAATCTCTTGTTGATAAATATTAGCTTCTGCTTGCAAATTTATAAACTCCTGATTTAAAGAGTTTTTAATATTTTCTAAAATAGTAAAAGGTGCTAAAGAGGAAATCAGAGTTTCCATTTCATTGACGCGATTTTCCCAAAATTTGACTTGCTGGGAAAATTCCTGCGGTTGTTCCCAAATATTTGCTTGTCTAGTCAGATATTTTTCTCCAAGAATCCTTAATGGACTAGGAATATTTTGCTGTTTATGAAATGCTTGTAAGTTATGAATAACTTCTGCCAATTTTAAATTAGCAGCTTCTTTGCTTTTTTTTACCTGAGATTTAGCTTCAGATATTTGTTCTGGAGAAATTGCATTTTGCGGAAGTTCTTGAAATTGCTGGTGTAAGATTTGTAATTGTTGTTCAGCTTCAGTTTTAACTCTTAAAACACATTGACGGGCATGAACTAAGATGATATCTAGTAATTCTTGGGTAATGCGGGTAAGAGTAGCTTCAATATTGTTCCATTCAAAGGCATTACCATAAGTTTTTTCCAATCTAATTAAAAATACTTGAGTATTTTCAACTAATAATTTTCGCTGTTTAGGGTTGAGGAGTTGATAATTTTGGAGTTTTTGATAGGTTGTTTGCCATTGAATTTGATCTGGTTTTGATAATACTATCGGAATTTGACTAAAACTTTGCTGTAAAAAATAACTAAAATCATGTTTTTTACCTTTTCTATCTGTAAAGTTACCTTCTATTTCATAAGTTATGGCTTTTGTTAATACTCCCCAATCTGGTAAACTGATTCGATAATTTTTAGGAACAATAGTTAATTTTAATGTCTTGGCAAACATTAATAAGCCTAATGGTAAATCTACCATGTTTTCTGTTAAAACTAAATTAGATTGTTGACATTCTTTTAAAACTTGATACAAGTTGTTGTTAGCTGTAGATTTCCATTCGACAATGGCTTCAATAATATAATCAATTTCCCGTTTGCGATTTTCCCAAATTTGGATGGTTGGCTGTAAATCGTTTTGGGTATTAAATTTCTGATAATCTGTTTCTAATTTTTCCAAGGATACAGAATGCTGTTGAAAAATATAAACTAATTTGGCTACTTCGGAAATAGCTAAACCGACATCATTAGCATTTTTTAATCCTGGTTTAAATCCAGAAAGATGAGTTGTGATATTTTCCTGTAACCAAACTGCTAACCCAAATGCACCAAATCCTGGACGGACAAAACCCAGTTCTTGAATACATTTGATAGCTTGACGCACATTTTCTCGAAAATCTTCTACCTGTTGGTTATTTTCTGTATAAGGTTTAATTTGTGGTAAAAAATTGTTAATTTCTGAAGATTCCCAATCTATATTTGTGGGATTTTTGAGGATATTTTCTAAACCAGTAATTAAATATTCAATTTCTTTTTTCTTGACTAAAGTTTGCTGATGTTCAAGCTGTTGATTTTGATAAGCTGCTTCTAAATTTTGTTTTTCGGTTTTGAGTTCATTCTGTTGCTGATTGATTTCCGCTTCTGCTAGAAAATAGTCTGTGAATCGTGGTAATAATAGTAATAATTGATTGAGAATTTTGATATTTTCGTGACGTTGACTGAGATTATTTTCACAGTCAGTGGCGGTATTTTGTAGCCATGTACCAATGACTTGATCTTCTAAAAATGGCTGTCCTTCCTCTCCCACTTTTTCGGCTCGTCCTTTTCTAATAGCGCGAATAACGGGATTATGCACTAAGCGACTGAGGGCGTTATCAACGGCTAAATTGGCTTGAGAGGTAATTAATGTCCGTCCTCCACGCAAGGCTACCTGATAGCAAATTTCCGCAATTACGGTAGTTTTTCCTGTACCTGGTGGTCCTTGAATTAGCACTAAATCTTCTGCGGACAGGACTTTTTCAACTGCGGCTTTTTGTCCAGCATTTGCGGAGGATAATAATAAGTCTTTTGAGTTAAGTTTAATTCTTTTGATAATCGGTCTAGCTTGGGAAGAGTCGAATAAAAAGTTACCTAAATAGGGATTTTGAGTGCGTCCTTGTCTTAATTGTTCTAGGGCTTTTTCTTTGCGTTCGATTTGTTTGATGTCTCCGGCAGCATCAAAAAATAAGTAGCCTTTATTGGGAAGTTGATAATTACCTTTGGATATATATTCGATTAGTTCTCGTTCTAGGCGAATATGAATAAGATTATGTTTTTGATCAATTTTTTCAATAGTTCCTAATTGACGACTGTGGCGACGATTTTTATCTGTAGGTACGGAATCAAGAAAGTTAACTTCCTGGTTTTTGGCTTTTTTGACTCGTTCCCAGAAATTCTCCCCACCTAAAATATTCTCTTCAGAACCATCTAATGTGGCTGAGTTAACTTTAATTTCTAACGCGATTTGTCGAGAATTTGAGCTATTGTTAGCAAGCAAAAAAGATACACAAAATTGGCGTGATTTAGCAATCCGTTCTTCTACTTTTAAGAAGGCTTTCCAGGCTTTAAGTTGATCTTCGGTGGGGACATGATTGCCGCAAATTGGCATATTTTTTATTTTTGCCAATAATGGTTTAGGAATGTCCAAACGATGTTGATGATTTGGGCTTAGTCGCAACCAATAGGGTAAGGCGTAGCCGTCAATATTTCCCCGTAATTCATGTAGTAAATAAGCTGATAAAATTTTAAATCCGCCGTGTCCATCTTGACGAATGGCAGCTTTAAATGCTAAAGTCTTTCCTAGGTTTTTTAATTTTTTGGGAAGTTGAAAGTTATCTTGGTCTGTGGCTATAGTTAGTTCCCAAATCTCTTCTCCTGATTCTTTTCCTGTGCCTTGACGACGAATATAAAACAAGCCAGGTTGTTTACCAACTAAATCAAATAATAATTCATTGGCACGTTCTCGCCGTTCTCTAAAGTCAGGATACAATTGTAGAGATGATTGACCTTCAAAATGGCGAACTAAATTATCAACGGCTGAACCTATGAATGTATAACCACAATCTTCTATCTTCGTTTTATTATTCATAGTTTTTGTAATAAGGAATCAGATCCCCGACTTCTTAAAGAAGTCGGGGATCTTTATCTTGTGTTGATATTAAGAAGCTAGTGCTACTTCTACCAACTGTTGTAATTCTTTGTTGTTGTACATTTCAATCAAAATATCAGAACCGCCAACGAATTTACCATTAATGTATACTTGAGGAATTGTTGGCCAGTTGGAATATTCTTTGATGCCTTGACGGATTTCTTGATCTGCAAGTACGTCAATGGTTTCAAAGGGAACTCCTAATGCATTGAGAATTTGGACAACGTTATTAGAGAAACCACATTGGGGCATTAATTTGTTGCCCTTCATGAAAACCATAATTTTGTTTTCTTCTACCAAAGTATCAATTCTTTCTTTAAGTTCTGGGGTCATGATTAGTTATTTCCTTATGTTACTGAAATTCAAGAGTTGATACGATTTTAGATTTTGTTTTCTTAATCCAAAATCCCAAATCTAAAATTAGTTTGTTGCTTGCCAATTTTCGGGGGTGTAGGTTTTAAGTGCTAAAGCATGAATCGCTTCCGTAGACATGGCTTCTTGTAATGCGCTATAAACTAGTTGGTGTTGTTGCACCAGTCCCTTATCTGCAAACTGCGATGAAACTACTGTTACCTGATAGTGATCACCACCACCAGTCAAGTCTTGTACTTGCACTTGGGCATCTGGCATTTCTGCCTTGATCATTGCCTCTACCTGTTGCGGACTTATCATCGCCATTCCTGAAAAACTTACTTCTCTATTATTAACAGATATGTAGCGGTTGGCTGTTGCCTGTTAGCATTTGCCGATTATTTTTTACCTTGACGAGGAAAGGGGACATCTACAAAACCTAGTTCAAATAATTGTTGGTATGCTTTTGTGCCTAGTTCTCTGGTAGGGTTTTGACTTTTGATGACTTGCACTAGTAAAGGTATGGCTAATTCTGTCCGATTTTGCGCTCGATGTACTAGGGCTAATTGATAGGTGGCTTCATCGCGCTTTTGGGCAGTTGTTAAGGCATTTTTGCGGTAGGCATCGGCAGCGCGAATGTCAATACCTGCAAAACTAGAGTTGAGGTCTTGGTAAAAGGTGGATAATTGATTATAAACTTGACGGGCTTCTTGGAGTTTTTTGGCTGCTAGGGCGTAGTTTTGACTAGAAACTGCTTCGGTTGATTCTTTCATCAAGCGATCGCCCCCCTCTATACTTAAAAGATTATTACTTGTTCCTGTGGGACTCAGGGTATTAGGTTGATCTGTATCAATAGGTTTCGGTTGTTCCGTTGGTTTTGGTTTTTCAGCAGGTTTGGCTTGACTAACAGGATTAGATACCTTTTTTCCCTTAGCATAGGCAGGTGATAGCAGTCCCAAAAATACTATGAGTGATAAAGATGTCAAGCGAATTAAGGTAGCAGCATTCATGAGTTTAATTAGTACAAAAATTCTATAGAAAAAGTTGGGAAACTTTGTGTATCTTAACTCTCTTTGTCCTAGAGATAAAGTTAGTCACTCGATAACTATTCAAAAAGCTGAAGAAAAAATCCCCCAACTACTGCTAGAGGATATATTCTCCACACTTTGTGTTAGTCGTCAGTTACCTATTTTAAAGTTCCCAAAACAGGTGTTAACTCAGTCGCTGGAATCTGCGGATTTAAGAATCCACTCGCATAAATATGAGGATTGGTTTGAGAAATAATGGTATAAGATTGGCGAACATGAGCATTGACAGCCACAGTTTTCGCATCATACATTTGCATAGCCACCTTGGGGTAGAAACCAATGCCAATAATCAGCAACAGAAAACAGGCAGCAATAAACACTTCACGGGGTCTGGCATCAGTGTATACAGTTTCCGTTGGTAACAGGCAATCTGTCCCAAAACAAGCCGTTCCTTCATCTTCCTGATTTTCTAAATTAGCATTGTTAATATCGCAAATCAGGGCTGCACCAGAACCATAAAATACTTCACGCAGCATGGAAAGTAGATAAATAGGTGTGAGGATGACTCCCACAGCAGCTAAAAAGACGGTAACGGTGCAGAATGTAGAGGTGTAAACATCGCTAGTTGTGATACCCACAAATACTGAAAGTTCGCCCACAAAGCCACTCATTCCCGGTAAAGCCAAAGATGCCATAGCCCCCATTGTAAACAGGGCAAACACCTTTGGCATAGCTTGACCAATACCGCCCATTTCTGCCATTACCATTGTGCGGGAACGGTCATAAGTTACACCAGCCAAGAAGAATAACACGGAAGCAATTAAACCATGGGATATCATCTGCAACATTGCACCGTTGATACCCAAATCGGTAAAAGAGGCAATTCCTATTAATACAAAACCCATGTGAGAAATTGAGGAATTAGCCAAACGCCGTTTCATATTCGTTTGGGCAAAGGAATTTAAAGCACCATAGATAATGTTGACAACACCGAGAATAGCTAGAACCGGGGCAAAGTAAACATGAGCATCGGCAAGTAGGTCAAGATTTAGGCGAATTAGTCCATATCCGCCCATTTTCAACAGCACACCCGCCAAAATCATGGATACTGGAGAAGATGCTTCACCGTGAGCATCCGGTAGCCAAGTATGCAAGGGGAAAATCGCCAATTTTACGCCAAAGGCAATTAACAAACCTGCATATAGTAGTAGTTGCAGAGTCAGAGGATATTCTTTATGGGCAAGTTCTGCAACATCAAAAGTTACATTTCCGCCGCCATATAGCCCCATTGCCAGGGCTGCTACCAAGATAAATATAGAAGCCGCTGCGGTATAAAGTAAAAATTTTGTAGCTGCGTAGCGTCGCCTTTGTCCACCCCAAATACAAACGAGTAAATATACAGGGATGAGTTCGACTTCCCACATAATGAAAAATAACAGCAAGTCTTGGGCGACAAATACCCCAACCTGTGCAGAATACAACACAAGCATGAGAAAATAGAACAGCTTTGGTCTCCGGTCAACTTGCCAAGCCGAAAAAATCGCCAGTGTGGTGACAAATCCCGCCAAAAGTACCAAGGGGGCGGAAATACCATCCACAGAAACAGCCCAGTTTAAGCCCAACTGAGGCATCCAGACATAATTTTCTACCAGTTGAAAATTCGCATTACTGGCATCGTAATGTTGCCAAAAGGCATAACACATGAAAATAAAGTCAGCAATACCTATGCCAAGTGCATACCATCTGACAAGTTTGCCATCTTTATCTGGCAATACAGGGATGAACAAGGATGCTACAAGTGGAAATAGGACAATCGCGGTAAGCCAAGGAAAATGATCCGCTATCATGTCAATAGGAAAAAATACTTATTGGTTGATGATGTTATTGTACTAAACTTTTTAACAATTTCTTTATAAGTTTTTCCCCCAGTTTAGCATAAGAGAATATATACCTAAATAAATCTTATGCTTAGGATTGAGGAGATTGAAACTATTTTCCTTTGTCTCCCTGATGATTTAAAATAAGTTATTAGATGTACTGTTAAATCAATGACTGAAATTCAATTGGCTCAAACAGGTCTTGACAATCGAGATCAGTACCTCTGGTTAGAGGAGACAATCCTAAAACTCAAGGCGCGAGATTTTCACGGTTTGGATGTGGAACATTTAATTGAGGAGATGGAAATCTTGGCGAGTAGGGATAGGGCTGAGGTTGAAAGCCGTCTAATTGTGCTATGGGTGCATCTATTAAAACGGATTTATGTTAATAGTGAATATGATCATCGTGGCTGGGAAGTGACAATTCGAGAACAACGTCGTCAATTAAGAATTCTTCTTAAACAATCCCCTAGTCTGAAGCGATATTTTACAGCAGTATTAGATCAAGCTTGGCAAGAGGCGCTGATGGAAGTGAGGGAAGATTATCCTAGTTTTCAGTTTCCTGATGTATGGGAGTTTAGCCTGAATGTTGATGTGCTTTTGAGTGAGAAGTTTTGGGAATATTCTTAGTCAATTTATCATTTATTGGCAGTTCAGCGAAGAACAAAAAGAATTATTGCAAAAATATCATGATGCCAATAACTTTCTACTAGAATGCTTAAATAGTGATTGTTATGTTAGCCGTGATGTGCGCCAGTATATAGAAGATACCTTACTAGACATCTCCAGAAATTAAATATGCGTATCCTAGAACCCTTGTAGAGGCGTTCCATGGAACGTCTCTACATTCTTTTTTGGAGATGTCTATTGCAGAAATCCAACCCTATCGGTAAATGTTCCGCACAGAAAAGAGATCAGCAATTTACAGATAGATTTTTTTGTCAGAATCAGGACACCCTTCGGGAAGTCAAAAGTCAAAAGTCAAAAGTCAAAATTGAGAATTAAAAAATAAAAGATTTACAGGATGTATTAATGCGTAATTTATAATTTGAAAATGTCTGTTACCTGATGCTGTCAGAATCAGGATGTCCAGGATTCAAGGATTAACAGGATTTAGGATGTATTTTTTTCTCCTAATTAACATTAGAGATTTCTCTAAAATTCAAGCTACTGCAAAACCTGTATATTGTCTGATCTTAGGTTGGTGAAATCCTAAAACAATATTTTCTTTGGGTATTCCTGCTGCTAACAAGTCTAAAGCGATGCCATCTTCTGTACTATCACTTTGAATCCAGATTTTATCATCAATAATATCCAGATGAATAATACAAGCATGAACTCTAGCCTCATCTTCCCATCCTGATGTAATCACCAAATAACGGTTTTCATCTTTGCTAATAATTAATTCTGCTTTTAAATCTCCATAATGATAGGGAATAGCAGCATATTCAGTGAGAATTTTTTCAATAACTTGACGATAATTAGTTAATTTATCCATAATTCAAGCTACTGCAAATCCTGTATATTGTCTAACGTTAGGTTCATGAAATCCTAAAACAATCTCTTCTTTAGGAATACCGGATTGCATTAATTCATTAGCAACACCATATTCTGTATTATCACACTGAATCCAAATTTTATCATTAATTATCTCAATATGAATTAAACAACTATGCAAGTGTTGTTTTTCTGTCCAACCTTCAGAAATAATTAGATATTCATCGTTTTCTGAATCAAATGCTGCTCGGTTACGAATATTAGCATTAGCATAGGAAATATTCAAATAAGATTTAAGAACATTGCGAATTATATTTCGATAAGTTTCTATTCTATCCATTGGGTTATTTTCTCCTCTTGTGAATCAAATACAATTAATTTGATTGTGTTGTCTTCTAATAAAATTTTGCCAATCTCTTCTGTAAAAATTTTGTAGAATACAGTATCACGAATTGCTAAATAAAGAACTCTATCTGATTCTATCCTTTCTAATATTTTTTCATACAATATATATTGTCCAAGGGCATTTTTGAGGTCTTCTACTTCTGATAAACCGATAAAACTTTTAACTTCAACAGCTATTTTTTTTCCTTGTTTCTCTGCTGCTAACAGTTTCTCAGCAGCTAAATCAATAAAGATATCTTTTTTGCCGATTTTAAGAGTTAATGGATCATCTGTAATTATCCAATCGTCTTTTTCCAGAGCTTTCCTGACACTATCGTGATAAATATCCTTAGCTGGCATAATTATAATCTTAATCTAATATTATGGAACTTTCAAGATTATTCTTCCTCAAGATAAGCTAAGGCTTGATTACGATCTAGCAATGATGTATTCATAGATTCATCCATCGCTTTGTTCAGACAATAATCTTCTACTGCTACTTGTGAAATAGTCCCCTCTTTATCAGCAATTTCTAAACCACGACGCACTTTTTCAATTACATATAAATGATATTGAATATCCTCAATTGAGCAATCATCTGGAAGTTGCTGTAAAAGAGATTGTACTTGTTCTTTTGTGGTACTCATAGTTTAATTTTGAGTTAATTTGTTGATTGGCTGGGAATTACCCAGCCAGGTTTTTTAGAAGTTTTAGAAGTTGCTAAAATTAGTAATCGCTTCTTGTATTTTATTCACAACTTCATCCACAGATATCACTCCCAATTCCCCAGAAGCACGGGTGCGGATACTCAAGCTGTTGGCTTCTACTTCTTTCGCACCAACCACCGCCATGACAGGTATTTTATCCTTTTCGGCGTTACGAATCAACTTACCCAGGCGATCGCCACTCAAATCCACTTCCGCCCGAATCCCTAACGCAACCATCCTCGCTGCCACTTCTTTGGTAAAATCTAACTGAAGATCACCTACAGGTAATAACCTGATTTGCACAGGCGCTAACCACAAGGGAAAATCACCCGCATATTCTTCAATCAAAATCCCAATTAATCGTTCTAAAGAACCAAATGGTGCGCGGTGAATCATTACTGGACGTTGACGCGAACCATCTTCAGCCACATATTCTAAATCAAACCGTTCAGGTAAATTATAATCTACCTGCACCGTTCCCAATTGCCATTCTCGTTCCAAAGCATCACTGAAGATAAAATCAAGTTTTGGACCATAGAAAGCCGCTTCCCCAATGCCTTCAAAATGCTCCATTCCCAATTGTTGCACAGCGCGACGAATCGCCCCTTCCGCTTTATCCCAAACTTCATCCCCACCAATATATTTATCACTGGCCGGGTCGCGGAAACTCAATCTAGCTTTAAAATTCTTTAATTGCAGACTTTTGAAAACACTCAAAATCAAATCTACAACATTCAGAAATTCGCTGTCTAGCTGTTCAGGAGTCACAAACAAATGAGAATCATCAACCGTAAAACCGCGCACTCTGGTTAAACCACCCAATTCTCCCGATTGTTCATAACGGTAAACTGTACCAAATTCCGCCAACCGCATCGGTAATTCCCGATAAGAGCGTAATTCACTCTTGTATATTTGGATATGGAAAGGGCAATTCATCGGTTTCATGACAAAACCCTGTTCTATGGCTCTTGCTTCCTGATCTTCAGCCATCAAAGGAAACATATCTTCTTTGTATTTCTGCCAATGTCCTGATGTCTTAAATAAATCCACCCTAGCAATGTGGGGAGTTACAACAGGCAAATAACCCCGTTTTAACTGCTCTTTTTTGAGAAAGTCCTCTAAAATCGTTCTTAACAAAGTCCCTTTCGGAGTCCACAAGGGTAAACCAGGACCGACTAAATCGGAAAAGATAAATAACCCCAGTTCTTTACCCAGTTTACGATGATCACGGCGTAAAGCTTCTTCCTTGCGGCGTTTGTACTCAGCTAATTGTTCGGGAGTTTCCCAAGCCGTAGCATAAATACGCTGCAACTGGGCTTTTTTCTCATCTCCCCGCCAATAAGCACCAGCAACACTTTCTAATTCTATAGCTTTGGGATTTATTTCGCTGGTATTTTCCAAATGTGGACCAGCACACAAATCCCACCATTGATCTCCCAAATGGTAAATCGTGATAGGTTCTTGTTTAATGTCAGCCAGAATTTCTAGCTTATAAGGTTCTTTGATAGCTTCAATGCGGCGTTGTGCTTCTTCTCGGCTGACTTCTTCCCGAATTAACGGCAATTTGCGATTAATAATCTTCACCATTTCTTTTTGAATGGTTTTCAAATCCTTATCACTAAAGGGTTCTGGACTATCAAAGTCATAATAAAACCCATTCTCAATCCAGGGACCAATTGTGACTTGCGCTTTGGGAAACAGCTTTTGTACTGCCATTGCCATAATATGGGAAGCTGTATGGCGAATCTTTTTTAAAGTTTCTGACTCGCTGGTCCGGGGTAAATAGATTTTTTCGACTACTTGGATTTCTTGATTTGGCGACATTGGCTGTTAAACTTTTGGCGAAGTGTTAAAAATAAACTTGACAAAAAATATCTTTACAAAATAAATAATAGTCCACTAGCTATGGTTTCTCCTAATTTAGCTCGATCGCAAGCTTTTAGTCATTAGTCATTGGTCATTGGTGAAAACTATTCTTCTTTCTTCTTTCTTCTTTCTTCTTTCTTCTTCCTCCTGACTCCTTGACTCTCTGAATTTCTTCCTTTAGAGGTATCAACACTTACCCCCAAAGAAAGTTACAAAACTGTTGCCAAATTTATATAATCATGCCTTAGACACCAAGTTACAGAGTTTTTGGTGTGGGAAGTCATGAATTGATTGTTAAGAATCGTAAATAACGTTAATATAAAAAAAGAATTAGGAAATATGCTTCTCATATATGGGAGACTCAAATTTACCAAGTGCTGATTTACTGAAATCAGTCTTAGAACCGCTGTTAGAGGATTTTCAATATTGGTTTGAGCGATATCGTCACATCCTGGAAAATGAGAAAATCCGATTCATGAGTGAACAAGAGCAACTAGACTTACTAAAACGAGTCAAAGATGCACAATGTGAACTGAATACAGCCAGAATGTTGTTTACAGCAATTGAAAAGCAAGTGGGAATTAATATGGCAACTGTCATGCCTTGGCATCAATTGGTTACAGAATGTTGGGGTGTAGGAATGCGTTTAGGTCAATTCAAGGAATAATAAATCCCTGGCAAAATCTAAATGAAGTGGAAATTGTAAAGATACTAGACAATTCTTAACATTGTTTTCATAAAAAAATAATGTGTCTCATGTTACCTTAATCTGAATATAAGGATTGCATCAGATAACATAGGCGCACAAGTAAGGAATTTTACATTCTCTTTTACCGCGAATCGTTTATTTGCGGAGTTTTAAGTTTTACGAAATAACATTTTAACCTGTACTGTTTTGGAGGAAAATTCAATGCTACACCTACTATATATTTTAGCCTTTACCGTTTTGGCATTTATGGCTGTCGGTAATTTAATTCGGAATCTGATCATGTTCAGTTTCGATAGAGAACGGACATATCCAGCCAACCAATCATCACAAGGTGGCTTTGGTTATTATGCAGCCAGAAAGCAGTATGTTTCCCATCCTGAATTGTTAGATAGCGCAGGTAACATGATTAAAGAACCACTGTTAGTCATGCGCTCAATTAATATTGAGGATGCACGGGAACAGTTAGATGCTCTTTACGAATCCTCTCCTAGTCAAAAAAGCGATCGCTCAGAAGGAGCATAATTTATCAATTGTAGAGGCAACCCCCCGTGGTTGCCCCGTGTCTATTGTAAAGCCTGAAAAAGTGTTCGCGTTGTCGAATCTCCTGTCCCTAATTTTCTAATTTACATTCCAAAGCTTTTTTTTGCATTGTTTTGAAAATATTGTAAAAACCATTAGCGCGGGAAGGAGTCAAACTCACATTTAAGCCAGTTTCTTGAATAAAATCAGGAGTAAGCTGGACTATTTCTGTAGGTGTTGATCCATTTAATCCTTCTATTAATAATGCTAACAATCCCTTCGTTAACTGGGAATCAGAATCACCCTGAAACATGACTTTATCATCTTCTAATGATGCCGTAACATACACCTGAGAAACGCAACCTGGAACTTTATTTTCGGGAATTTTTCTGTTTTCAGGAAATTCTTGTAGCTTTTGAGCGTACCATATTAACTGCTCATAGCGTCGTTTAGGTTCTGTAGCGCGTTGAAAGCGGTGGACGATTTTATTCAGTGCTGGCGGTAAGGAATCAAGAGTTGAGGACATGATCAATCCAGGAAATAATTACCCTTATTTTAGCAATTACCAGCCATTCCAGATACCATCAAGACAGCGGCAAATATCAAAAATTGTGATTAAGTACAGCAGTTGTCTCTATTAAGAAGTAAAAACAGATGTTAAAATTTGCTACAAAGTAAGCAGTTATATAGATTTTTATTACTCAATATTTGGATGATATTGTCAAACATCCAAAAATATCAGGAGTAACTCAGATGTTGACTTCAAGCTTACTAGCTACAGCCACCACATCTCTAGAATGGAGTCCTAATATTGGCATAATTATGATTATTGCCAATATTTTCGCTATTGCTATTGGCAAATTTACTATTGAGCGTCCTAACGCTAAACCAGAATTACCAGCACCTCAATTTTTCGGTGGTTTTGGTTTACCTGCGGTATTAGCAACTGCTTCCTTTGGGCATATTTTGGGAGCAGGTATTATTCTAGGATTACACAGTATTGGTAAAATCTAAGTTCTGCTGATTAAAAATTAGGGAGAGAAATATATTTTTCTTCTCCCTTTTTTATAATTTAGCTTTAACTATAGCAGGTGACAGTGCTAAAAGTCTCTTAGTGTCTAAGTTTTAGCATTGGTAGATGTCCTAACCGCCTTGTCCGTTGCTATAAATATATGCGAGTAAATTTTGAGTATAATTTATAACTTATCCAATGACAATCTAAGCATTCATGAATCTGTTATGCTATAGAAATTAACGGCGTTGCTGATTAAGGGTATGAATTTTAGTTTCACGCAAAGGCGCACAGACGCACTGAGGTTGGAGTTTTAAAGGTTTAATTTGGGAATTTCATACCTCAATTCAGCAACGCCAAATTAACTTCCCATAAGCACTAGTTCAAGTTTGAATTATTAATTATTAAAAATGCCATCTAAAATTATACTTACCATCACACAGGGTAAACTTTCTAGAAAACAATATGTTTTTGAATCTCGCAGCACTTGTATTGTTGGCAGAAATGATGACTGTAACTTGCAAATAGCTGATAAGGTGGATATGACCATTTCCCGCTATCACTGTTTACTTGATATTAACCCTCCAGATATTCGTGTGCGAGATTTAGGAAGTTTAAATGGTACTTTTGTAAACGGTAAAAAAATTGGCCAAAGACAAAGGCAACAACCTGCCCAAGAAGCTGTAAGATTAAGCTTTCCCGAATACAATTTACAAGACGGTGATGAAATTAAACTGGGTGATATTCTTTTTAAAATTGGCGTACAAGTAGAAGACCAATTAAACAAAATACCAGATTTACCTGTCCCAGAAGAAAACGAACAACAGAACTTTTTAACCGCTGCTAAAAAACTTATAAATTTATCTCAAAGTGGTCATGCTAGTCTTCAGAGTATCTCTGGCTATAGTTTAACCAAGTCATTAGGTAAAGGTGACTTTGCAGAAGTATTTGCAGCCAAGGATATTCAAACCAAGAAATCCATCGCTCTTAAGATTATGTTACCTGCGGTTGCGAATCAAAAAAATCGGATAGAAATGTTTTTGAGAGCAACAGAAAACATCAAGATTTTACAACATCCTAATATTGTGCAATTGTTAGATTATGGCTTTGTGGAAAATACTTTCTTTTTCACAATGGAATATTTTTCAGGAGGTAATGTTTGGGACTTTATGCAAAGATCAGGGTGGCGTTTACCTATTGATATTGCCGTAGATATAACCTTACAAGTTCTCGATGGTTTAATATATGCCCATCAAGTCGAAATTCCCTACATTAAATCAGTTGATGGCATAATAACTAAAGGTAAGGGGTTAGTTCATCAAAACTTAAAACCAAATAATATTTTCATCAGTAAAATCAACGATAAAATAGTTGTAAAAATAGGAGATTATGGTTTATCCAAAGCATTTGACTTAGCTGGGTTAAGTGGACAAACTTTAACCGGGACAAAGATGGGAACACCTGCATTTATGCCCCGTCAACAGGTGCTAAATTTTAAAGACGAATTGCCAGAAATTGATATCTGGGCAACAGCAGCCTGTTTATATAATATGCTGACGGGATATTTTCCCCGTAATTTTACAGGTGACCCCTGGTTATCAGTTTTACAAAATAGTCCTGTTCCTATTCTTCAGCGTCATCATGGTATTCCCCAAAAGTTGGCAAAGGTGATAGATTTAGCTTTGCAGGAAAAACCACAAATTTATTTTCAAACAGCAGCAGAATTTAAACAGGCTTTATTAGATTGTCTGTAAACTATCAAGTAAGTAGGTGAACACAATAAAACCAATCTGTGTAAAGAAAAGTAAAATCGCCCAAACCCTCTTCACTTTTGCCTCTTGCCTCTTGCCTTGCCATAACGACGATTTTCAATGCTAACCTACTTAAATAAGTTATGAGTGCATTATCAACAATACAAGAACTACCATCTCAATTGATTACACCAGAAAATTTTCAACCTTATGGCCAGGTAATATATGCAAGTCAAGATGGGAAAAATTTTGATCAAGAAGATGCACAGTTAAATTTACAAAATGGTATTCCCCGTTTTTATATTATGCGATTGCAAAAAAACGGCCGGAAATTTCACCAAATTACTCGTCATATCAAATGTACTCAATGTTTAGGTTCTCTAGATGGTAAAGATTGGTTAATGGCAGTTTGTCCACCTAATAATGAGATGAATGAACCTCTATTATCAAAACTTACAGCTTTTCGCATTCCAGGAAGTTGTTTTATTAAATTAAGTGTAGGAACTTGGCACGCAGGACCATATTTTGATCATGAGTTTGTAGATTTTTACAATTTAGAATTGAGTGATACAAATGTAGTAGATCATTTTACTCATAATTTTCTCAAAAGTCATAATTTAGCTTTTGAGATGATTTAAAGTAAGATCCCCGACTTCTTAAAGAAGTCGGGGATCTGGATATTCTGGATAGGTGTCTATATCCATGAATTTTGAATAATTTTTTTGAGTGAAGTTTCCTTGACTAATTCGGCGGCTTCATTAACCTCTAACCATTTTCTTTCTCTGGCGGTAGCTTCTGGCCAATCTTCTAAGATTATTTCTACAGGTAATAAAAATAAATTTACTTGATAGATATTCCCGCGTTTTCGATATTTATAATTACCTAACTCTTCAGTTGTGACTCTACCGACAACTCCCGCTTCTTCCCACGCCTCCTTCGCTGCTGAATCATGGGGACTCATCCCTTTACAAAGTCCCCCTTTAGGAATTACCCAACCTTGACGGCTACGAGTGGTAATCAATAAAACTTCAACTTTTCCGTCGTTGATTCGATAGGGAATAACTCCAGATTGTTGTAAGATCTTGTTGGCTTTGCGAGTCATGGTGGTAGATTCCTTCTGAATGAGTATTGTTAATTTTAAATGTGTATTTGATGATAATGTGCCATTAAGGCAAATGTTAGAACAATTAATCTGATTTCGGGTCATCTCTACTATAAATTCATTAATTTTTCACAAAAATCCGGAAGTATGATTTGCACTATGCTACCTAATTTTATGACTTCATCACCCAAAATAGGTTAAAATGCAGACAGAGTAAGCGTTTCCTCCTTAAACATCCTCATGCTAGAAACTCTAGAAACCCAAATTTACGAACTTGAGCAATTTGCCAACACCCTTGTTGCAAACCAACTCACTCACCTGAGTTTCGTCAGCATTGGCATTATTTTTCTGGCTGGCTTGCTGACCAGCCTCACGCCCTGTATGCTGTCTATGCTGCCCATTACCATTGGTTATATTGGTGGTTATGAAGCTAAAAGTCGTTTGCAAGCAGCAGCCCAATCAACTTGGTTTGCGTTGGGATTAGCAACTACATTAGCAGGTATGGGAATCCTCGCAGGTTTAGTTGGTAAAGTCTATGGACAGATAGGAATTGGTTTACCAATTATTGTGAGCATTATCGCTATTATTATGGGACTAAACTTATTAGAAGCATTACCCATACAATTTCCTACTTTGAATGAAACAAATTGGATTTCTCCAGATTTACCTGCCGGAGTACGTTCATACTTGATTGGTTTAACATTTGGGTTAGTCGCTTCCCCTTGTAGCACACCAGTGTTAGCCAGTTTATTAGGTTGGGTTGCTAATACTCAAGATTTAGTGTTAGGTGCTGTTCTACTACTTTCTTACACAGCCGGATATGTAACTCCATTAATTCTAGCAGGTACATTTACTGCTGCAATTAAAAAACTATTAGAATTGCGCCGTTGGTCTGGTTGGATCAATCCTGTTAGCGGTGTATTATTAGTAGGGTTTGGTGTTTTTTCTCTACTTTCTCGCATTCCTATTGGTAGTTTCTAAGCAATGACTTCAGATCAGACAACATCCACAGAATTAAGTTGGTGGTTAATCCCCGGACGATTTATCCGCCGGGAAATCTTACCTGTATTAACTGATTTACGGTTGGCAATTATCCTATTACTGGTTATTGCCTTATTTAGTGTTAGTGGTACAGTCATTGAACAGGGACAATTGCCTGATTTTTACCAATCTAATTATCCAGAACATCCTGCTTTATTTGGTTTTCTTTCTTGGAAAGTTATTCAAGTAGTTGGATTAGATCATGTATATAGAACTTGGTGGTTTTTGAGTTTATTAGTTTTATTTGGAACTAGTTTAACAGCTTGTACCTTTACTCGGCAATTACCAGCCCTCAAAGCTGCTCAAAAGTGGAAATATTACGAAGAACCTCGCAACTTTACAAAGTTAGCTTTGAGTGCTGAGTTAGAGGGTGTTTGTTTGTCATCAATTCCGCCAATTTTGCAGCAAAAGAGTTATCGCATATTTCAAGAAACGAATCCAGAAAAAGATGATATTCTCTATGCCCGTAAAGGGATAGTTGGGCGCATTGGTCCGATCATTGTTCATATTGGTATTGTGGCTATTTTGCTGGGAGGAATTTGGGGTGCAATGACGGGCTTCATGGCTCAAGAAATGATTACTAGCGGCGATACATTCCAGGTAAAGAATATTGTTGATGCTGGTGCTTGGTCATCGAAAGATGTGTTAAAAGATTGGTCTGTGCGTGTCAATCGCTTTTGGATTGATTACACACCAACGGGGGGAATTGACCAATTTTATTCAGATATGTCTGTGTTGAATAATGATGGTCAAGAAGTTAACCATGAGAAAATTTATGTTAACAAACCTCTCCGTTATCATGGTGTCGTTTTCTATCAAACAGATTGGGGAATTTCTAATGTTCGGGTGAGGTTAAATAAAAGTCCAATTTTTCAATTACCAATGGTACAATTAGACACCAAAGGTAGAGGGAGAATTTGGGGAACTTGGATTCCGACTAAACCTGATTTAAGTGAAGGTGTTTCTCTCTTAGCCAAGGATTTGCAAGGCATGGTATTAATTTATGATGCTCAAGGTAAATTAATTAATACTGTGCGTGCAGGAATGTCTATCCCTGTAAATGGCGTAAATTTGCAAATTATTGACATTATGGGTAGCACGGGGTTACAAATCAAATTTGATCCTGGTATTCCTATTGTTTATACAGGTTTTGGTTTGTTGATGTTGGGTGTAGTTATGAGTTATTTTTCCCATTCCCAAGTTTGGGCTTTACAAAAGGGCAAAACTTTGTATATTGGCGGAAAAACTAACCGCGCTCAAGTTGCATTTGAACAAGAGATTTTAGCAATTTTAGATCAACTTAGTTCTGTCAATAACGTCAAAAAGTCCTAAATTTCAGATCCCCGACTTCTCCAAGAAGTCGGGGATCTGAGAAACTAAATTAAACTGCTGTGAGAAGTCCTAATCGCATTTGTTCAATTAATTGATATAAATTACCTGTATTCAACCGATAACTTAAAGGGTGAACAATTAAGCGGGCTGTACTTTCATACAAAGTCGCAATTTCAATTAAACCATTTTCTTTTAAGGTCTTTCCTGTGGAAACTATGTCAACAATTGCTTCCGACATTCCGGTAATTGGACCTAATTCCACAGAACCGTATAAGGGGACAATTTCTATTGGTAAATCCAAACCTTGGAAATATTCTCGCGCACAATTTACATATTTAGAAGCAACTCGACCATGAGCAGGTAGATCTAAAGGAGATTTGTAGGAACTGGTAGCTTTTACAGCCACAGACATCCGACAATATCCAAATTTTAAATCCACTAATTGGGCAACTTGGGGCTGTTTTTCTCTCAGGACATCGTAGCCGACAATTCCCAATTGTGCCTGACCATATTCCACATAAACAGGTACATCTTGCGCTCGGACTAACAACGCTTTTGCCTGTCCAGTGGCATCAGGAATTTGTAATTGGCGGTTGCCTGATTCTAAAAAAGCACTAAAATCTAATCCTAGAGATTGTAATATGCGGAGACTAGGTTTAAGTAGTTCTCCTTTGGGTATTGCAACAGTTAACATTCTTTTTTTGGTATTCTTGATGTGTTTGCAGTTCACTATATTGAGAATATATCTATATTGCTCACTACTAACATAATGAAAATTTTATTGGTTGATGATGAAGTCGAACTAACTGAGCCTTTAAGTCGTCTGTTAACTCGTGAAGGTTACAGTGTTGATGCTACTGATGATGGAATAAGTGGCAGTAATTTAGCAGCAATAGGCAGTTATGATTTACTGATTTTAGACTGGATGTTACCGGGAAAAACGGGGTTAGAGATTTGTCAGCAATTACGTCGGCAAGGGAAAATAGTTCCTGTGCTATTTCTAACGGCAAAAGATACTTTGGACGATAGAGTGCAGGGTTTGGACGCGGGTGCTGATGATTATTTAGTCAAACCTTTTGAATTACGGGAATTACTGGCAAGAGTCCGGGCTTTGTTACGTCGTACTGGTACAGAATCTTATAGTAGTACAAAAGGAAAGTTAGTTGTAGCCGATTTGGAACTGGATATAGAAAATCAAATAGCTTATCGTCACGGAAGAATTATAGAACTCTCTCAAAAAGAAAGTCAGTTGTTACAATACTTTATGGAAAATTCAGGACAACTACTGACTCATGCTCAAATTTTGCAGCATTTATGGCAAAATGAGGAACAACCTAATAGTAATGTGATTGCGGCTTTAATTCGTCTGTTGCGTCGCAAGCTAGAAGGAGTGGGTAAAACACCAATGATTCATACTGTTTATGGTAAAGGTTATCGTTTTGGTTCGACTGGAATTGAATAAACCAGGACATAAATTCTCTGTCTAAGTAGGTTAGCATTGAAAATTTGATAAATTATTTGAATGTTTGATCACAATTTAATTCTGGTTGATATACTAAATCTATCCAGAAATATGAACTACTAACTCTCTCACATTATTCTGTTGACGATGTTCCCAAACATAGATTCCTTGCCATGTTCCTAATACCAAATGACCACGATTAATGGGAATTTGTTCGGAGGTATGGGTTAAAACTGTGCGGATATGTCCTGGCATATCGTCTGGTCCTTCAGCATTATGAATGTAATGGTTTCCTTCTGGAACTATTTTAGCCATGAAATTAGCTAAATCAACTAATACATCAGGATCAGCATTTTCTTGAATTACTAAACTAGCTGAGGTGTGACGTAAAAATAAACTACAAAGCCCAGTTTCTATACCAGATTCGGCAACAATAGCTTCAATTTTGGCGGTAATATTGTGAAATGATTTTCCATTGGTGGAAACTCTTAATAGTTTTTGGTAGTGGGTCATAATCCTCATGGTGTAATATCCCCGACTAATTTTTCAATGATATCAATAAATAATGAATCAATGGTAGAAGTAGGGGATCTGAATACTTACAAATAATCTATCACAGCTTGGGCTATTGTTTCATTCCCATCTTTGGTGATCATGTTAGGCAGCTTTGGTGCTTGGGGTGATTGATCAAGAAAATTCCAATCTCCTTGAAAAAATTCTGGTGCTGTGAGAATTTGATGATGATTGTAATTAGTAATTCCGGCTAACATGAAAGCTGCTTCGGCAAAATCATCACGGGGAATAGTAACAACTGGTATTTCTAGACGGGTAGCTTCTGAAAATGTCCCATATCCAGGTTTAGAAATAATTCTCCCACAAATCGGCATAAAATCCACAGGACGATATTGATGATTTGTAACTTTAATTAAGTTAAGTAAATCTGGGGCTGAGGTATCAAAAGTAATAAATTGCCAATCAGGAAATCTGCTGATATTAGTGTAAGGAATTTCTTGCAAGCCTAAACCACCAAATGTCAGTAAAATGGTTTTTTCTGGTGGTGTACTTATTTCCCAATTAGTGCGTAATTCATCAATAGTAAAATCGGGAGAACCACCAGTTAAACCGACATCTGTAATGTTGGTAAATGCTGACATAGGTTCATGGAAAGGAAGACGAAATAGGCGATCGCATTTTCTATACCAATTACTAATCCAATCAGCCATTTCCGTAAATTCTCCCCCCCAATCTCGATAGATAAAATCCCAACCAAAGTTACTAACCATCCAGCAAGGAATATTCGTAGCTTCAGCAAATCCAGCAGCTAGAAAAGGAATATCTGCTAAAATTAAATCAACGCGATTTTGACGAATAAAATTAACTTCTGAAGCAATTAAGGATTGGTGATTTTTTTGAATTTCTCGCAGTTTTGCTAAAGTTGCTGGTTTATCCATTGTCAAACTATCAGCTTGAATTACACCTAAATCAAACGCCCGTTGACGTAAAATAAAATCACCTTCTATATAAGATTCCAGTAACCAACGAGGTGCAGTGGTGACTAGTATTAATAATACTTCAGGATATAATTTTTGGATGGTGTTAGCGATGGAAGCTGTGCGGGTAGCATGACCAAAACCGTGATTTGTGATGGCTATATATATAGTTGGTCGTTTCATGATTTAAAACAAAGTTAAAAAGAGTATTGGGCGATTAGAAATCACTACTACACAAGCAAAGTCCGCCGTCGCGGACTAATATAATTTAACCCACAAAGGTGGGTTTTGTCTGTTTAGCAGTGACTTCTAGTACAAAACGGCGTAAATAAACCAACCATTCTAAATCCTCCAAAAGCCTATACTGTCTTCATTTTGACTTTTGACTTCCGCCTTGCGGTACTAGTAGTCTGTCAAGAACTAATTGACGGGTAAATAAATTTTCCTTCTTTCCTTCTTCCTTCCTTCGTGTTCTTCGCGTCTTCGTGGTTCATTCCTTTATCCGTCAAAATTTATTTGACAGACTACTAGTCGCCTTCTATAGCTGCTATTAATTTGTCAATTTCTGATTCTAATGTTAAATAATGAACACTTACACGAATGCAATTAGGATGGGCAATTGTTCGTGTTAAAATATTCTCTGACTCTAGAGATTGTACTAATTTAGAACTAGGCTGATTAGTTAATTGAAAGGAAACCAATCCACTTCCTGGAGGTGAATTTTTTAAACATTTAACATTAGGTAAAGAGTTTAATTTTTGCCAGAGATAATTACTATTTTGGCAAATTTGCTCATATCTTTCCTGTGCTGTTCCCCATTGTTCATGAATTGTAATTGCTTCTTTTAAACCAATATATAATGAAGTTGGTAAAGTAGATACTTCATATCTGCGTCCATCTGGTTGCCAGCCCGTCGGTTGGGCTTGATTATTGGTAATTACTCCATTTAAGCCAATGAAAGTAGGGTGCAGATTTTCCCTGGCTTCAGGACTTACATATAAACCACCCACACCAGCGGGACCGCATAACCATTTGTGACCGGTAAAGGCATAAAAATCTACACCCAAAGCAGTTAAATCCAAAGGGAGAACGCCCACTGATTGAGCCGCATCTATCAATAACAGAGAATTATTGCTTTTGCATACTTGTACAATTTTATCAATGGGTAAAACTTGACCTGTGTTCCATAAAACATGGCTTAGAACTACTAAACGGGTTGTGGGACGGAGATTTTCAGCAATAATACTGATAGGATCTCCCTCATTCAAAGTAGCCATTAAGGGACAGGTAGTAACCTCTACCGCAAATCTACGGGCAATTTCTTGGGCAGTGGCAATGACACCAGGGTGTTCACAGTCAGAAAGGAGAAGATGATCACCGGGTTGCCAATCAATGCCCCACATTGCAATGTTACAACCGACTGTGACATTACCAGTGAGAGTTATTGTGTCAGATGGTACACTTAGTATAGAGGCGATCGCCTCCCGACTGGCTTGTATTTGCGGTGCGATCGAAGCATAAGCATCACTCCCAAAAGGACCTACACTTTGAATATGGGCTTGAGATTGGGTGATAGCATCCATAGCCCTTTGCGGCATTGGCCCCTGTCCTCCGTAGTTAAAATAAAGCTTATTACTTAAAGCGGGAAATTGTGAGCGATGGTGATGCAGGTTATTCATAAAATAGGTTGGCGGTTTTTTATCACTGATTTAAGGATTTCACGGAATGAAGGATATGACAGTCAATGAAAGGGTTTAATACCCCTACCTCTACAGGTAGCAAGTTTTGTGTTGGGGTTAAATCCCCATGACAAAATTTATCACTGATTTATCTAATCTATTGATATATACTTTTATCAACAATTAATCAACATTAACTTTTACGTCAAAAACTATGAATTGGTGGCAACGACTCAACAAAAACCCTTTAGCACGAACTGGGGCAATTGTCCTCTTCTGTTTCTATTTAGCAGTAATTGGGGCTGATTTCATCGCTCCTTATAACCCTTATGATTCACAAACCAATGGTTCACTACTGCCACCGACTCAGATTCATTGGGTATCTCAATCAGGGCAGTTTATTGGACCCCATGTATATCCTACAACACAAGGCGATACTAACTTAGAAACTGGGGAAAGAAAAATAATTATAGACCAGACAAAACCTTCACCATTAAGATTATTTGTGGCTGGACCTAAATATCAATTATTCAATTTAAGTATTTCCCTCCCACCAAAATGGCAGGAAGTCACAATTATTCCTGGTATTTCTTTAAATTGGCATTTGTTTGGGGTTATCGGTGACGCAAAATTGAATATTTTGGGAACAGATGAACAAGGACGCGACCAATTTAGTCGGCTGTTGCATGGCGGTCGAATTAGTATGTTTATTGGTATTTTTGGGATTATCATTACCTATCCATTGGCTTTGCTTATTGGTGGTATTTCCGGCTATTTTGGCGGAATAATTGATAGTATCATCATGCGTTTAGCAGAAGTATTGATGACCTTTCCGAGTATTTATTTATTAGTAGCACTATCAGGGATTTTGAGTCCAAAATTAACCAGCACTCAGCGATTTTTATTAATCATTATCATCACTTCTGTAATTAGTTGGGCAGGTTTAGCGAGGATAATTCGCGGACAGGTATTATCAATCAAAGAACTTGAATTTGTGCAAGCAGCAAAGGTCATGGGTGGTAATCCCATTTATATTATTGTTCGTCATGTTTTACCACAAACTGCAACTTACATTATTATTTCTGCTACTTTAACAATTCCTAGTTTTATTGGAGCAGAAGCAGTATTAAGTTTAATCGGTTTAGGTATTCAACAACCAGATCCTTCTTGGGGAAATATGCTTTCTTTAGCTAGTAATGCTTCTATTTTAGTATTACAACCTTGGCTAATTTTACCGCCAGCAATTTTGATTATTATCACTGTTTTGTCATTTAATGTATTAGGTGATGGCTTACGTGATGCTCTTGATCCTCGTAGTTTGCAAAGGTAATAATGTCTGATAGCATAACCATTCAGTAGATAGGAATAAAAGTTAAAGTTTGACTTGAAATAAGCCTTAAAAGACCAAGGAGTAGAAATTAGACCATTAATTGCAAAATACTAAAAAAGTGATCAGTCGAACTAATCACTTTCCATTTCTTCTAATTACTCTGAAGGAGTTTCATTAACAGATGTTTCCGCAACCTTTCTTACCGCTTCAATATCCACAGCCAAATTTGCGGCTATTTGTTCCACAGTCAAACCTAACTGTAATAACAAAGGTACTGTTTCCAGCTTACCTTCTAACTTACCTTCTAACTTACCTTCTAACTTACCTTCTAACTTACCTTCTAACTTACCTTGTACTTTCGCTTCCTCCGCAACTTCTCGAAAATACCTTGTTTGCTTTAATTCATCTAGAGTAAACATTGCTTCAATCTCCTGACGAGTTAAATTACTTAATTTGTAAACCAAGATCGTCTCTAAGAGGGTGTTTGAAAAGTCGGTGAGTGAGTAAAAAAGCTCTCCCAGTGTAAGCTGTGAATAGAAAGAACACAGCACCGAGAGAGTAACATGAGTAAAGCATACCCCAGTAATTTGACTCACGCCCAATATGAATTGTTGAGTGACATGATTCCAGAAGCCAAAAAAGGTGGTCGCAAGCGTGAAGTCGATATGTGGGAAGTCATGAACGCGATTTTTTATGTCTTGCTAGAAGGGGTGCGATGGCGGGCGTTGCCAGGGGACTTTCCAGCTTGGCAAACTGTATATACTTATTTTCGCAACTGGCGTAGAGACGGAACTTGGGTGAAAATTCATGACAGTTTGCGAGAATGTACGAGAATCGAAGCGGAACGTCATCCCAGTCCATCAGAAGCCATAATCGATAGTCAAAGTGTAAAAAGTGCGGCGATGGTGAGTCAGGAAGTAGGATATGATGCGGGCAAACAAATCAAAGGGCGGAAGCGGTTTATGACCGTTGATACATTGGGATTGATTCTGCGGGTGTTAGTCACCGCCGCCAATGTGCCAGAACGATCTGGCGGCAAACAAGTACTCAAGCGCGTCCAAGAAATGGGATCTCAGGTTTCTCGCTTGACAACTATTTGGACTGATGGTGGGTTTAATGGTCCAGCCTTCATGATGTGGGTCATGGACATTTGTCGTTGGATTGTGCAGGTGGTGCTGCGACCAGAGCAAACTAAGGGGTTTGCCTTACTCAAAAAGCGATGGGTAGTAGAACGCACTTTCGGCTGGCTGATGGGGTGTCGTCGATTGGTCAGAGATTATGAGTTATTACCGGAAACATCAGAGACTTTTATTTACCTTGCCATGATTCGGATCATGGTGAGGCGATTAGCATAAAATTTTACCCATCAAAACTTTTCGGCTCTTGCGTCCCTTTTATGGAGAATTAATACTAAAGTGCCAGTTTAATAAACTACGTAATCTAAAATTACTAAAGTTGCGAAATCCATATCCAAGTCTTTTGATTAATTTGAGTTTATTATTAAT
>NZ_JADEVZ010000031.1 GCF_015207875.1 Dolichospermum sp. LEGE 00240
CCCCTGCCCCCTGCCCCTCTGCCTCTATCTCTGGGGTTGCCTATGGTAGTTACGCCCGTGTATTGCTGTCACCCATTCTTGACCAGTTGCAACAAAAGGAGGTGATTAACACTGATAATCAAAGTCATATTCGCCTAGAAGAAGACCCGAAATTACTGTGGGAGGCTGTGAGGCTTGCCCATACTCTCGTTTCCCAGATTAAGTCTGAGCGGTAACGCTCCAACCATATCTCTAAAAACGTCAAGTCACCAATAGAAAGCATGACGATTACAGAAGATCTCCAAAAGTTGTTAGATATTTTGCCTCAAGACCTCCAAGAAAAATTAGAGAATCATCCGAAAGGGGATATTTTAGTTGAGGTAGTCTTGGATTTAGGCCGTCGCCCTGAAGCTCGGTTTCCCCATGCAGCGGAGTATCTGAGCGAAACACCGGTCACTCAAGCACAGATAGATGATTGCATTCAACGAGTTGGAAATTTTGGGGGGGATAATCGGGCTGGAATTGAGCAAACTTTGCATCGGATCAGTGCTATCCGCAACCGTAGTGGTAAAATTATTGGCTTAACTTGTCGTGTCGGCAGGGCAGTATTCGGAACAATTGCCATGATCCGCGATTTGGTGGAAACTGGTCAATCAATTCTCATGCTGGGTCGTCCTGGTGTTGGCAAAACTACAGCTTTAAGAGAAATCGCCCGTGTGTTGGCGGATGATTTGCATAAGCGTGTGGTGATTATTGACACATCTAACGAAATTGCTGGGGATGGTGATGTTGCTCACCCAGCCATTGGTCGGGCAAGACGGATGCAAGTTTCTCAGCCAGAGTTACAACATCAAGTCATGATTGAGGCTGTGGAAAACCATATGCCAGAAGTCATTGTCATTGATGAAATTGGTACAGAACTGGAAGCTTTAGCAGCCCGGACAATTGCCGAACGCGGGGTGCAATTGGTGGGAACTGCCCACGGTAATCAAATTGAAAACCTGATTAAAAATCCTACTTTATCGGACTTGGTTGGGGGAATTCAGGCTGTGACGCTGGGAGATGATGAGGCTAGACGGCGTGGTTCGCAAAAGACGGTTTTGGAACGCAAAGCTCCGCCTACTTTTGAGATTGCTGTGGAAATGTTGGAACGGCAACGCTGGGTAGTTCATGAGTCTGTGGCTGATACGGTTGATACGTTATTACGTGGTCGTCAACCTACTCCACAAACTAGAACTGTTGATGATCATGGCAAGGTTGGTATTGTTAGACAGTTGGCTGTAGTCAATGGTGGCAATGGTAATGGTCACGTTACGAATGTGGAAGAATCTTTCCTCTCTGCTAAACCTAATGGTTGGCGTTCTTCTGGACAAATGGTGGCTTTACCACCTTTATCTCTGGATAGAGAAAGACCAACGGGACGCAGTGAATTTGACCGGTTGTTGGATGAATCTTTCAATTACTCGGAAAGTTTTGATTTTGCCAGCCGTAAACAAGCAGGTCCCAATGGGGAAGATTTACCATTGCATATTTACCCCTATGGGGTGAGTCGTCACCAATTGGAACAGGTGATTAATGTGTTAACTTTGCCAGTGATATTGACCAAAGACTTAGATAGTGCAGATGCTATTTTAGCTTTGCGATCGCACGTCAAGAATCACGCTAAGTTAAGACAAATGGCTAAGGCTCGTCATGTCCCCATTCATGTGATCAAGTCTAGTACAATTCCCCAAATTACTCGCAGTCTCCGCCGCTTACTAAATATTGATGATCCAGATATGGGCGACGACAGAGAGTTACAACTGTTATTACACAACGGTGGTGATGATGAAATGGACGCTTTGGAGGAAGCAAGACTTGCTGTAGAGCAGATTGTTATCCCTAAAGGTCAGCCTGTGGAGTTATTACCTCGTTCTTCCCAAGTGCGGAAAATGCAGCATGAGTTGGTGGAACATTATCGTCTCAAATCCGATAGTTTTGGCGATGAACCGAATCGGCGGTTAAGAATTTACCCGGCGTAGGTTGTTGATAAATTTTCCCTGAAATGATTGTTTTTAAGTCTTTTCAGGGGATTCTTAGGAGGGGAATTTATGAAATAAATGGCAATCCTATTTGATTTGTGAACATTGCAAAAGTCAGATCCCCGACTTCTTTAAGAAGTCGGGGATGAGGATATCCAGTTGAGATTTTCAAAATTCTCTCTTGAGAAGGATTCTGAAAATATAAATAACCTATAGGATGGATTATATATTTTACCCTGAGTGAAGTTGGGCTTGGTTTACCCTCCAAGCCTTTTTATTTTTTTGTTCGTCCTACAACCTATTATTTATTGGCTGTCATACCTGGACCTTGTGCTTCTTGTCTCATCTCAGGAGAAAGTTCTCGCACTGTGCGAAAGGGAAATAGACGAGTTGAGGAAATTTGAGCATAGTCAGAAGTTAGAAAAGGAGCATATTGACTAGCTTCAGGAGTTAACTGTGCTGCCATTGCTAGGGTAATACCTTTGAGAAACTGCCGCACATCTTTAGCTTGTTCTCCAACTACTTCTTTGTTCAAGATAGGTGTATTTGGTTTCCCCATTTGATATGGAGTCAGACTAGGATCTATGATGCTTAAATGAGAAGCACCAACCACACCCACCAACCATTTTGGAGAGGGAATTTTCGCAAAACCCGTAACTTGTTCAGTTAATGCAGGGGTGATTTTATCTGCGGAACTGGAGAGGATTAATGTAGGGATTTGTACTTTTGTTAATCCAGTTTCCCCAAACATTAAAGAAGTGGTAGGATTAAGAGCGATCGCCTGTTTAATTCTCCCATCGCGCAATTGATAGGTTTTTTCTGGTAATGTTTGAGCCACACATTGAAGAGTTTCACCCAAGTTAGCCTTAGCTAAGTTTTGCTGACAGCGTTGTTTGAGGGTTTCGATTTGTAATTCACCCCCAGCTAATGCTAAAGCCGTTCCTCCACCAAAGGAATAACCTACAACCATCACATTATTAGTTGCTAATTTTCCCTGTAAAGGATTATTCGCAGTTTGGTTAACTTTTTCCAATTCATCAACAATAAAACTCACATCTTTGGGACGGTCTAAAAATTCTTGGGGTGCAACCAGTTGTTTTCTACCTTTGGTGACCGCCTTGAAATTAGTTTCATTACTACCAGGATGTTCTAAAGCCGCAACGACATAACCATAAGAAGCCAAATGTTCGGCTAAATAACGCAAGTCAGTCCGCACCGAACCCCAACCATGAGAAAAGACAATTACGGGTTTATTTACACTGACAGCGGTAGAGAAATAAACATCCAGGGGAATTTTTCGTTGACGCTTTTGGTCATTGAAACTTAACTTGAGTGTCTGTACCTGCGCGCTTCCTGCTTGAGTAGGATCTAGAGAAGACACAACTTTGATATCTTTAGGGTTAACTTGGGGAGAAAGACCAAACATAAACCGCTGAGTGCGGACAAATGCACCATTTAAACTCCCCGCCACAGTTAAAGCCTGGGGTAAATTAATTTCTAGGCGTTTACTGGGATAGGCAGCAATAAAACTTAGTATAGATAAACCCTGTGGAGAATTAGCGGCTAAAATCAATCCCCCTTTCATAGCTTGTAGTCCCGCTTCATCTCGACGGGTAATAGCTGTAGAGATATCACTAAGAATTGTAGTCCCAATTTGGGTATTGATTAATCTATCTAAAGTACCAATATTTATGGGAATTCGGATTTTTAGTCCCTCTACCAAAAAACGACGTTGTTCTTCAGTCATTCTCTTGGTATAAGTTCCTAAACTATCTGGTAATTTGCCAGTTTCCGTAGATTTTTTTAAATCTTCCAAGGACGCAGATTCCTCTAGAGGTCCATAACGAATCACAACTGTATCTGCTGCTTGTACAGAAGAATTAACTCCAAAAAACGGTGTTAGGGCGACAAGACAAAATGCCCCTGCAAATACCTTAAAATTCTTCCAGTTTTTCTCTGTGAACATCTTTATATTGCCCCTCAACTTAGGAGATTCTACCTGATTTTACGGTCTTTATCCTACATTCAGACACCCCATTTCTAAATCAGCAACTCCCATAGGGTTCACCTACTTACCTGGACAGAACCCTATTATTTACAGGTATTGAATTTTTATTTGACTCATACAGTTATATTAAAGCTTTTGTCCTGTGTAGATGGAGCGAACTTCACCGTTACGACGAACAATAGCTTCTCCGTTACTTACATCTACGAGTGTCCAGCCTGTAGTACCAATATTTTCACCTAGATTAATTCGGCGACTAATACCATCTACCTGAAACAAAGCCACGGATTTATTACCCAACTCCAATAGTCCCTCTAATTGAGCAGAATAGCTAGGTGATAAATCCTGTTGTGATATGTTCTTAGTTTCTTTTACAGGTGCAGGGGGAACAATTGTTGGTAATTGCGGTGGTGCGACTTTCACTGGTTGAGGATTAACGGCTGCTGGTTTGAGACTAACCTGTGATGTTTTGGGTATGGGTTTAATTACTGGTTGTATAGTATTAATAGTAGGCGAATTATTAACTGTTAAAGATGAAGGTAAGGTAGGTGGTACTGGGACTGTGGGAACAGTTGGTATTTGATATTTGGGTGCAGGAGACTGATAAACTGGAATATATATGCGCTCAACCACATTAGGGGTAGTCAAGCGATTATTAGCAGGTAGCACATTATTTGCTGCGACAGATAGTGGTAGGGTTTCTGTTGGTTGGGTATTTGGTAAAGGTGAGGCGGTGGTTTGATTGAGATTAACAGTGGGAAATCCTGGTTTAGCAATTGTTTTATTATGGGTTGTTCCTTGCTGTTCTATGACAGTTAAGGCTTCCAACAGATAATTTACTAAGTCTAACTGAGGATCTGTGGTTATAGATGCAGGTGATAGTGTCTGGTGATTTGGCAAACTTTGGGAAGTTAATTGGGCATTTATTGTATTTAATAAACCAGAATCGGTCAAGTAGACCATTCCCAAAGTCCCTACGGTTAGGCTTAATCCCATAAATATCAGTTTACCTAAACCACTGGTTTGTTGTTGTTCAGTAGTTGTAATTGCTCTGATAGATGGATGATTAACCACTAGTGTAGTGGTTTGGACGTTTTTAATAGGTGCAGTAGATTGTAATGGACGATTAAGTTTTGATGGCAAAACCACATCTGGCATTTGAAATGTCATGGTTTGCACGGGGACAGATTCGGTTCTCTCTCTATGATGATTTCGCTTGCTTCGACCATCAAGAATGTTGTCAATATCATGAAAAAGTTCGTCCATTAAGCTTTCAGCATAGCTTTCTATTGTCCAAGGCTCGTTATTAACGAAATCTATGCCTAAGGACATACTGGCGCTATCGGACGCTTCTGAAATAAGTAAATCAGTGCTGGATTTGGGTAACATAGACTTTTTCGGTTGTTCGTTGTCAGTTGTTCGTTGTCCAAGAGGATGTTTTAAAAGTGGTGTCCCGTAATTTTCATCACATTTTTACCTCCTTTATAAGGTAAGGGTTAGGGAGGTGTGAAATATTTGATACAGCAATCATGACTTTTCCAACACCCTCTAAGAGAAGGAATAAGGAAGAAGAAAATTTCCCATACTGGAATTATTACTAGAATAGTTGTCCTCCCCATAACCCATTACCCATTACCTATTGCCGTCTTGTTTTTAGCTACTTCTAAATATATCAAAAGAGCGTTGATATCGGCTGGGTTAACTCCGCCAATTCTTGCTGCTTGTCCAATGGTGAGAGGTTTAACTTTGTTGAGTTTTTCTCTGGATTCTTTAGATAAAGTCTCAATGGTTGAGTAGTCTAAATTGCCAGGTAGTTGGCGATTTGCTTGACGGGCAACTTGGTCAATTTGGTTTTGCTGTCTGGCTAAATAACCAGCGTATTTAATGTCAATTTCCGCGCCTTCTTTTTCAGCTTGCTGGAGAATAGGGTTATCAAGTCCGTGGCGTTCTAAATCAATGTAATGGATACCTGAACGACGCAATAAATCAGCCAGGGTAATAGAACCTTTAATTGCTTCTTGGGTATCGTGAGCGATCGCCTGTCCCACTGCCTCATTCTCTTTTATTCTAGTAACATGAAGGCGTTTTTTCTCCGCTGTAATTTGTTCTTGTTTTCGACTATACAAATCCCAGCGCCGGTCATCAATTAAACCTATTTCCCGTCCTAAAGGTGTCATGCGGATATCAGCGTTATCGGAACGCAGTAACAACCGATACTCTGACCGACTGGTGAGCATTCGATAAGGTTCGCGTAAATCCTTCGTACACAGGTCATCAATTAACGTGCCAATATAACTTTGTTCACGGGGGAAAATAACCATTTCCTCACCTCGCACAAACCGCGCTGCATTGATTCCCGCTACTATACCTTGAGCAGCCGCTTCTTCATAACCGGTCGTTCCATTTACCTGTCCGGCACAAAATAACCCTGGAATTTTCTTGGTCATCAACGAGGGAAAACATTGAGTTGCAGGTAAATAATCATACTCTACAGCATAAGCCGGACGCAACATCACACAATTTTCTAACCCAGTCAAACTCCGCAACATCAAAATTTGCAAAGTTTCGGGTAAACCAGTGGAAAAACCTTGAATATATAATTCAGGAATATCTCTTCCTTCCGGTTCAATAAAGATTTGGTGACTTTCCTTATCGGCAAAGCGGACAATCTTATCTTCAATACTCGGACAATAGCGGGGTCCCTTTGCTTCCACCCAACCACCATACACTGGGGACAGATGCAAATTTTCCCGAATTAAGCGATGAGTTTCTTGAGTCGTGCGGGTCATGTGACAAGGCATTTGTTCCCGTTCTAACCACACTGCGGGGTCAAAACTGAACCACCGCACAGCTTCGTCTCCTGGTTGCACTTCCATTTGACTGTAATCAACGGAACGCTTATCAACCCGCGCTGGTGTCCCAGTTTTCAGTCTGCCGGTTTCAAATCCCAAACGATTCAGAGTTTGTGTTAACCCTTCCGCTGCAAACTCTCCCGCGCGTCCTGCGGCCATGGATTTATTCCCCACCCAAATTTTACCGCCTAAAAATGTGCCAGTGGTGAGAATGACGGCTTTACAGTGAAAAGATACGCCAAAATAGGTTTCTAAACCAATAACTTCATTACTATCATTTAAGATTAAATCCGTGACCATGCCTTCCCGAATTGTCAAGTTCTCTTGATTTTCGACAATTCCCTTCATTATCGCCGCATATTCCCGCTTATCAGTTTGCGCCCGTAATGCCCACACCGCTGGACCCCGTGAAGAATTGAGGATGCGTTTTTGCAGGTATGTCCGGTCTGCCATTTTGCCAATTTCCCCACCCAAAGCATCTATTTCATGGGTTAATTGGGACTTAGCAGGACCACCCACTGCGGGGTTACAGGGTTGCCAAGCGATTTTATCTAAATTTAGGGTCAATAGCAAAGTGCGACAACCGAGGCGAGCAGTGGCAAGCGCTGCTTCACAACCGGCGTGACCTGCACCGACGACAATCACATCATAAGCGTCTCGGAATTCAACGGAATTGTGCATGGTCATAACCAATGAAGAATTAAAAATTGTGAACTACCCACACTGACTTGACGGTACAGTGTCGGCTTCCTGTCCAACAGAAAAAACAGTAGTAGACTTCTTGCGTCCTCTATTACTGCGACTTATTTCTGGGCGACAGGCTTATTGATGAGGTTGTTCATGGGGGAAACCCCCAAGACCACACTTCATCGCTTTATCCCCTGTTCCAGAGGTCAAAATTCGTAGTCCCTCATCTCTGAGGTTTATTGCTGCACTAATATCTCTATCAATTACATTCAGTATTCTAGCCTATATTTAGGAGCGATTTCAGTTTTTACTAGCTTAGGAACGTGGATTTATTAACTGACAATTCTTGATAACCACCGTATAAAGATCAGGACTTACGCAACTGGTACATTGGTAGGGTGCGTCAGATATCAACAATCTGTTTATTTACAGGATTTATGCAGTAGTAAAGCACCCTACAACAGATTTTTGGTGTGACACTTGCGTAAGTCCTAAGGATATTAAAAATAACGCTAAAAAGCTTATACGCGCTCCATGCCATTCCCAGTGTGGTTTTAGTGTGTCTCGTAATAGGTTAATCTGGTTCATAGAGGTTTCTTTGATTGTGTGGTAACTTTCCACGAAACCCTTTCTCTGTTAGCTTTTTCTCTATTTTTCGTCCTGTACAGAGTACAAACTATTGCAAAATGTCTTCAGAATTCCCAATTGGTAGTAAAGTCCGTGTGGTATCATTGCCACCATATCTGAAAACGGCGGAACCAATGCCGATGTTACGTCCCCCCGAGGTAATTCATATTGGCGAAGAAGGTATAGTTCTTGACCGTCGCCCTGGTGGTTATTGGGGTGTCCGCTTTACTAGAGGTGCTTTTCTCATAGATAGCCAATACATTGAAAGTATCGAAAACCCGTCTGATCCCCAATCAGATTGAAAATAGAGAACAACAAGAATGTAAACTTATTTAAGTTATTTTTTTGGTTGAGAAAATGGGTTCCCGTCGCACTTTTATTAGCATCTTATTTGCTTCTTGTTTGGCCGTTATTAGTTGGTTTAATTTTACCCCTCCTGCTCAAGCTTTAGGTGGTAAATTACCCACAATTAATCAACCTGCACCTGAATTTACTTTACCAACTAATACAGGCAATGGTAAAGTCTCTTTGGCTGATTTTCGGGGTAGGTGGGTAGTTCTTTATTTCTATCCCAAAGACTTTACCTCTGGTTGTACTATTGAAGCCCGACGTTTTCAGCAAGATTTACCTAAATATATTCAGAAAAATACTGAGATTATTGGTATCAGTGCTGATGATGTTGATTCTCATGCAGAATTTTGTGACTCGGAGGGGTTAAGATTTCCTTTATTAGCTGATATTAAGGGTGAAGTTAGTAAAGCTTATGGTTCTTGGATAGGTGTTGTCTCTATGCGCCATAGTTTTATTATTGATCCTCAAGGGATATTACGCGCAACTTTTGTGAAGGTTAATCCTAGTATTCACAGTATGCAAGTTTTGGAAATGTTGAACAAGTTGCAATCTTCTGTTTCTTAGCAAGACGGCGATTAGCAAGACGGCGATTAGAAATCGCGGCTACACAAACGAAGTCCACCTGCGTGGACTAATAAAAGATGTTTCTAACCTGCGAAGGCAGATTTTGTCTGTGTAGCTGTGTATCCCTGACGGGAGCCGGAGGCATCTTTCCGATCGCCAGGTATAATTCCATTGGAGGGCTAATTTTTTGATATGAATCATGATCCTTATATTGTTAAACCCGGTGATCAGATTTCTTTGATCAAAGACTATAATCCAGGTTACAAGTGTGAATTTCACCAAAAAAGTGATGCGGTAAAAAGATTAAAGGCTGGTATTTTACAATTAGCTAAATATCAAGATATTCTCTATGCTCAAAATAATTACTCTTTGTTAATTATTTTTCAAGCAATGGATGCTGCTGGTAAAGATAGTACCATTAAGCACGTTATGTCGGGGGTGAATCCTCAAGGGTGTCAGGTATTTAGTTTTAAATCACCTAGTGAGGAGGAATTAGATCATGATTATTTGTGGCGCTCGATGAAATCTTTACCAGAAAGGGGAAGAATTGGCATATTTAATCGTTCATATTATGAGGAATTATTGATAGTACGGGTACATCCAGAAATTCTCAAAAAACAACAATTACCCAATTTTCCTAAAGGTGATCAGATATGGCAACAGCGATTTGAGGAAATTAATAATTTTGAAAAATATTTGGTAAATAATGGGGTAATTGTCCTAAAGTTTTTTCTAAATGTTTCCAAAAATGTGCAAAAAAGACGCTTTTTAGAAAGAATTGAATCACCGGAGAAAAATTGGAAACTTTCTGTTAGTGATGTCCGAGAAAGGGGTTTTTGGGATGATTATATGAATGCCTATGAGCAAGTTTTCAACCATACAAGTACAGAATTTTCTCCTTGGTATATTGTTCCTGCTGACCGCAAATGGTTTACAAGGTTAGTAGTCGCGGATATTATTTGTAAAAAATTACAGGAATTAAATTTGCAATATCCTCAAATTAGTGAGGAAAACAAACAGCAATTGTTGGCGGCGAAAAAAACTTTAGAAGCAGAAAATTAGCTTTGTCAGTGAAATGTGAACAAAAAGATCCCCGACTTCTTAAAGAAGTCGGGGATCTAAGCATTTATATGTTTACAAATTAGCTATAATTGATCCATAGGTCTGTAGGTACAGGGAACGAGTTGAAAATTTAGATATCTTAGAGTTGGGAAAGAAGATAATTTTCAAGATAAATATGCCAAATCTTCCTAACTTTGATATTGTGGCTTTAGCGGCTTCTGCTGGTGGACTAACGGCATTAATTGAGGTGCTTGCAGATTTACCCGCAGATTTTAGAGCAGCAATTGTTGTGGTTCAACATTTAGATCCTCGTCATCCATCCCTGATGGCAGAAATTCTCAGTCGTCGGACTCTACTGAAAGTAGTGCAGGCAAAAGCAGGAGATGAACTCACTCCAGGGACTGTTTATATTGCTCCTCCGAATAACCACCTGTTGGTGAATAGTGATGGTACAGCTTCTTTGTCTCAGTCGGAAATGGTGCATTTTCTCCGGCCTTCGGCGGATTTGTTGTTTGAATCGGTGGCAGCAAGTTATAAAGAAAGAGCGATCGCTGTTGTCCTCACAGGAACTGGTAGTGATGGCGCAATGGGAGTGGAAGCAATCAAAAAAATGGGTGGGACGGTAATTGTCCAAGATGACAAAAGTGCTGAATTT
Organism: Dolichospermum sp. LEGE 00240; assembly: GCF_015207875.1. Lineage (GTDB taxonomy): Bacteria > Cyanobacteriota > Cyanobacteriia > Cyanobacteriales > Nostocaceae > Dolichospermum > Dolichospermum gracile. The sequence continues at coordinate 10,804 of NZ_JADEVZ010000031.1, forward strand.
CCGGGAATGCCATCTTCAGCAATTAAGACAGGGAATGTGGATTTCATCCTCCCTTTAACAGAAATTTCTTTAGCTTTGATAACTTTGGTCATGTCTCATGCTAGTTTGCCATAACATATCACTAATTTAGGTTATTATAAAAAGCTGACTGTGCATAAACAATAGTTTTGCAAATCCAATGTCCGTAAGCAAGATTGATTTAGTTTACAATCATCTAAGGATATGTATCTATTTCTAGTAAAACCCTAATTGATTTTATGAATGCTCCACACAAAGACCTTGATTTTGAAAATCTCCTCCAATATTTGAGAATGAATCGGGGGTTTGATTTCACAGGTTATAAACGTTCAACTTTAATGCGTCGTGTTATTAAGGAGATGGAAACTTTAAATATAGATAGTTTTGTGAATTATCAAGATTATTTAGAAGTTCATCCAGATGAATTTAAAAATTTATTTAATACTATTTTAATTAATGTGACCGCCTTTTTTAGAGATAGTTTAGCTTGGGAGTATTTAGCCACAGAAATTATCCCTAATATCATCAAAAATAAACAAAAAGATGAACAGATTCGGTTCTGGAGTGCGGGTTGTGCTTCTGGACAAGAGGCTTATACTTTAGCAATGATTGTAGCAGAAATATTGGGAGTGGAAGAGTTTCGGAAGCGGGTAAAAATCTACGCGACAGATGTAGACGATGAAGCTCTTACCCAAGCTCGTCAGGCTAGTTATTCAGCCAAAAATATTGTTGAAGTCCCATTAAAACTGCGCGATAAATACTTTGATTTAGTGAATAAAAATTATGTTTTTCGCCAAGATTTGCGTCGTTGCGTGATTTTTGGTCGTCATGATTTACTTCAGGATGCACCAATTTCTCGTTTAGATTTATTGGTTTGTCGCAATACATTAATGTATTTTAATTCGGAAACCCAAGGAAAGATTATCAATCGGTTTCATTTCGCGCTTAATGATCATGGCTATCTGTTTTTAGGAAAAGCAGAGATGTTAGTTATGCACTCTAATTTATTTATACCTATACATTTAAAAGATCGTGTATTTGCGAAAGTATCTTTGGGAAACATCCGTAATCGTCAACTAGTTATGACAAATTTGCAAAATAAAGAATCCTCTAATAATGTTTATTCTGAAGAACTGCGAATTAGAGAGTTGGCTTTTGATACAGCATCTAGCGCCCAAGTGGTCATTGATAATCATGGTATATTAATTATGATTAATGAACAAGCTCGGAGTTTATTTGGTTTGACAACAAGAGATTTAAATCGCCCTTTTCAGGATTTAGAATTATCCTATAGACCTGTAGAGTTACGCTCCTTAATTGAGCAAGTATATAATGAACGCCATCCTATTATACTTACAAATGTTGAACGTTATCAACCTAATTCAGAAATTCAATATTTCGATGTGCGAGTCATTCCTTTACAAGATAATGATCAAACTACTCTCGGTGTCACAATCTCTTTTAATGATGTCAGCCGTTATCTAAAACTGCAAACAGCATTACAACGTTCTCGACAGGAATTAGAAACAACCAATGAAGAATTACAATCTACCAATGAAGAATTAGAAACAACCAATGAAGAATTGCAATCTACCAATGAAGAATTAGAAACAACCAATGAAGAACTGCAATCTACCAATCAAGAAATGGAGACAATGAATGAAGAACTTCAATCAGCTAATGAAGAATTACAAACCATAAATAATGAATTAAGAGATCGCACCAGTGAACTTGACCACACTAATATTTTTCTGTCTTCCATTTTAGGCTCTTTACAAATGGGAATGGTAGTCTTAGATACTAGTTTTAATATTTTAATTTGGAATCATACAGTTGAAGATATGTGGGGTTTACGCAGTGACGAAGTAATTAATAAATCTTGGTTTAGTTTAGATATTGGTTTACCGGTAGAACAACTGCGAACTTCCCTTCGTGATATTATATCTAGTAAGAAGAAATTACAAGAAATACTTCTGAACGCCACTAATCGTCGCGGTAAACAAATCCAATGTTATATCGCCTGTAGTCCCTTACTAAAAGAAACAGTGGAAGGTATTATTATCATGATGACAGACGTGGAGAAAATCCATAGTATGATTTCTCCAGTGGAAATTGAAGAAAGACAACGGGAAAAATAATAGCAAGGAGTCAGGAGTCAGGAGTCAGGAGTTAGAAAGAAGAAGGAAGAAATAAGAAAGGAGAAAAGAGAAAAGAGACATGAGGTAGGGGCGCAGGGCCTGCGCCCAGTCAAAAGTTAGAATCTATAATCGTTATTTTTAATTGTTAATCTTTAATTGTTGATCTATGTCTATAATTATTGCTGGAGAACGGAGTGGAGTCGGGAAAACAACAGTTACACTTACCCTATTAGCATCTTTACGTCGTCGTGGTGTAAAAGTGCAATCTTTTAAGGTCGGACCCGATTATATTGATCCGATGTTTCATCAATATGTGACTGGTCTTCCTTGTCGAAATTTAGATGCTGTGCTAACTTCAGAAAATTATGTGCAAAAATGTTTTTATCATCATTCTCCCCAGTCTGAATATACTTTAGTTGAAGGTGTCATGGGTTTGTTTGATGGTATTAGCCATTTATCAAACACAAATGAAAAAACCGACTTTGCGAGTACAGCCCACGTTGCGAGATTATTAGATATAGGAATAATATTAGTAATTGATTGTAGTCGTTTATCGGGTTCAGTAGCAGCGATCGCTCACGGTTATTGTTCTTTAGATAGGAGAATTAAAGTTGCTGGATTAGTCTTAAATCGAGTCGGAAGTGAGCGACATTTATCATTATTAAAAGCTGCCCTTGCACCTTTACAATTACCCATACTCGGTGTTTTAAGAAGACAAGATAACATTACCATTCCTGACCGTCATCTCGGTTTAATTCCCACCGTAGAATTACCAGAATTAGATCAGATAGTTAATAGTTTAGCTGATTTAGGTGATATTCACTTTGATTGGGATCAACTTCTACCACTTTTAAAATCAGCATCTTCCCCAATTCCCAACTCCCAGTTCCCAATTCCCAATTCTTCCGTAAAAATTGCTGTAGCGCGAGATCAAGCCTTTAATTTTTACTATCAAGACAACTTAGATTTACTAGAAAAATTAGGAGCAAAATTAGTATTTTGGAGTCCATTGAATGGTGATCAACCACCCAAAGATATCCAAGGAATGTATTTTGGTGGAGGTTTTCCTGAAGTATTCGCACAACAATTGTCTAAAAATATCAGCGTAATACAAGCAGTCAAAAATTCAATTTTAGCAGGAATACCCACAATTGCAGAATGTGGAGGATTGATGTATTTGTGTGAGCAAATTATTGATTTTGATGGTAACTCTTGGCCAATGGTAGGAATATTACCCACTCATGCACAAATGGATAAAAGATTAACATTAGGATATCGTCGCGCAGTAGTTTTAGAAAATACCTTTTTACTGGACAGCAATAAAAACATTTTTGGACATGAATTTCATCGTTCTCATTTAATCACTAATTCCCCTCAACCATTATTTAATACCTATCGCTATGATTGTGATGAAAATACAGGTTTTGAAGGTTGGAATTTACCTAATGTTCATGCTTCTTACATTCATCAACACTGGGGAGAAAGTGTAGAAATTCCTCAAAGATTCATCCAAGAATGTTTGAAACATCAAAAAGAATAGCCCTTTACTGACATCTATAGGACTCCTATTTGATTTTTGATAGCTTCCGTGGCGTAGCCATACAAGACTCAGTAAGTATCAATTCTGTCTTTCCTGTTCCCTGCCCTCACAGACAACTTTTTCAGCAACCCCTATATATTTCTAGTATTCAACATTCAAGACCTTGCTGCATCACCCAGCAAAATTACACACTCTGATATCTCCACATAGCAGACATAGACTCTAAATCAACCCCCTTCATATCACCTACCATCGTATTTTTAAACAACGCCGTAAACGCACCCGCACCCAACCGATACTGAGGAAACATCCGATAACAAGGAATGCTAGTTAAATGAGATTGAAAAGTAGATAAATGATCAACTTTCACCGCTTGAAAATGCGGAAACCGTTCCAAAAACCATTCACAAATTTGCTCATTTTCTTCAGGAGAATAAGTGCAAGTCATATATGCTAAATAACCTTGAGGGGCAACAACTTGGGCAGAATTAGCAATAATCCGTTTTTGACGATTAGCACTTTTATTAATTGAATTTGAGTGAAAACATCCCGGTGCTTTCTCATTCTTAGCTAGTAAAGATTGCCCGGTACAAGGGGCATCAACCATCACCAAATTACTCGAAGCTGGCAACAATTCTGCAAAAATACTCGAATCTCTATTTACTACCCCACTGGGTTTAATTTGACAACGTTTTAAATTAGAAATTAGCATTCCCAACCGCTTACCAATCACCTCATTAGTAATTAGCAAATCAGGTTTTAAAGCCCTCCAAGCAAACACACTTTTACCACCAGGGGCGGCACACATATCAAAAACTATAGATATTGATTCGGGAATTGCCAACAAAACCGCAGCAGAAAATACCGAAGAAAAATCTAAACAGTAAAAATATCCTTGTTCATGGAGAGAATGCTTACCGGGTTTTTCTCCCAAAGATAAACGGTCTACAAAATGCGGTTGCCAATGTGTTGGCGTTTGTACTGGAAAAGGCGAAATCTCTGGTTGATCTTGACACCAAAGAATGCAGGGTGCAAAAGGTTGGGGATGAACCAAAGCATCTATAAACTTTGTTTGTTCATCTACATTTGTAAATAATTGTCGGGTAACTTTAAGCAATAAATTAGAAGGTTTTTCCATATTAATTTCTACCAAATTAAATCAGAAGAGAAACTGTTACATGAGAACAATGCAATCAATATATTTGGCTGCATACTAAAAAGACATTGACCGATATTTACATGGCGTTACCTGAGTTCGTCCGTTATGGCTTCTGGCTTTTAGCTAGAGGCTAACCTTGTTTTGTTAATGTTCGTCAAACTCATGCCAAATTACGATTTTAGATTTGGTGTTACACTTATGTACCGGAGAGGTCATGATATTTAACAATTTTCAGCAAAAACTGCGCCAAGAATCACAACGTTGGCGAGACGAAGGAATTATTAGTTCTTCCCAGTATGACCAAATAGCCAAGCGGCATCAATTTAATAAAATAGAAGAATCTACCCGTGATAGTTTTGGTGTCATTGCCATTATCATCGGTGGTTTACTATTAGGCTTAGGTTTAATGACCCTTGTGGGTGCAAATTGGCAGGGTTGGTCACGGGACGTTAAGTTTATCTTGTTAATGAGTTTATTTCTCTCCACAGCCATTACTGGGTTTTTGACTTGGCGAGAACCTACACTGACCACAAATCAAGGTAAAAAATCTCAAGATGGTAAACGGGTACTCGGAGAAGCATTGTTAATTCTCAGTGCTTTTATTTTAGGGGCAACCCTCATGTTAATGGGGCAAATCTTTAATATTAGCGGTTCAGCTTCTGAGTTATTTTTAGCTTGGGGGTTTGGGGTATTAGTTATGGCTTATAGTCTTTCCCTCAATTCCTTGGGAATTATGGCCATTGTCCTTATTCAAATCGGTTACTGGATAGGAATTGGTAATTTAGGATCTGAATCTGGAGAAGTGACTTGGGCGCGGTTAGCTATTCGCCATATGCCCTTACTATCATGGTTACTGTTTGTTCCCTTAGCTTATATTTGCAGATCCCGGTGGATTTTTGGCATGGGAGTTTTGGCATTTATTATATCTTTGCAATATAACCTCAGACCTTTACCACTCTTAACATTTTCTGATGTAGTTTCTTGGATAGCTTCCTTTGCTTTAGCTTTACCACCTGCCTTACTTTGGAGTTATGACGATTTACTTTTCCCCACAGTTAATTATCGGTTATTTCAACCCCTAGCACGTAATTTAGGCTTGATTTGTTTTGGGGTGGTTTTTTATCTTTTGTCTTTTCGTTGGCAATGGGAATCTATATCTAGTGGCAGTTTATCATTTTTAAATCCCTTCGATTCAACTAATAATTTATCGAATATATCGCCATCTTTGCCAATTATTGATTTAGGGATTCTCAGCGGGTTGGCAGTTTTACAATGGTTGTTCCTAATTCGTCAAAGCAATAGTCCAATTCGCCGGGAGGTATTTTTCAGGATTGGCATTATTACTACCTTTTTAGGGTTTATTCTGATTACTCCTTTTTGGCATCAAGCTATCACTAGAATTACTGAACTAGGCATTTTCATCTTCAATATTTTATTGGCAATCTTAGCCTGGGGATTAGTTCAAGAGGGGTTGAAATTACGAAAAAGACCTGCATTTTGGTGTGGTATTTTATTATTTACCCTGCAAATTATCAGCCGGGTTTTAGAATATAATACTGAGGTTCTTTTCCGGGCTTTAGTATTTGGTATTTGCGGTTATTCCCTCATTGCTGCCGGACTTTGGTTTGAACGTCGCTTTACTACTTCTAAAACTAGTAATAGCGGTGGTAGTGGAAATAGCGGTGGTAGCGGGAATAGTGGGAATAGCGGTGGTAGCGGGAATAGCGGTGGTAGTGGGAATAGTGGGAATAGTGGGAATAGCGGTGGTAGTGGGAATAGTGGGAATAGTGGGAATAGCGGTGGTAGCGGGAATAGCGGGAATAAAACTAGTAGTGGAGGCACTAACGATAGTAGAGGTGATAACAAAAGCAATAGTAGCAGTGATTATCGGAGTGGTAGTGGAGGCACTAACGATAGTAGAGGTGATAACAGAAGCAATAGTAGCAGTGATTATCGGAGTGGTAGTGGAGGCACTAACGATAGTAGAGAGAGGGAGAGGGATAGAGAAAGGGATAGAGAAAGAGAGAGGGAGAGGGATAACAGAGGCAATAGTGGAGGTGATTATCGAAGTAGAAAGTAATAGGATAAGTAATGGGACAGAATTAATTACACAACTGATTTTTCTGTTCCCAGTTAAGAGTTCCCTCTCTCAGCGAGTGAATTTAATTTTGTCCGACTACTTACTTTACTTACTCACAAAAAATTAAATCTGAGTTCTTTCTATATAAATCTCTGCGGATAAATTCCTATCGAAAAATTAGCAGGAATGGGAAAAGTATTTTTTCCTATTATCTATTACCAATTACTAACTAAATTAATTCCATGAAAAATGACTTCCCTGAATCAAAAAAAACCTTAACTCCAGAAATGGAATTTTCCGAAAAATTGACCTTTCGGGATTATCTCATGGCTACAGAACAGAAAGCTAATAAACCTTTACCGATTTGGCGATTAATTGCCCCTTTATTAGTTCAAGTAGGTTTAATCCTGGCTGTACCGTCTCAGGCAATGTATACAGACATGACGGGTAAGACAGTAATTTTGCAAACTGTACCTGTAGATTCTAATGATGTTGTCCGGGGTTCTTCATTGAACTTAGATTATAATATTTCCCGTCCTGAAACTTTGAGAAGACTACCGGGTTGGAATGATTGGTTGCGAAGAAATTCTCGCAGGGGTAGACAAATTTCCCAAGGGAGTATCTTATATTTAATTTTGCAAGAACGACAATCTTTTGATAGAAATGAACTTCAGTCTTGGAAACCTATCCGAGTAAGTAGTAATCGTCCTGTTTCTTTATCTAGTAATCAGGTAGCGTTAAAAGGTAATTATCAAGATGGTCTGATTAATTATGGGTTGGAAAACTATTTCATTTCTGAAGAACAAATACAGCAGATTAATGAGGATATTTCGCAAATTCAGGAAACCAGAAATGGTAGACAACAACCAATTTTAGTGAGGGTAAAAGTAGATCCTCAAGGTAATGCTATTCCCATTGGTTTATCCATAAGAGATGCGAATGGTGGACGTGGCCGCAATTATCGGTTTCAGTAGGATTATTGATGGTGGGCAATGCCCACCTCAAGATAAATTGTTTGTGGATTTCAAAATTGTAATTCAAACCCTAATAACACATCTTCTCCAGACAGTAATACAGGAAATTGGACAATTTCTACAGGTTGTTCCAGTCGGTAAATTTCTACTTGTTTATCGTAGGGATTAATTAACCAACACAAACGCACGCCATTATTTATATATTCGGTGCATTTTTCTTGCAGGGTTTTAAGTCTGTCTGTTTTTGATCTCAGTTCAATGACAAAATCAGGTGCGAGTGGGGGAAATTTTTCTCGTTCTTCAACAGTTAGTGCTTCCCACCGGTCTAATTTTACCCAAGCAACATCAGGAGAACGTTTTGCACCATTAGGAAGTCGAAAAATAGTAGAGGAACTAAATACTATTCCTAATTGGGTTTTGTAGTTCCAAAGACTTACTTTGAAATTTAAATCAGATTCACTACGGCCGCTTTCTCCTCCTACTGGTGGGACGATAATTAATTCTCCCTGTGCATTTAGTTCTAAGTTTACATCTTTATTAGCCATACAGAGTTGGTAAAACTGATCATCTGTAAGGCGAACAACTGGATCTAGATTTAGGGTAACAGTGTTCATTATGTTTATTAGTGTAATTTTTCTGGGTTAAAATCAGTGAGGTACAGTTTTAAACTTTAAAGACAGTAGGGGCGCTTTCTTCTGCGCCCTCGACTATATTTTATTCGACCAATAATTGCTATATTTTGTAATTTTAGCATCAATAGTTTATTAATCCTCGTTAACTACCAATTACAGGGCAAACGCATCTTATTTTTAGAATGCTTACTGGACAAAGGTTTTGACGATTGTTTAGTTTTGTAACTAAAAGTTGAAACTCTTGCTGGACATGGATTACAGAATTTAGGTGCTTTTGCCCTGCTACCAATTACCAATTAAGTAGGTTGGCGTTGAAAATTGTCGTTATGGCAAGGCAAAAGGCAAGAGTGAAGAGGGTTTGGGCGATTTTACGTTTCTTTACACAGTTTGGTTTTATTGTGTTCACCTACTTACCTATTCAATTTTAAAGTTAATTGGTAAGCGAGTATAAATTCCTTGAGGATCATTCATTGTTTGCAAGGTTTTGATTTCCTGTTGGAATTTTTCTAGTTCATTTATGAGGGGGTTTGGGTTTTTAGTTGGGGTTTTTTCTATGCCTAATTTGGCTTTTGTTTGATCTAATTTTTTACCAAATAACTTTTCTACAAAGGTAGTACCTCGCGGATATTCTTGTATTTCCCAATCAGTTCCTAATTTTGCTTGTTTAGCTGCATATTCAATGGCTACATTTAAACCACCAATTTCATCAACTAGACCGATTTGTTTGGCTGCTGTTCCTGACCAAACTCTTCCTTGGGCGATTTCTGCTACTTTTGCAGTGGGAATTTTCCGTCCTTGGGAAACTTTCTGCAAGAAGAGATTATAAATGCGGTCAACACTGCGTTGATAAACTGCTAATTCTTGAGGTGATTTAGGACGGGAAATGGTTTGTTGATCTGCATATTGAGCCGTTTTTACGCTATCCCAAGTTATGCCATTATTATTGCCTAGTTTTTGACCATTAAATAATACGCCAAAGACACCTATAGAACCCGTAATGGTATTAGCTTGGGCAAAAATGCGGTTGGAGTCACTTGCAATCCAATAACCACCAGAAGCAGCTACATCTCCCATCGAAACAATGACGGGTTTAATTTGCCGAGTTAATTTGATTTCTCGCTGCATGATTTCGGCTGCGGTTGCACTACCACCGGGACTATTAATTCTGAAAACTACTGCTTTGATTTGATCATTTTGGCGAATTTTTGAGAATATTTTCGCAAAGTTATCACCGCCAATTTGTCCTTCGTCACCGCTACCGTTAACTATTTCTCCTTCTGCATAAACAATGGCAATTTTATGGTCTGAATTTGAAGATTTTCCGGGAACTTCGGCATAATCACCTAAGCTGATTTTTGTGAATGTTTGATCTTTTTCACTGTTACCAGTTAATTTTTTTAAGTCGGTGAATACTTGATCTTCATAAGCAATTGTATCTACTAGACTGTTGGATTTAGCTTCTGTGGCTTCTAAAATTGGTTGACTATTAGCGATCGCTTGCAATTTCTGCGGTAGAATCTTTCTACTTGCACCCACAGATGTCCGCCACTCTCCCCACACATCATCTAACAATTTCTGGGTTTGTTCCCGGTTCTCTGGGCTGAGTTTATCAAGAATTAATGGTTCTACTGCACCCTTAAATTTACCCACCCGCACAATCTGCACACCAACGCCGTATTTTTCAAATGCTCCCGCTAAGAACATTGGTTGTGAACTTAAACCGTTCATTTCCATTGCTCCCATAGGATTAACTATAACTTGATTGGCTACGGAACTGAGATAATATTCTTTTTCACGCCAATCTGTACTATAGGCAATAATTTTTTTGCCAGTTTTGCGGAATTTTTCTAATGCTTGACGGATTTCTTTCAAGGAAGCATAACCAACTGCACTATTAGCATTAGTTCCATCTATATAAATACCTACAATATTTTGATCACGTCCGGCTTTATCTAAGGTTTCCACAACTTTGCGCAGGGTGATGTTATTTTCTTCTACACCGCTAAAAGTTTTCTCCAAAAGTTGGCTAGAATTAGGTTCAGTATCGGTGATTTTCATAGACAAGTCGAAAACTAAAACTGACTTATCTTTGACTGTTGGGGCTGAACTTTGAGAACTAGCAACCGCAATTAATATTAATAAGAATCCCAGTGTACCGACTCCAGAAAAAATTGTCAGTCCCAGTAAACTACCAATTAAACTTGCTAAGGTTTGTTTAAGAAAATTAGTCATTAGTTATTTATAAGTCAGTTGTCAGTGGTCAGTGGTTAGTTGTCATAATATTTGCCTATTGCCTATTGCCTATTGGGTCAGTTGTTCGTTGTAAACTCTGAGATTGTTTTAATTTATACAGGCTGTTATTGGCAGTGCAAAATAATACAGTGGTGATTTCGGCAATTAAAACCTCTGTTAATTCTACTACAGCCGCTTCCGATACTGCCGCAGCTTTGAGAAAGGGCATTGCTAAACCAGCAATATCAGCCCCTAGAGCGATCGCTTTAGCCACGTCTAAACCATTGCGTAAGCCCCCAGAAGCAATTAAGGGAACATCGGGATCATGCTCCCGAATACTGGCAATACAATCGGCTGTGGGTATCCCCCAGTCCCCAAATGTCTGCCCCAACCGCCGCTGTAAGGCAGTTTCTGCCCGTTCACTTTCCACCATCGCCCAAGACGTACCCCCAGCGCCAGCCACATCAATAGCTTGCACTCCCACAGCTATCAGTTTTTCTGCCATAGTTGCGGAAATTCCATTACCTACTTCTTTGGCAATGACGGGAACTGGTAATTTGTTACACAAGTCAGATATTTTGTCAAGCAAGCCATGAAAATTAGTATCACCCCTGGGTTGAATGAATTCCTGCAAAGGGTTAATATGTAAAATCAAAGCATCAGCTTCGACTAGATCAATAATTCGCAAACATTCATCAATACCATAGTCATAATTAAGCTGTACCGCGCCTAAATTAGCAAAGAGGAGAATATCTGGCGCATATTTACGAACAGCAAATGTATTCGCAACTTGAGGTTTTTCCACTGCCACTCTTACAGATCCTACACCCATTGGTAATTTATATGCTTGGGCGACTTCAGCCAGACGACGGTTAATAATCCCCGCTTGTTCTGTTCCTCCCGTCATGGAAGAAATTAACAAAGGTGCATGGAGATATTTTCCCAAAAATGTCGTACTCACATCAATATCTTTACCATCAATTTCTGGTAAACAAGCATGAGTAAAGCGATATTTTTCTAAACCAGTGGTAATTACTGGAGATTGGACATTATCTTCTAAACAGATGCGGATATGATCTGCTTTGCGATTTTGGGTTTGGGCTGAGGTGTTGATAGGAGGGTTCACGACTTAATATGGAGTTATGTGAATATTGATATTTTGCACTAAGCCCTGGCGATTATAAATCGCGGCTACATAAACAAAGTCCGTCTTCACGGACTAATAACCAATAAATCTTAACCCACGCAGGTGGGTTTTGCCTGTGTAGATACGGTTTCTAACCGCCTTGTGTAAATATCTATTGTTGTTGTAAATATTTTTCATATCCAATCTGGTCTAGTTTAGCTTGCTTTTCCATGACCATATTACAGAGACTTTGCCGATAAACTTGCACTTTTTCCAGTAATTCTGGTTGGTGAGTAGCCAGAATTTGGACAGCTAAAAGTCCAGCGTTTTTAGAATTTCCAATAGCGACAGTAGCAACAGGTATTCCTGCTGGCATTTGCACTATAGAATATAAAGAATCCACACCTTGTAAATTCCGAGTAGGGACGGGAACACCAATCACAGGTAAAGGAGTTAAAGATGCTACCATACCAGGGAGATGTGCCGCACCACCAGCACCAGCGATAATTACCTTGATACCGCGTTGATGTGCAGTTTTAGCGTATTCAACCATCCGTTCTGGGGTACGATGGGCAGAGACAATGGCAACTTCAACTACAATACCAAATTCTTCACAAATAGCGATCGCATCCCTCATTGTAGGCAAATCGGAATCACTACCCATGATAATACCAACTTCAAGACTCATATAATTTAGGGAATAGGTGACAGGTTACAGGTGACAGGTGCTACACCACGGAGACAGGTAAGAGTTTTACCAATGACAACGGACAACGGACAACTAACAACTGACAAAAATACCATGCTGGCAAATGTAGATATTATCAACGCAAAAGTCCCCGGTTATCAAGATTTACAAAGAATCTTAGTTAACCAAGCAGGCATAATTGAGGAAATTATGCCCATGAATGCAGCATGGGAAAAAGTTGTACCACAAAACTTACAAATTTTAGATGTAGCTGGAGACTGGATTTCTTTAGGTGGTGTGGATTTACAAATCAATGGTGGACTAGGATTAGCCTTCCCGGAATTAACAGCAGAAAACTCTTCTATGCTGTCAAAAATCTCTTCATTTCTATGGGAAGCAGGAGTTGACGGCTATTTACCCACCCTAGTGACAACCTCCATCGAAAATATTCAGCGATCGCTCGCCATTCTCGCCAATTATACCCCCAGTTCTCCAACCTCCGCCCAAATTCTCGGAGTCCATTTAGAAGGTCCATTTTTAAACTACTACAAACGCGGCGCACATCCAGCCGAATATCTTCTCCCCCTCACCATAGATCAAGTTAAACGGGTACTAGGAGATTATGCTCATATCCTCAAAGTCATTACCCTCGCACCAGAATTAGACACCACAGGTAAAGTCATCCCTTATTTGCGTTCCTTAGGAATCACTGTCAGCTTAGGACATTCACAAGCCACAGCTACAGAAGCACAACAGTCCTTTAGTCAAGGTGCTACAATGATCACCCACGCCTTTAACGCCATGCCACCCCTACACCACCGTGAACCGGGCTTATTAGGCGCGGCCATGAACAATCCTGATGTGTTTTGTGGCTTCATTGCTGATGGTCAGCACGTTACCCCAATGATCTTAAAAATTCTTCTGCGTGCCAGTGAAAGGTTATTTATTGTTAGTGATGCCCTTGCACCATTAGGGTTACCTGACGGTATCTATCCTTGGGATACCCGACAAATAGAAGTTATTAACGATACAGCCAGATTACAAGATGGGACTTTATCGGGAACAACCCTACCATTATTAACTGGAGTTCAAAATCTAGTAAAATGGGGAATTTGTGACCTAGAAACCGCCATTAGCCTTGCTACAGACGCACCTAGACAAGCTATCAATTTGCCAAAATTTACCGCCAAACAACCCGCCCATTTATTACGCTGGAAATGGGATGAGGTTGACAAAGAACTGACATGGAATCGGTTAACTGTCTCAAGTATCAAGTTGTCAGCTTAGACTTTTTGACAATAGTTCAGAGTTTTGACGGTATTGATGAAAAAAATAACGTTTATACTAAACACAGGTGGAATATACACTTTTGCAAAATGACAAAGAACATAGAGGTGTGGGGGTTTTAGCAGTGCTAAATATCTACATCTCTGAGGATATTTTTTAGTTTAAATAATTATTTGTCAGATTACTTAACTTTTATATCCGCTATAGCGTCTCTATCATAGCGGCGATCGCTTTATCTGTCGCTTTGGGTGGGTGATAATATTTACATCAGGTTGCTTGGGCTAATTCCTTGGCCAAGCCAGTGGATACAAACTTACTCTCTGTATCAATTACCAACAATTGCATTCCAGAAGCCCAAATTCTGCCTGCAATATTTAATATTAAATTGAGGAATTTGTCAGGAATATCTATAAAATAAACAATCTTTGGCTTTGCTGAAATAAAAAATACAATCATGATTATAATAATTTTAGTTATTTATCACACATTATTATGAGTCCAAAGATCCAGGATTTACAGGCTGGTTACGATAAAACTCGCTTGCTGCTTGCGTTGTGGGATTTGGGAGGAAATCAGCAGAAGGTAGCTAGGGGTAAATTGACGAAGCAAGATAGTGTCTAAGGGTCAGAAGATGGCCGAGTATCAGGGTATTTTAGAGGATTTGGAAGCACAGGGAGCGATCGCTGTTGCTAAAAAAGAATCTGCAACTAGTTATGCTCTCACGTCACTAACGTGTTTAGATGTGTTAAAACGGGCTTGCATAGTGATTATAATTTGTATAAATTAGTCTCAATGTATAAAACTTCAAAATTAAATAAACAAATTTAAGCAAATGTGCTTAATAAAATTAGAATTTGTTGTAATTAAAATTCAGTAGTACAACTTTAGGGGAAAAGACAATGAAAGAATTTGGTTTAACTCTGGAACAAACAAGAATCATGTTTAGCTATCAATACAATCTGGTATTAGCAGACATTGAATATGAGAGCAATTTTGAAACGAAATCTCTAAAACGGCAATGGTTATCTCAGTGGAAAGAATCAACTGAACTTTTCTTAAAAGGACAAATTAATCAAGAAAATCATAGTAATTCTTCCTCTAATTTGATCACTGATTTTGAATTACTCAAAAAATTAGTTACAGAGATTAAGAAAGATGCGGAAAATAAATTAACTCTATATATAATGTTCTTAGAGGTAGTTATTTTTAAGCCATATTATAATCTTGGTAACACAAATGATGACAAATATAAAAATCTAAAAATATCTGACGAATACAAACTGATCAATAAATTACAAGTTTTTGCCAGAAGCCTAGATTTAGATTCAGACGTTGTTAGACGCTTTAAGTCAAACTATAACGAGGCAATTAAAGGAATTAAAGGTGGTTTAAATCCCTGGTTAGTAGGTGTCTTAGGTGCAGTTGCTTTAGCCATCACAGCAGCATTTTTCACACCAGTAATCGCAGGTTTATTAGCACCTATACTAGCACCTGGCTTATCTGGTGCAGCAGCGGTATCAGCTGTTTTAGCCGCTCTTGGGGGAGGTGCAATAGCAGCTGGTGGTTTGGGAATGGCGGGTGGTTTTGCAGTCATTGTTGGTGGTGGTGCTATTCTTGGTGCTGGTGCGGGTGTTGGTGTTGGTGCTTTATTTGCTCAATCGCCAGATTCTGCTTTAACGCAAGCAGCTAAGTTAGAAGTTGTAATGAAAGAAATTGTCCTTATTCAAAAAGATATTCGTTTAGCTCAAGAAGTTATCAAGGAGCAAAGACAAGCTATTCGCTCTCTTGAAGATGAAAGACATGATTTAATTCTGAATAAGGAACAAAACAAGCAAAAAATAGAAAATTTGGAAAAAGCAATTGAGTATTTAAAAAACGCATTAAAGAGAAACCAAGACTTACTGTAAATAAATGGATTACCGTAAATAAATGGGAAATTTTGTATGTCTAGGATATTGAATTGGGATAATGAGTTTTTGGAAATGTCTCAAAGAATTAGAGATATTCATTCCTCTTTTGCCACAATTAATCAGACTCAGAAACAGGAAACAGAAAAATTGACACAATTACAAAATGATGTAATTAATCTAGCTAAAGATATTGGAGTTTCAGAAGATATTATCAGAAATATCTTAGATAATAATTTACAACCATCTAAATCACAAAGGCAACTAATTTGGGAAGATGAAATTTTCTTAAATAACAACTTTCTGATTATTGAGGATAGAGTCAAAGAAGAGGTTTTCAGAAACCCAGAAATTTTGCCTCCATTATCTAACTTAGATTATGCAATAGTTAGTATATCAGGTTTAGTTGCTACTATTCTTGATTTTTTAGTTGTCAAAATTCCCAAAGATATCAACTATCTGGGAAAATATAAACAAGAAGGAAGTAATTTTACACAATGGTTAAAAACTTTAGGTTTTGATCAAGAAGGAGAATTAAATCCATTTTTAAAGTGGTGTGAAGATACTTGTAAAGTTTCTTATGACCAAAGTATTAATCAGAATATTAAAGGATTTAATCCCAAAACTCATAGGTTATTAAGTCTTGGCCATGATCCGCTATTTGGTCTGATCTTTGGAACGCTAGACATTATCAATGGCAATATGACTGCTTTTGACATCAATGGTAATCTTCATATTTTGAAAACATTTGATATGTCATTGGAAGATAAAGCCTTCGCTCCTTTGATTTGGTTGGGTCATATTATATCTGATATGTCTACTAAAATGGGAGTTCCTATTCCTGGATGGGCATTTCTCCAACTTATGCAATTTGGTTTTTATGGATCGGATACAAAAACCATAGCAGATATATCTAGGTGGATGTATTTAAATGGTTATGATCTGAGACACTTTATCACAATGTCAGTTCCTGTAACTGTTATAGAAATAATTGTCAGAGGTTATCACTATCTTTCATGTTTGGATAGCGCAGAACAACTTCAATACTCCTTGCATACTTCTATTGCAAATAGAGAAATGTATCAAATTCAATCTAATCTAAAACTTCATAAAATGTTGTTTTTAGCTCATGCAATATCAGCTAGTGGCAATGCACTAAAAATTTTTACATACGCTGGTAATCCTTTAGCTATTAATTTGCCTCAATGGTTATTCTTTGCTAAGGAAAGTCTGACTATTTTGCAAGCAGTTACAAGAGATACAACACCCAAAAAGATAGTTCGTAATCGTGATAAAATTAATGATGCTTGGGACAAAATTAAAAATATTAATATTTAAGAAATTTTGTTGTCATCTCTGAGACTTAAATTTTCAATATCACCATTAAAACATCCAACTAAACCAAGTTCTTTAAATATTGCTAATGGAGTTTTATTATTAGTCTGAACTTGATTATAGTATTGTTGAATAGCTTGTTTAATAGCTTCACTAAAATCTTGATTCGTTTGTTGCTGAATATACGCAAGTTTTTCAACACAGTCATCATCAAGTTGAATTTCTAATTGCATAAAATTACCTCTCTTTAGCCAGATTAACTGTTAACTATTAACCATATTTATTTTATCAAAAAAATCATCCTAAAGTCAAAATACCATCTGGAAAATTAACCACCAAAGGCAAAAACTCCAACCACCTTGAACCCAATAAAATTTCCGTCAACTGATCTCCAGCATAAACAGGAATTTCATACTCTTGATTATCCAAAATCACTTTACCTAAATACAAATCAAAAGTTTTTTCTCCTTGCGCTGTTATCAATTCTTGTTCACGAAGAAATTGCCAATCTAGTGCTTCTAAATCTTGTTTATTAATTGCTAGAAAACCTGTAAATCCAGTATCTAGCATGATCTCTACAGGTAAGTTTAACCCATCAGCATTAATCAAATCAATTTCAAAAAATAGCTGCCCCCCATCACCAAAATAACCCTCTATCATATTCTCCCAACTGCTCCGATTTCATTCAGCCGAAACATACAATGTACAGCATGAGGATGTTTTTCTCGTGCTTGCTGACTAGCAACTTCTATATCTTGATCAATGAAATAATCACCACTATCTGGTTCTACGGCAATATACCAGTTATAATGTTCTTTCATCAACTCAGGACGCACACGCTCAAAAATTGCCCGACAACGTTTGTGAAATGCGTCTCTTTCTGCTTCACGTTTAGCTAATTCTTCCGGTGATAAAGTCAATTCAGGGAAAATCCTTCCTCTTCTTCTTGCTGTTTTTGGGGTTAGTTGTGTCATGGGTTTAAACTCCATTTTTACTATTTTAATATGAGTCCTAAATTAATTATCTACAAAATAAATTAAATGATTTAGTTTTTTAGTGGTGTGGCCAGTGGGTAAGGGTTTAGCAGTGCTAAACTCTTACATTTATGGGGATATTTTTTAGTTGGAAACCCCAAAAAAACTTACTTGGCTTTCATGTCTGCGATCGCTCCCCTGGTCATAGCGGCGATCGCTTTATCGGTGGCTTTGGGTAGGTGATAATATTTACCACCTGCTGTTTTCGCCAATTCCTTGGCAAAGCCAGTTGATACAAATTTACTTTCCGTATCAATGACCAACAATTGCATCCCTGAAGCCCGAATTCTCGCGGCAATATCTAATAATTCGGCTTTGATATCTGGCTTTTCTCCTGGTTCTTGGGGTTCTCCTAAAGAACGAGCGAGAGGAATATTACCACGACCATCCGTAATTGCCACAATGACAACTTGACCGATATCTCCACCCATTTGAGCATTTACACCGACACGCACGGCTTGAGTTAACCCATGTGCGAGGGGTGAACCACCACCGCAGGGTAGTCTTTCTAAGCGATTTTTGGCTAAAGCAATGGAACGGGTGGGGGGTAATAATACTTCTGCTTGTTCTCCTCGGAAGGGGATTAAGGAGATTTGATCCCGGTTTTGATAGGCTTCTGTTAAAAGCTGCATAACTGCACCTTTGGCAGATTGCATTCTATTTAAAGCCATTGAACCGGAAGCATCCACAACAAATACCACTAATGCGCCGGCTTTTCTCACCAACCGCTTAGAACGGATATCTCCCTGTTCGACAATGACTTTTTTGTCAGGTTGTCTAGCGCGGCGTGCTTTTTGATACGGGGCTGCGGCTCGCAATGTGGCATCTACGGCTATTCTTCTAGCTTTACCTTTGGGAATCATCGGCTTGATGTACCGTCCCCTGTCGTCTGAGAAGATAATACTGCGACTGCCAGATTTACCTTGCCGTTGTGCCATTTGGGTAAAATACAGCACTTCTGGGTCAAGAATTACCCCTTCTGGATCAAAGATAAATTCTTCGGGAATGTCTGGGGGTTCTTGCTGTTCCTGTTCTTCTTCTTTCTCTTCCTGTTCTTCCTCTTGTTCTTCTTCTTGTTCCGACTCGTCTTGACTTTCCTGTGGTGGTGGGGGAGGTGGTGGTGGTTGATCTGGGGGTAGGGTTTGAATTATAGTTGTTCTGGGGACTATGACCAATTCCACTGCGCGACGTAAATCTTCAGCGGTGACGGTGTTACGTCCTTCTAAGGCTGCTGCGGCTTTGGCTACGCGCACCGCAAAGAGTTCTGCACGATGTCCTTCCACACCTCCGCGAATGGCTTCGTTGACGAGGTAGGTAATTTGTTCCGGGGTAATAGTGACTTCTTTTAACCATTCCCGCGCGAGGATGATTTGGGTTTTGAGTGCGTCTATGTCTTCGCTGTATTGTTGGAGAAATTCTGTGGGAGACTTGGAATAGGCGATCGCTTGCTCAACTGCCTGTACTCTTTGATCTATACCCAGAACTCCGTCTGCTGATAGGGCGATCGCTATTCTATCAAGTAAATGTTCTCTAAGCGCCCCTTCTTCTGGATTATAAGTGGCAATAAACAACGGTTTGCAAGGATGTTGAAAACTAATTCCTTCCCGTTCAATTTGGTTGCGTCCGTCCGATAAGACTGATAACAGTTGATTACTAATTTGGTCATCTAATAAATTGATTTCATCCACATACAGCACACCTCGGTTGGCTGTAGCGAGTAATCCCGGTTGAAAAATCGTATCACCTTGTTTCACCGACTGTTCCACGTCCACAGAACCTAAAAGCCGGTCTTCCGTAATTCCCAGAGGAATTTGTAAAAAAGGTGCAGGGATAATTTCCGTTTCTATTTCCTGTCTTTGTTCAGCTAAAAGTTTATCATCCCATTCTTCGGGGTGATTGGGGTCACAGTTGCTAACTGAACCTTTGACAACTTCAATAGGTGGTAATAAAGCGTGAATAGCCCGCGCCATCACAGATTTAGCCGTACCACGACGACCTGCAATTACCACACCCCCCAAAACGGGATCAACTGCTGTCAGCAGTAAGGCTATCTTAATGGCTTCTTGACCAACCACAGCAGCCAAGGGAAAAGCAGTCATTGTCGGGGTCAGAGTGGGCGATCGCATTGTTTCCTTAATAGTTATTATAGTTTTAGCATAGCAATTCCTGGTACATTTTAGTTATCGAAGTTGCAGATTCTTCGATAGATTATCACCAAAAGGCGAAAATATCTCTTTATGCAAAAGCAGGAATATCTGATTATTGGATATTTGATTTATTAGATAATTGCTTAGAGGATGTTTGAAAAGTTTTTAATGTATAAATAAACCCCTCTCCAAACCTCTCCCCGCGTCGGGGAGAGGCTTTGAAACCCCCATTCCCTTGTAGGGAAGGGGGGTTAGGTTTCTAGAGATTATCGGGTTCATCTAATACTTTTCAAACAACCTCTTAGAATCTTACAGTGAACCATATCAAAATCAACAAAGTCAATTCGGTTATTCAAGTAAGAGAATTGTTTTACCTCCTCAAGTGATATCTTTACCTTGTTTTCCTGATTTACAGCCTGATTTAAGTAAAATATTTCCTCTGCATGAGATCCCCGACTTCTTAA
This sequence comes from Dolichospermum sp. LEGE 00240, assembly GCF_015207875.1. GTDB lineage: Bacteria > Cyanobacteriota > Cyanobacteriia > Cyanobacteriales > Nostocaceae > Dolichospermum > Dolichospermum gracile. The sequence continues at coordinate 31,565 of NZ_JADEVZ010000031.1, forward strand.
AGAAGTCGGGGATTTGGTTTCTTACAAAAATTCACAACTAATATATAATTATCAATAGGTTCATAAGTGCCACTGTCAAGTTGAAAATGGAGCTACAGAAATGGTACAACAACTTACACCAGAAACCAAACCAGAAATCATCTACCCTGATAGTGATGGAAATCCTATGGCAGAAAATACAGAACATTATGAATGGATAGTTAAAATTAAAGAAAATTTAGAAATATTATTTGCATCAGAAAATGATGTTTTCATCGCAGGTGATTTACTTTGGTATCCTGTGGAGGGAAGTGTAAAAACTCGTCAAGCACCTGATGTTATGGTGATTTTCGGTAGACCAAAAGGTAAAAGAGGTTCTTACAAACAATGGGAAGAAAATAATATTGCACCTCAAGTAGTATTTGAAATTCTATCTCCCGGAAATCGTAGTCAAGAAATGGCAAAGAAACTCCTTTTTTATCAACGTCATGGCGTGGAAGAATACTATGTTTATCATCCAGACAAAATCGAATTAACAGGTTTTATTCTTGAACAAGCATGGCTAGAAGAGATTGAAGCAATCAATAATTGGGTAAGTCCCCGTTTAGGAATACGGTTTGAATTAACAGCAGATAATTTAGAAATTTATTATCCTGAAGGACGGAAGTTTCTCACATCTCTGGAATTAAATCAACGTGCAGAACAAGAATATCAACGTGCAGAACAAGAATATCAACGTGCAGAACAAGAACGTCAAAATTATCAAATCTTATTAGCAAAATTGCAAGCTAAAGGTATTGATGTCAATACACTTTAAAAATTAGATCCTCGACTTCTCAAAGAAATTGAGGATTTTCTGGTTCTCGGTTCTATAACATGAGGGTTCACTCCAAAGTATTTCGCTGCTGCTGACATATCAAGTGTTAATAAACTAATATCCCCTAAATCTTTAATACCTTGAGGTATGGTTTTTGTCACTTTTGCACTATCGGAAGATTTGATATCTAAAAATTTAATAATTTCCTCTGCGACTGCTTGTGCTAAAAGCGGGGGAACAGAATTACCAATTTGTCTAAAACCATGCCATTTTGTCGGATGAAATCGAAACCAGTCAGGATAGGAATGTAACCGCGCAGTTTCCCTGATAGTAATACATCTGGGGATAAAAGAAGAAATTTATCGTTTTGGTAAACCAGTGGAAATATTAGACTGTCCCCAAGAATTATCAGGTGAAGATATTTTACCAGGATTTACTTTAAATATGGAAATTGTTTGGGAATAGATATTATTTCTTCGGTTGATTGCTGAAATTCAACAACTACAATATTTGGATATAAATTTGGAAACAATACTCAGATTTACTTCTTTATTATGTATAATTCCTATAATTTTGTAAATCAGTTTCAGAAATTTGATCTGCTGGAACAAACTTGTAATGTTTTTCCTGTACAATTCTTACCTCACCTTCATATATTGTCAATTCAAACATAGCAATGAGAGCGTTTTTCATAAACTGTGCTGATATAGAACGACAAATTAAATTGGGAAATTTTTCAAAACAGTAACTAATATCTTGTTTTGTTTGTACTATAGAAATTTGATCATTACCTGCTTTTGCTTGAACAGGTACTATAAATTGCATACCATTACTATTAACACCTACATAAACTTCATCTATTTCTATTTGTCCAATACCCTTAACATTAGTTCTCAGGTGATTTTGTAAAGAGTATGCTGTTACACTCAGAAATATATCTATTAGGCGATTATAACGGATTTTAGTTAAAAGAGCTTGTTCATCACCTGACATATATTGATTAATAATTTCAGGTGTAGCATCAGGTATTTTAATTGGTATTAAGTTTAGGTTGGGTATAATGCGATTAATTTTCACAAGTCTAAAACAATAATTACCAGTACCATTTAATTCAATAATCCACTCTAAACCTGTAGGAGCAGTATCTGTTATAACTTTAGGTAGTGGTTTTCTAAATCTAAAAGCATAAAGAATATCTCCTAAATTTTTTGCAGATTGAATACCCAACTCTTTAGCAATCTCTGGAAGTTCATTACGGTTAAATTCAAAATACTCTAATTCTGATTGGTAATAGCGTTGAAAAATTCCAATAATAACTGAGTTATATAAACCTTCTTTCATTATGGTAATTCCTTGGTACTAAATAATTGGTGATATTGATACAATTTGCTGTATTAGCTAAATTCTAAAAATTCATTTTTTTCTGGTTCTCGGTTCTATAACATGAGGGTTCACTCCAAAGTATTTCGCTGCTGCTGACATATCAAGCGTTAATAAACTAATATCCCCTAAATCTTTAATACCTTGAGGTATGGTTTTTGTCACTTTTGCACTATCAGAAGATTTGATATCTAAAAATTTAATAATTTCCTCTGCGACTGCTTGTGCTAAAAGCGGGGGAACAGAATTACCAATTTGTCTAAAACCATGCCATTTTGTCGGATGAAATCGAAACCAGTCAGGATAGGAATGTAACCGCGCAGCTTCCCTAACAGTAATACATCTGGGGATAAAAGGATGTATGGGACGAGGTGAAGTAAATGCACCTTTATTACTAGGTGTTCCAGCCCTTAAGGTATTACATAAACCATCAGGATCAAGTTTATGAAAACGACTAATTGATTCGATTTTACCATGTGGTGTGGATGCAAATCTATCCATAGATTCGGTCGAATGCTTACTTCTTAAACTTGATGTTAGTAAAGTAGGATCATATTGACGTTTGTAGGAATAGTTGTCTTTTGCAGTCGCAAAATCACGCAGTTTTTTAGCATAGTTACTAGGTTTAGCAAACTCTGTAAATATCCAATCTTGTTGATATAGTTCTGGATAGTTTTCTATTACTGGTAAATCTTGTAATGCTTCCCAAACTGTAGGAGTTAAGACTAACTTAGTTTCGGAAGATTGATTGGATTTTGCTGGGAATGTGATTTTTTCTGGATATTTAGGTAATTCTAAATCTTCACGCGCACCTAGTAAAAATAACCTTTCTCGATTTTGGGGTACTCCATAATTAGCTGCATTTAAAACTTGGTAATTTGCATTAACTTGATAACCACTTTCGGAAAATTGACTAATGATTTCAGCAATAAATTCTTTGTGTTTCCCAACTGTCATTCCTTTGACATTTTCCAATACAAAAAACTTGGGTTGTAATTCTACAACTAATCTAATAAAATGGAAAACTAAAGAGTTTCTTGGATCATCAAAAGAACGTTTTCCCATTAATGAGAAACCTTGACAGGGTGGACCACCAAATACTACATCAATTTCTTGATTAGCAATTTGAGAACTATTCCGAATTTCCTTCCCTGTTGTTTCTTCCACACTTTTGCATAACACAGTCCAAAAGGGAAAGTTAAATTGATGAATTGCACAATGAATTGGATCTATTTCCACAGATGCAAGGACATCAAAACCAGCTTGTTCAAAGCCTAATGTCATGCCTCCTGCACCTGCAAATAAATCAACTGCAATTGGTCGTTTTTTTACCATATCTTCTGTTTGTGAACTTTGATTGATTCTTAAATTCTGCTGGAGGTTATAAAGTAGCTCTAATGTAATTTTTACATAAGGCTGATTTGATGGTAACGCAGCTAATTCATCAATTGCTTGTTTTTGTACTGTTCCTCGTCCGAGAAGTCTTATAGGATGTTTGAAAAGTTTTTAATGTATAAATAAACCCCTCTCCAAACCTCTCCCCGACGCGGGGAGAGGCTTTGAAACCCCGATTCCCTTGTAGGGAAGGGGGGTTAGGTTTCTAGAGATTATCGGTTTCATCTAATACTTTTCAAACAACCTCTTAACCATAGGGTTTCTTGAGTCTGTGGTAATTGGTGAATGACAATAATTGCTGTGCGTAAAAATTGCTGTTACCCAGCTAAATTTGATAACCATAATTTACTTGAACTTTGTGGTGCGGGCATCTTGCCCGCTAGAATTATACAAACTAAATGCACAACAGCTTAATCTTTTGCGAATTGGTCATGGATAAAACGAGTCATTTTAATTAAATGTACATTTCTAGTATTTCTTTAGCTGTACGATCGCACACTCCCAATTCTCCCAAACAATGGCGCATTTCTTGATAATCTGTCAAAGTTTGTTGTCTTTTTTCAGGATTTAATAACAATTCCATCGCCGCTTGGGTAATATTTTCGGCTGTGGCTTGTTCTTGTAAAAATTCTGGGACAATTTCCCGCATCACAACTAAATTGACTGGAGACGCAAAAGGAATTGAACCTTTCAGAATATGACGCGCAATCCAAGCTGTAAGAGGATGAAGCCGATAAACTACAACTTGGGGAACATTTAATAATGCTAATTCTAAATTAACTGTTCCCGATTTAGTAATGGCAAAATCTGCGGCTGCTAAAATATCTTGAACGCCTTGTTGTTGACTTGATACTATTGTAGCTTTTAAGCCATATTCTTGAATTGCGGCTGTAATTGGTTCTTTAAATGTTTCTAAAGATAGAGGAATCCAAAAATGGACATTTGGTAGTTTAGATTGAATATTTTGGGCGGCTTGAAAAATTATGGGGAGAAGATATTTTAATTCTTGATGACGGGAAGCTGGTAAAAGTGCGATCGCTATTTCTTCTACTTTAACTCCTAATTTCTCCCTCGCAGTTGTCCGACTAGGCGCATTTGCCATTCTATCAATTAAAGGATGTCCTACCCAAGAAACATTTGCCCCATTTTGTTGATAATATCGGGCTTCTTCGGGGAAAATTGCTAATAGTTTATCTGTAAAACCCACAATGCGGTTAGTATTCTGAAAACTCATAGACCATACCCACTCTTGAGGAGCGATATAATAAGCCACAGGCACATCTGGCAAATTTTCCTTCATGAATGTACCAATGCCCAAATTTGGACCCATATAGTCAATGAGAACCACTAAATCCGGGGGATTTTTCTTCAAGTGAGCGATCGCTTGTCGTTGTACTCTTAAAGTAGGAATCACATAAGGCAAAGACTCAATCAAACCCATCGAACCAATCCCGCTGGTATTACCCAAAATTTTCGCCCCAGCTTCCGCCATTTTATCCCCACCCAAGGCCATAATTTCTAATGTCAACCCCGTAGCCGCAGCTTGGCGTTGCAGTGCCTTAATTAATAGTGAACCCTGTAGATCTCCAGAAACTTCACCAGTGCTAATAAATATTCGCATTTTTAGATTTTAGATATTAGATATTAGATTGTTTTCCATTCTGCAAATAATGAATGTATTAGAAAAGTTTCCGGCGATTAGAAATCGCTACTACACAAACAAAGTCCACCTGCGTGGACTAACGAAAAATCAAGGCTTTTGAACCCACGTATCCCTTACGGGACCGAAGGAATAGGTGGGTTTCGTCTGTGTAGCTGCGACTTCTAGTCGCCCTTGCAAGTAATAAATTAGACTTTTCAAACACCCTCTAACGGAAAATTAAGATTTTTAACCCAAGAAGGTGGGTTTTGTCTGTGTAGCCGTGATTTCCAATCGCCGGGGATTCAAACGTCCCTATTTATTATTTGTGAAGTTAAGATTCATCACTGACAGATTTTTTACCTTTTCCGGGAATTAAACCGCGTCTTCCCGGCATTTGGGAAAGTAGCAAGAAACGGCGAAGATGTTTTAATTCTTCTGTATCTCCTAAATTTTCCAACTCCCGCAAAGCATCTCTAAATAAGAACTCAGAACGATAGAGAAGACGGAAAGCCTTTTTGATTAATTGAAAGTCACTCGCAGGCATTCCCGAACGTTTTAATCCTACCAAATTGAGCGATCGCACTTTCGCCGGATTTCCTTCCACCAACATATAAGGAGGTACATCTCTATCAATGCGTGCCATTCCTCCCACCATTGACATTCCCCCAATATGGACGAACTGATGCACACCTAAAACGCCGCTGAGTCTAGCCCGCGATTCAATATGTACATGACCTGCTAATGCTACAGAATTAGCAATAATGACAGAATCTTCAATCACGCAATTATGACCTACATGAACATAAGCCATCAATAAATTGCCATTACCGATTACTGTCACTTCACCCCTACCAGTAGCGCGGTTAATCGTCACATACTCACGAATGGAATTATTATTGCCGATTTTTACCCAAGTAGGTTCTCCCACATACTTGAGATCCTGCGGCTGCATACCGATAGCAGCACCAGGGAAAATCTGATTTCCCGTACCAATTTCACAAGGGCCTTCCAGAACAGCATGAGCGCCAATTACGGTGTCTGCGCCAACTCTGACATTCTCTCCAATCACAGCATAAGCGCCGACTTGCACTGTTGGGTGGAGTTCCGCACTAGTATGTATGACAGCAGTTGGATGAATAAGTGTTTTCAAAGGTGAATCTCCAAAACTAAGTGCTAGTTGTTAATTTATTCAGTTAAGAAATGTGTCGGGCAAAGTAAGTTATGTGTGAGGGCGAAAATTCAGAATTAGCCAAAAGTTGTGTTTAATTTATTTATTGAGGTTCAATATTCCTCCTACTTCTTTCTTCTTTCTTCCTTCCTCCTGACTCCTGACTCCTTGCATTAATAATGACCTTTAACTAATCAAAGAAAACATTAGTTCTCCTTCAGCGGCTAGTTGTCCGTTAACTTCCGCTCGTCCTTGCATTTTCCCAAAACGACGCTGTTTTACCCACAACAGTTCCACCGTCATTACCAGTTGATCACCGGGAACAACTTGACGACGAAAGCGGACTTTATCAATACCAGCAAATACAAACAATCCTCCTTTAGAGTCCGGCATTTGCGTCATCACAATCCCCCCAACTTGTGCCATTGCTTCAATAATTAACACACCGGGCATGAGCGATCGCCCCGGAAAATGCCCTTGAAATTGGGGTTCATTAAAAGTAACATTTTTAATACCCACAGCCTTTTTACCAGGTACATAATCAATAATCCGATCTACCAGTAAAAATGGATAGCGATGGGGCAAAAGTTCCTGAATTTCCTCAATGGTCAAGGTAGTTTTAATTGTCTGTTTATCCTCACTTGATGTATTTACTTCCTGAGAATTAGGTTCGGTAATAGTGGACATTAGTTGTAAGTTATTTGAATGATTAGACACTAGGAATAGGTATACCAGGGAACAGGGAGCAGGGAACAGAGAACAATAAATAGAAATAAAAGTATAAATACTATCTTACTTTTTGATTACTGTTTCTCTCTTGCTCTCGGAAACTGCCATCAATTCAGGCATTTTAGAATAACTCTAAAATTTTTCTAGCTAGTTGAATGTGTAAATTATGACTAGCTTTATACGCCAGAAAATGAGCAACAGGGAAAGTTCCCAGTAAACTTAGATCTCCTACTAGATCCAAAATTTTATGACGGACTGGTTCATTTGCAAATCGTAATGGGGGATTTAGCCAACCTTGAACCCCGCAAACCAGAGCATTATCCAAACTCCCACCCTTAATTAATCCCGACTTTTGCAGATATTCAATTTGATCCTGTAACCCAAAAGTCCGTGCCGGCGCAATTTCTACCGCAAAATCCGCCGCAGACTTTTCCAAACAGGACATTAATAACCAACTGTGCCATTGATTACCAATTGCCGCCAAATTAAAATCTATCCCATAGCTAAATCGAGTTGCCGGTGCAGGTAGAGCGCAAACAAAAGCATCACCCTCATAAATCCAAATCGGTTCAGTAATTACAACAGGTGCGGGTAAATTATGCGCCATTTGGGCTACTATTCCCACCTCAGCAATTCTTTCACACCAAATCCGCGCCGAACCATCTAAAAGTGGCACTTCCGGTCCATCAATTTCAATTCTGGCATTATCCACCCCCATAGCCGCCAAAGCTGCCAGCAAATGCTCCACAGTGCGGACACAGACCTCATCCTTACCCAACTGAGTAGAAAGCACAGTCTTACTCACAGCCGCAACCTGGGCAGGAATCATAGGTGAATTTGGTAAATCTACCCGCACAAAAAAGCGGTTACTTCCCGGTAGCGCAGGTAATATTCGCACCTGAGTATGAACACCACTATGCAAACCCGCACCAGTCTCAATAATTTCCCCACCTAACGTATATTGTTCCATCCCCCAACAATCCCCATATTGTAGTTACTATTGCTTATTATTAAGGCACAGGAGTCAGAAGGTAGGGGCGCAGGCCCTGCGCCCAAAAAAGATTCAGGAGTCAAGAGTAAAATTCTTAGCCACCGACCACCGACAACTGACAACCGACAACTGACAACTGACCAATTTAAAATCTTTCTCCAATCCCAAAATTGATCCGACTATCACCTTCATCAGTGACACCATAATCTACACGAATTGGTCCAAGTGGAGATTGTACCCGCAATCCCACACCATAGCCATAGCCATTACCATTTTTCTTTAACAATTGTGCAGATTGGGTACTACTTCCCAAATCACTACCATAATCAAAAAATAGTGCGCCACTGACCACAGAGAACACAGGGAAGCGATATTCAACCGCAGCTTGGATATACTTACTACCCGTACCTAATCTACCTTCGTCATAACCCCGAACCGAGTTACTACCACCCAGAGTAAAGGCTTCATAGGGAGGCACATCCCCAAATATAGTTCCGCCTTGGAGGTTAAATGCTAAAGTTTGCGGTTTTTTGCTAAAGCTAATCAGTTTAATCGGTAGATACTGACTATAGTTACCCCGTAGCCTAGTCATAAAGATACTACCTGAACCTATAGGTACAGATTGATCAACTCCAAAGCTGAGGAAAGAACCTTTTGTAGGTTGTAAGGCATTGTTGCGGAGATCCCTTTGTGCGCCCAGCTTTAATAGTAATAAATCATCTTCCCCAGAAGACGAAAGGGTGAGGGGAATTCTATCACTGATGATATTACCATTATCATTAAATATTGCCCCTTCCTTCCTCAAATTGCCGTCAGCATCACGACCAGAAACCCGTTGATACTGTAGTCCCGCAGAAGCCAGCCACTCGGAATTTTTGAAAGGATTGGTAGACAGGGGACGAGTAAAGGTAACACCACCACCTAAGCGAGTAATCCGGGGGCGATCTTGTTGACCTGTATCCGTAATATTATCAGGATTAAAGGTTTCAATGTTGTTATCTTTACCTTCAAAAATCAAAGAAATGGAGCGACGACGGAAAATATTCGTTGTATATGAGGTTCGATAAGGATCACCAGCAATCCAAGGATCAGTAAAGCGAAGGTCAAAAAGTAGTTCCCGTTCTCCTAACTGTACCTCTGTCCCTAATTTTTGGTTTCTTCCTCCCAGGTTTTGCTGCTGATAGCTAACAGTTCCAAATAAACCACTAGCGGAACTGATACCCGCCCCGGCAGCAATAGAACCGCTGGTACGTTCAATCACATTAACTAGGACATTTACTTTGCTGGGGTCAGTACCAGGGGCAAGGGATATAGGTTCAGTATCAGGCGGTTCAAACAATCCTAATCCATATACCCGTGCTAAATCTCTTTGCACTGTATTGCGATTGAATACCGTTCCTGACTTTAATTCTAATTCTCGCGTCACAATATAATCCTTTGTCCGTCCCTGAATTGGGTTGCCTTTGTCGTCTATGTCCTCACCATCTTTGTTACGGAATCGGACCTTCACGCTTTCTACAACCCCTTCTGCGACCTGGAGGGTAACGACTCCATTGTCTGAGACTTTGGGTGCGCCAATTAAGTTGGCTAGTACATAACCTTGATCTTGATAACGCTTGGTTAATTGCTTGATGCCTTCGCTTAGTTCCCGCAAGTTAAGAATTTTGCCATACTGATTACTAAATATTTCGTTGGCTGTCCCAGGAGGAAGGACAGAGACTACACCCGTGCCAGGATTTGCTTCTAATTCTACTTTCGAGAGGATGGGATTGGGGGTAACAATAAAACTGACTCGCACACCCAGAGGGGTATCTTCTGGAAATGCTTGGACGTTGGAGAAAAACCCAGTTCTAAAAATCGCATTAATATCTTCTTGAAGTTGGGAACGGGTTGTTGTTTGTCCGGCTTGGGTACGAATGACTTTATAAACTTCGGTTTCTAGTTCCGAGGTGATTTGTCCTGTTTCTGATTTAATTGCTACCTCGGACACCAAAACGCGGGCTTCCGTTGCTTCTGGCTTGGTTGTGGGTGCTGCTGTGGGAAGATTTGGTTTTTCTGGAGTGGATTCAGCCGTAGAAGGTTTAGTAGTCGCTGGTTGGGGGACTTGTGTGGTAATGGGAACTATTGTGGTTTTGGGGACAATAACAGATGCTTTGTCTACTACTGCTAAATTGGGCCTGATCACTTTGACAATGGGAGAAAATTGCTTAGATTCTTTTTCTCCAACTATTGGCAATGCTAGGGCATGGGATGTCAGATTTTCACTAGTATCATTTTTAATGGGATGCTGTTTTTCTGACTGGTTTGTTTCTATTGTCGAAACTTCTGTCGTCTGTGGGTGACTATCAGGAGTTTGGGCATTTGCTTTGACAGAAATTGCTAAAGGGAATGTAATGGCTATGGTAACCATTAATCCGGGTGTTAAATGTTTTTTAATCATATTTCTCTTCACTACCACACACCATTATTTGTTAATCATTGGAAAAAATATTTACTCAGCTTTGTAGCTTTCTACCACTTTTAATACTCTCTGTAAAACCTCCTGATAGGCATTTTCTACGTTTCCTAAGTCACGACGAAAACGGTCTTTATCCATAACCCGACGGTTAGTATCGGTTTCGGCTATGTCCCATAGACGACAGGTATCGGGACTAATTTCGTCAGCTAATAATACTTGCTGTTGGGAGTCTACGCCAAATTCAAGTTTAAAGTCCACTAAGGTAATTTGACACTTTTCCCAAAACTGCTGGAGAAATTCGTTGATTTTCAAGGCAAGATGGGTAATTTGAGCAACTTGTTCCGGTGTGGCTAATCCTAGAAGAAATAGGCGATCGCTTGTCAGTAAAGGATCACCTAGACTATCATCTTTATAATAGAATTCCACCAGGGGTCGTGATAACACAGTCCCCAGCCCTAACCCAGTTTGCTGACACAGGCTACCAGCCGCAATATTTCTGACCACCACTTCTAAGGGGATAATTTTTACAGCCTTAACTCTCATCAAATTCGGGGCTGGACTATCAATAAAATGAGTTTTAATCCCCTGCATTGCCAATTGTTGGAACAGTTGACTAGAAATACTACAGTTAATCATGCCTTTGTTTTGAATGCTGCCGCGTTTTTGAGCGTTAAAGGCTGTAGCATCATCCTTAAAATCAGCCAACAAAATCTCTGGATCATCTGTGGCGTAAAGAATTTTAGCTTTGCCTTCGTAAAGTTTAGAATTAACAGACATGGTAGTAGATACTGTTTTCGGTAATGGACTGCTGAAATCTGAAAGTTTCACTATTTTAAGTAGGGAACAAGGGACAGGGGACAGGGAACAGGGGACAGGGAACAGGGGACAGGTAATTGGTAAATAACTTTCTTCCTTCTGACTCGGTGACTCGGTGACTCGGTGACTCCTGACTCGGTGACTCCTGACTCGGTGACTCCTGACTCGGTAACTCCTGCTGTAAATTAAGTCTAGTATTACAAAAATAACTCTATTCTTTCACACAATATGACCCATCCTTTTCTTAAACACCTCTATAGTCCAGAACGTCCCGTAATCGTCTTTGACGGCGCAATGGGAACCAACCTGCAAACCCAAAACCTCACCGCCGAAGATTTTGGCGGACCACAATATGAAGGCTGTAACGAGTATTTAGTCCACAGCAAACCTGAAGCCGTCGCCAAAGTTCACCGTGATTTCCTCGCCGCTGGTGCTGATGTCATTGAAACTGATACCTTTGGCTCTATGTCCATCGTTCTCGCAGAATACGACTTAGCAGACCAAGCTTACTATCTCACGAAAAAAGCCGCCGAACTTGCCAAAAGTGTAGCTGCGGAATTTTCCACTCCCGAAAAACCCCGATTTGTGGCTGGTTCTATAGGTCCAACCACCAAACTCCCCACCTTGGGACATATTGACTTTGATACCATGAAAGCCTCTTTTGCGGAACAAGCAGAAGCCTTATTTGATGGTGGTGTGGATTTATTTCTCGTCGAGACCTGCCAAGACGTACTGCAAATTAAAGCCGCATTAAATGGAATTGAGGAAGTTTTTGCCAAAAAAGGCGAAAGACGCGCCTTAATGGTGTCTGTAACTATGGAAAGCATGGGAACAATGCTGGTAGGGACAGAAATCAACGCCGTAGTTACCATTCTCGAATCTTATCCCATTGATATTCTTGGCTTAAATTGCGCCACTGGTCCCGACTTGATGAAACCACACATCAAGTATTTATCAGAACATTCTCCATTCGTAGTTTCCTGTATTCCCAACGCGGGTTTACCGGAAAATATTGGCGGTCAAGCACATTACAGACTTACGCCCGTAGAATTACGGATGGCGTTAATGCACTTCGTTGAAGATTTAGGTGTCCAAGTGATTGGGGGTTGCTGTGGGACACGACCAGCACATATTCAACAATTGGCGGAAATTGCTAAAGAGTTAAAACCAAAAGTTAGACAACCAAGTTTAGAACCATCCGCCGCATCAATTTATACGACTCAACCATACACCCAAGAAAATTCTTTCTTGATTGTCGGTGAACGTCTCAACGCCAGCGGTTCTAAAAAATGCCGTGACTTGCTCAACGCTGAAGACTGGGATGGTTTAGTCTCAATGGCACGGAGTCAGGTCAAAGAAGGCGCACATATCCTAGATGTTAACGTTGATTATGTGGGACGTGACGGCGTACGTGATATGTACGAGTTAGTTTCTCGCATTGTCAATAATGTGACATTACCATTAATGCTCGATTCCACCGAATGGGAAAAAATGGAAGCAGGGTTAAAGGTAGCTGGAGGTAAGTGTTTACTCAATTCCACCAACTACGAAGACGGCGAACCACGATTTTTGAAAGTCCTAGAATTAGCCAAAAAGTATGGTGCAGGTGTCATTATTGGCACAATTGATGAAGATGGTATGGCGCGGACAGCAGAGAAAAAGTTTCAAATTGCCCAACGTGCTTACCGTCAAGCCGTAGAATATGGGATTGCGCCGACAGAAATATTCTTTGATACATTAGCTCTCCCCATTTCTACAGGGATTGAAGAAGATCGAGAAAATGGCAAAGCCACCATAGAATCCATTCGCCGCATTCGCCAAGAACTGCCCGGATGTCATGTGATGTTGGGCGTTTCCAATATCTCCTTTGGCTTAAATCCCGCCTCACGCATAGTCTTAAACTCCATGTTTTTGCATGAAGCCATGCAGGCGGGCATGGATGCAGCAATTGTCAGCGCGAGTAAAATTTTACCACTTTCAAAAATCGAACCTCAACATCAAGAAGTTTGCCGACAATTAATTTACGATGAACGTAAATTTGATGGTAATGTCTGCGTTTATGATCCCTTGGGAGAATTAACCACAATTTTTGCCGGAGTCAAAACCAAACGGAACACGGGAATTGATGCCACTTTACCAATTGAAGAACGTTTGAAACGGCATATTATTGACGGTGAACGCATTGGTTTAGAAACCCAATTGACAAAAGCTTTAGAACAATATCCTCCCTTACAAATCATCAATACTTTCTTATTAGACGGAATGAAAGTTGTCGGTGAATTGTTCGGTTCTGGACAAATGCAATTACCTTTTGTTTTACAATCTGCCGAAACCATGAAAGCTGCGGTTGCTTATTTAGAACCGTTCATGGAAAAGTCGGAATCTGGCAATAATGCCAAAGGAACTTTTGTGATTGCTACTGTCAAAGGTGACGTTCACGATATTGGTAAAAACCTTGTAGATATCATTTTATCTAATAACGGTTACAAGGTAATTAACCTGGGAATTAAGCAATCAGTCGAAAACATCATTCAAGCTTACGAACAGTATCAACCTGATTGTATTGCTATGAGTGGATTGTTAGTAAAATCTACCGCTTTCATGAAAGAGAATTTACAAACTTTCAATGAAAAAGGAATTACTGTGCCAGTAATTTTAGGTGGTGCAGCTTTAACTCCTAAATTTGTAAATCAAGATTGCCAAGGAACTTATAAAGGTAAAGTTGTTTATGGCAAAGATGCCTTTTCTGATTTGCATTTTATGGATAAGTTAATGCCTGCAAAAACAGCAGGTAATTGGGATAATTTACAGGGATTTTTGGATGAATTTGTAGAAAATGGACATCAATCTGTTGAGGAAAATAGCAGGCAAGGTTCCCACCCCACAATAGATAATTCTGATCTTAAAAAAGAGGTTGATACTCGGCGTTCTGAGGCTGTGGCTGTAGATATTGAACGTCCGCAACCACCTTTTTGGGGAACGCAGTTTTTACAACCTGATGATATTTCTTTGGAGGAATTATTCTGGTATTTGGATTTACAAGCTTTGGTAGCTGGACAATGGCAATTCCGTAAACCCAAGGAACAATCTAAGGAAGAATATCAAGCATTTTTAGCTGATAAGGTTTACCCAGTTTTAGAAGAGTGGAAACAGCGAATTATTGAGGAGAATTTATTACATCCTCAAGTAATTTATGGCTATTTTCCTTGTCAATCGGAGGGGAATAGTTTATTGATTTATGAAACGAACCACAGAGGCGCAGAGGACGCAGAGGTAAGAGCTAGTTTTGAGTTTCCGCGTCAGAGGTCTTTTCATAGGTTATGTATTGCGGATTTTTTTGCACCGAAGGAGTCGGGAATTATTGATGTTTTCCCTATGCAAGCGGTGACTGTGGGGGAAGTTGCAACGGAGTTCGGACAAAAGCTATTTGCCGATAATAAATACACTGACTATCTGTATTTTCACGGTATGGCTGTCCAGGTTGCTGAAGCTTTGGCAGAATGGACTCACGCCAGAATCCGCCGGGAGTTAGGTTTTGGTGATTCTGAACCGGACAATATTCGGGATATGTTAGCACAGCGCTATCAAGGTTCTCGGTATAGTTTCGGCTATCCAGCTTGTCCGAATATCCAAGATCAGTATAAGCAGTTAGAGTTGTTGGGAGTTGATAGGATGAAGATGCACATGGATGAAAGTGAGCAATTGTATCCTGAACAGTCGACAACGGCGATTATTACTTATCACTCTGCGGCGAAGTATTTCACGGCTTAATTGTACTTTCTTACCCCCTTTGTCATGAGATAGAGGGGGGATTTAATTTAATATTAATAGTGGGTTATGGGAACACAGATACAGAACGGATTGAGAGGTTATTGAGAGAATTAGGCGATCAGGAAAATCGCCAAGCTCAATTTGTGTGTGCGATCGCAGTTGCAAATCCTCAAGGAGAAATAGTAATTCAATCTGAGGGTATTTGTCACGGTGAAATTTTGTTTGCACCTTCTGGAGATGGTGGTTTTGGTTATGATCCGGTTTTTTATGTCCCGGAGAAACAATTGACTTTTGCCCAAATGACGACGGATTTAAAAAAATCAATTAGTCATCGTGGTAATGCTTTAAAAGCTTTAGTTCCCCGATTAAAAGCTCTAGATATACTATAATATATAGTGTTATTTTGTTTCGAGAAGTAAGTAAATGAGGTAATTATGGAACAAACAATTACTATTACTTTCACACCAGAAGGAAACCTAGAACTTCCTCCAGAAATTCGAGAACAATTTGTTAATGGTGAAAAATATTCAGTTACCATGACTGAAGATGGTATTTTTTTTAAAAAAGCTCCCAAATTTGATTGGAATGAATTAAGGAAAAGAAGAGAAGCAGTAAATGATCCTCATCCTTTAACAACAGAAGAGATTTGTGAAATTGTGCGAGAAGTTCGCAGAGGAAATACCCAATAATGAAAGTTGTTTTAGAAATGATATTATATATAGTATCAAGTTTTTTGAGAATGAGAACTACTTACAAATAGAAAATTGTGATCTTATGACTAAAGTAGAATTTACTCTTCCCATTGATAGCATCACAGATACTATCAGACAAGAAGCAGAAAATAAAGCCAAACAAGCTTATATTATGACACTTCTTCAATATGGAGAAATTAGCAGTGGTAAAGCTAGTCAATTATTAGGAATATCTCGATTAGATGTTATAGATTTAATGTCTAAATATGAAATATCTCTGTTTGATGATAGTATGAGTTTAGAGGAATTTCAAGCAGAAGTAAATCAGGCAAAAATGAAGTTACAAGCCAATAATTTATGATTATTGTTTCCGATACAACCCCATTAAGTGAACTTTCTAAAGTTGGTAAATTAGATTTACTTCATGCTGTATTTGGAAAAGTAATAATTCCTCAACAAGTATATGAAGAATTGACTACAGGTAATCATCCCGCCGTTTTAGCTGTAAAATCAACTTCATGGCTAGAAGTTCGTTTTATAAGTAATATTCAACTGATTGAACAATTGCAATTAGAAACAGATTTAGATTTAGGAGAATGTTCTGCAATTATTTTGGCAGAAGAATTAAAAGCAGGTCAACTTTTAATTGATGAAAAAGCTGGTAGAAAAGTTGCTATTAGTAGAGGTTTGCCAATTATTGGTTTAGTTGGAGTAATTATTTTAGCAAAAGACCAAGGATTGATTGATAATGTCAAAGATATTTTAGATGATTTAAGGAGTAAAGGAACAAGAATCAGTCCTAAAATTTATAATTATGCTCTAATTACAGCAAGAGAAATTTAAAATCCACTAAATTGATTTTTTAGCGGTAAATTTTAACGAGCTTAGTTTTATCTTCATGAAATTAGGTTAAAATCCAAATATTGGCAATTTTAGGTATAAAAACTAGATTATGGCAAATCCAGAGCATTTAGTAATACTGAAGAGAGGGGTAGAGGTTTGGAATAAGTGGAGAGACGAAAATTCAGATATAATACCCGATCTGAGTGTGGCTAATTTGAAAGATGCTGTTCTGAAAGAGGCTAACTTAAATGGAGTTGTACTATTTTTATCTGACCTGAGCGGGGCTTACCTATTTTTTGCTATACTGAGAGATACTGACCTGTTTGAAAGTAACTTGAGAGAGGCTAACTTGTTGCAATCTCAGGTAATCCATGCAAATTTTCACAGTGCAATATTGACAGGTGCTTGTATAGAAGATTGGCTAATTAACAATACAACAAACTTAGATGGCGTAATTTGTGAATATATTTATCTTGATGTGAATAAAACAGAAAGACGACCTATAAACTGTAATTTTGCGCCTGGAGAATTTGCCAGTTTATATAAAAAGATTATAGAAAATACAGATTTAATTATAAGCAAAACTCTTGAAAAAGATAATAATATCAATAACCAAGGAGTTCAATTTTATTCAGACTCAATAATTCACACTTGGGAAAATCTACGCTTTCGCTCAAAAACAGAAATCAAAATTGCTGAAGCATTAGACAGAACTGGAGTTTTATTTGTACCCAACTCCTTAGCACGACTCAACACATCCAAAGGTAGAGAAAATAAAGAAGCTGATTTTCTCATTTGTTATAACGGTAAATGGGGAGTGTTGGAAGTTGATGGACCCTTTCACACCGCAGAACGCAGAGTTGAAGAACAAGAAAGAGAACGCATTTTCAAGAAAAATGGTATCAAAGTTGTAGAAAGATTTGATTCTGAAAGATGTTATAACAATCCTGATGAAGTAGTCCAGGAATTTTTCAAAATGATAGAAATTGGATATTCTTAAAATCAAGCATAAAGAAGATCCCCGACTTCTTTTTTAATCTGCCGCAATTGTCGCACAATCGCTAGAGGAAAATTCTCATCAGCATACAGTCTGACCATTAATTATCCTCATTTTGAGTAACAATAACCAGATCAATTTCTGAAGTATGCTGTTGATAATATTCCCAAGCTGCTATCAAATCTTCAGGTGTGAGACTGGGATAATTTTCTAATAATTCTCTATCATTTGCTCCCTGCTGACGTAACGAAACCAAAACCCATACGGGAATGCGGGTATTACGAATACAAGCATGACCACCACAAACTCCGGGTGTTTTCTGCACTGCTTTGAGTTGAAGACGACTTTCTAAAAGTTTTCTTTCTTCTGGGGAAAGTGCCTCAATTACTTGCACAAGGGAATCAACCAATCGCTGATTCATAGTTTAAATGTTAGTGTGTTGAAATTAATATGATATTTTGCATGGTTGTTATTGTATCATGTTTCATAGTTCCTCTTAACTCAACATTTACAAAAATATTTAATAGCAATATTCATGAAAACTGATTCTATTTTTTATCGCATTTTTCAAACCTTACCGCAATCTTTTTTTGAATTGATTAATTTACCAGCTAGTGAAGCAGATGTTTATGATTTTGCCTCTGTAGAACTAAAACAAACAGCTTTTAGAATTGATGGTGTATTTCTACCTAAAAATAATCAGCCAAAAACACCAATTTATTTTGTAGAGGTACAATTTCAAAGAGATGATGACTTTTATTCTCGCTTTTTTTCAGAGATTTTTCTTTATTTACATCTCTATGCTTCTACCAAACCCTGGCAAGCTGTGGTTTTATTTGCTAAACGTAGTATAGAACCGACGGAAATAGAACCATATCGCTATTTGCTAGAAAGTCCTTTGGTAACTCGGTTATATTTGGATGAATTGGTGGATATACAAACATCCTTGGGATTAGGTATTATTAAGTTAGTTGTGGAGAAGGAGAAAGAAGTTCCAGCTTTAGCAAGAAACCTATTATCACAAGCGAGATCAGATTTACCGGATGAAAGATTGCAAAAAAATTTGCTAGATTTAATCCAGACTATTATTTCCTACAAACTACCCCGTCTCAGTCCCCAGAAGTTAGCAAGAATGTTTAGTATTAGTGATTTAAAAAATACCAGATATTATCAAGAAGTCCGTTATGAGTCTGAGTTAAATCTGGTAATACGTCAGTTGGAACAGCACAACCTAGATAAATGCTATACTGGAATAGTAACTCTGAGAATATTGTAGTGATAAGTTTATGAGTTCACCATTTCCAGGGATGAATCCCTACTTAGAAAATCCTGATTTATGGTCAGAAGTATATCATAGATTAATTACGGCGATCGCCGATAATATAGAATCTCATCTTAGCGAAACATATCGAGTAGCTATAGAAAAACGTACTTATAGACTTGATACCGAAGATTCTTTATTAATTGGTATTCCTGATGTGGCAATTTTATCAGTTAAACAAGAACAAAAATCAAATGTTAGTAAAACTGCAATAGCAACTTTACCCACAGAAACAGAAAATAAGGCAATTACTGTCACCTTACCATTACCTTTAGAAATTAAAGAAGGATATTTAGAAATTAGAGAAATTTCTACAGGTAAAGTAATCACTGTAATTGAGATACTTTCTCCTACTAATAAAAAAACTAAAGAAGGTAGAAGATCCTACTTGGATAAACGGGAGAAAATATTGCAAAGTGATACCAACTTAGTAGAAATTGACTTAATTAGAACTGGCGAAAAAATGCCCATTGTCACCAGAGTTTCTGACACAGATTATCGCATTTTAACTGTGAGATCCTATCGGTTTCCATCGGCTCAACTATTTGCATTTTCTGTCAAAGAAACCATACCTAATTTTTCCATACCTTTACAAAAAGGAGAAGAGGAAATAGAGTTAAACTTACAGCATTTATTGTTAGGTATTTATGAAAGGGCTAGATTTGATTTAACCTTAGATTATAATATTCCTCCTGTACCAGATTTGTTAACAGAAGATCGAGAATGGATGGATATCTTATTAAAAGAACAAGGAAGAAGAGAGTTGTAAAGTGCGTTAGTATGAAATCTCTAATAAGTTAAAGAGTAAAGAATGGATTATTTACACTTATTAGCAAGTGATTATTTATCCATAGTTGATTAATTGTCTGTAAATCGTCACAACGAATTTTAAGATTTGCAGTTAGCGATCGCCCACCTTACTCCATCATAAGCGATCGCTCTTAACAAACCCTACTCCACCTCCACCACACCAATAACCCTCTCATCCCTGTTAAGTTGACAAATACTTTCACCCTTACTATCTTTGTTGAGATTAGGAACTGCATCTACTGATACGCGAATTACTCGCTCCCTATTTGTCAATAATGCGACCTCTGAACCTGGTTTTGCGGGAACCATAGCCGCTAAATTGTCCGTTTTATTATTGAATTTTAACAGTTGTATGCCTAAATCCCCGCGATTCGCCGCCCTCAACTGATTAGCAGCCATAATTTTGCCATATCCTTCTTCAGTCACCAGCAATAATTGGTGATACTTGCTGACATTGACACAACCAACCATTTGCTGATTTTTCAAAAGGCGGAAAGCTTGTAACCCCATTGCAGCCCGACCCATAATCGGTAGTTGTTCATCATTAACGGGAAACCTGAGTAGACGACCGCTAGAACTCGCTAAAATTAGATGTTCTCCGCTGCTGAGGAATTGGGTAAACGCTAATTCATCCTTGTCTTTAAGCTTCAAAATTGTAATCCCTCGCCGTGAGAGATTCACAAATTCCGATAAAGATAGGCGTTTAATCCGTCCTTCCTTAGTTAACAAAACCATTTCCAAGGTTTCCGGTTTTTCTGGCAGCAAGAACCGGGTAATGATACCTTCCGTGTTACCTTGGGCGGTACTGGTAAGCATCGTAATCAATGGCGTTCCTCGCGCTGAACGTCCCGTAGTTAGAGGAATATCTCCCACCGTAATCGGGTAAACCTTACCACCGCTAGTGAGGATTAACAGGTCTTTGTGAGTATTAGTCAATTCAGTTTGGATCAGGAAATCATGATCCAGCAAGCCATTTTCCCCTTTTGTTCTTTTACTATTGGGGGAAATCCGCCGGATATAACCCCGTTGAGTAACTTCTAAAATGGTTTCTTCTAGAGGTTGTTCCGGTTTAGGAGTGGGGATTTTTGCTGGAGAATTTTCTTCTGCGGCTACTGCTGCTTTAGCTTTACCTTTATCTTCTGAAGCTGGTTTTTCTGTGGTGTGAACTATTTTCGTCCGGCGAGGATCATTATATTTCCGTTTGAGAGTTCGCAAATCTTTTTTCAGGGCTTTAAGTAATTCTCGTCTGTCTGCCAGTAATGTTCGTAATACGCTAATTTCCTGGTTAAGTTGGTCAAATTCCTGTTGTAAGTTTTGTTGTTCTAAACTGGTGAGACGACGTAATGGCATAGACAAAATGGCATCTGCTTGTACCTCCGTTAAATCTAGCTGGCTACAAAGTGTCATCTTGGCTGTACTGCCATCGGGGGCTTGTCGTAATATAGCAATAACGTCATCTAGATTTGCTAAAGCTTTTAACAATCCTGCCAGAATATTTACCCGATTTTCAGCTTTTCCTAATTCGTAACTGTAGCGACGGGTGAGGGTATGTTCTCGGAACTTGAGAAATTCCTGTAATAGTTGCCGTAATGTTAATTGGCGGGGTTGTCCATCAACTATGGCTAAGAGAATCGCGCCAAAGGTGGTTTGTAAAGCTGTTTGGTGATACAAATGCTGGAGTAGTTCCTGGGGATTAGTATCGCGTTTGAGTTCAATAACCACGCGCATTCCCTCCCTGTCACTCTCATCTCGAATGTCAGAAATTCCGTGTAACCGACTTTGATTGACTAAATCGGCGATTTTTTCAATCCAAGCTGCCTTATTAACTTGAAAGGGCAGTTCTGTGACTATTAATGCTGTACGGCGTTTAGTTCCCCTGGAGGCGGGAATTTCTTCCATTGTGACGATACCGCGCATGACAATACCGCCTTTGCCAGTGGTATAGGCTTCTTTAATGCCACCATGATCAACAATTTCCCCACCAGTAGGAAAGTCGGGACCAGGAATTAATTGAAATAATTTTTCATCGGTTAAATCTGGGTTGTCAATTAAGGCAATTAAGCCATCAACGATTTCTCCCAAGTTGTGGGGGGGAATATTTGTCGCCATACCGACAGCAATTCCCGCACAGCCATTCAGTAACAAAAATGGTAATTGAGCCGGGAGTACAGTTGGTTCTTGTTGAGAATTGTCGAAGTTGCCAGTAAACTCCACTGTCTCTTCGGCAATTTCCGTCAACATTCCTTCGTGTCCGACCGGTGCGAGACGGGTTTCCGTGTAACGCATGGCTGCCGGTGGGTCATTATCCACGCTACCAAAGTTACCATGTCCACCGAGTAGGGGATAACGGCTGGAAAAGTTTTGGACTAACCGAACTAAGGCATCATAAACTGATTGATCGCCGTGAGGATGATATTTACCGAGAACATCTCCCACCACACGGGCGCATTTTCGATAAGGTCGGTCTGGTGTTAAACCCAATTCGTGCATGGCATATAGGATGCGCCTATGTACTGGTTTTAATCCATCTCGAACATCTGGTAAGGCTCGCCCCACAATCACACTCATGGCATATTCTAGGTATGACCGTTGCATTTCGGTGTGCAGGGCGGTGGTGATGACCTGTCCCTTGGAGAGAAGGTTTAACTGTTTTGCCATGAGGTTTTTCCCTGAATTTTCACTACACAACAGCCGCTAGAAGATAACACGCTCTAAAATCACAGCATAACGCAAATAGAAATACTCACATAATCTTGATACTCATGACGAGAAAAAGCAGTAGTATTATTTTTGATGTGATCTATGCTTAGGAACGCAAATTTAATAACCTGCAATTCTGACTTAATCTGAAATGGTGCGTTACGCTGTCGCTAACACACCCTACTTTTTTACTTTTGCACTTTATTTAATTCACATTCCTTATGGATTATTAAAAATACAACAGATGTTGATCCGATGTTAGCCCTATTTAGTATCAAATCTCATGAAAACTGTCCTAATTGTTGAAGATGATTTAATTAATGCTCGTGTTTTTTCTAAAATACTGAGTAAACGTGGGGGGTTGGATGTAAAACATACAGAAGATGTAGAGGAGGTGATGAAAATAGCTCAATCCCATGAAATTGACCTAATTTTGATGGATGTGTCTCTATCACGTAGTGTATACCAAGGTAAGTCTGTTGATGGCATCAAAATTACACAAATGTTAAAGTCTGACCCACAAACAGCTAACTTACCAGTGATTTTAGTAACAGCACACGCAATGGAAGGCGATCGCGAGAATTTTTTGCACCAAAGTGGTGCTGATGGTTATATTTCTAAGCCTGTGGTCGATCACCAACTGTTTATTGACCAAATTATGGCTCTTTTGTCACAAGGATAGTCAGTTGTCCGTTGTCCGTTGTCCGTTGTCCGTTGCAAATAAATATCTTTCCCCCTGCTCCCCTGCCCCCTAC